>NZ_JAKEVM010000022.1 GCF_022398475.1 Pseudoalteromonas shioyasakiensis | reverse complement strand
GTTGTATAACTTATTTCTTAGGCTGGCATTATTAGTATTAATTAAAACACATTTTAAGCTTCAACTTTAAAGCACATACCGTCACCAGAGGACCATACCTTAGTGCTTTCATCATAGCTTAAGTGTATGTCATCACCATCATTTACCAAGATATCAATAGTCTTCTTATCAGGTGATAGCACTATAGTCTTTAGTTGCCTTTTAAGGTGCTGGTGGAGCTTCAAACGTTCAGATTGCTCATTGATATTTGCAGTTAGCTCCGTAATATCTAAGGACTCATCACGGATTACTTTCTTTGCCTGTATATCTTCTAACTCTCTAGTTATTTCACTGATACGAAGCTCTTTCTGACGGATAGCTTTGCTAATGTAAGCACTAAAGCCATTCTCATCTATATCTTGGATGAGTTCATCGATCTGTTTCTGTAAGGTTATTAACTCTCCTTCAAGGCTCATCTCTTTAGAGTTATCTTCAGGCTTCTTAGCGTAAGGTGTGAGTAGCTTTTGAAGGGCAATAAGGATTACCCATTGAGTATAGTAGTAACGATGGCTCACGTACTTACAGCCACCACCATGCCTCGCTAAGCTACATACTAAGTAGTAACCGCCCTTAGGGGAGCTCCCTTTATTTACGAATTGAACAGATGAACCACACTTGCATGATATAAAACCAGAGAATATGTTCCTAGTGATCCCCTTTTTGATTGACCCAGTGCTTCCTATACGTCTGCTTTTGATACCTGCTTGGGATTTGTACCACAGGTCCTCATCTATAATCGCTGGATAGTAGTCTTTAATGACTTCACCAGTTGCTTCACGTTGACCTAGCGAGTTCGTAATGTGGGGATGGTATTCACCTAGGACAGTTCGACCGTTAAGAAGTTTAGTTATATAAGACAAATGCCACTTTGTTGCCCTAGAGCCAATAGGAGAAATTCCCTCATCGTTTAATCTTCTAACGATAGCTGCTCTACCATAGCCTTCAGCGGACAGTAGAAATATGTATTTAACTATGAGTGCTTTCTCTTGTGAGACTAGTATCTCTTTTCTATCATCACTGTAGTAAAGCCATGCTGGTAGGGGAGAGCCCATAGGTTCAGAAATGGCTCTACTTTGCTTTTTATGCCATGCATCGCCTACACGCTTACTCTTTGTAGCTGATTCCTCATGAGCTCGACTCATAGACACTAGGGAAATCATGAGGGATTGCATATCCATTTCACCCTTTTTATAAACCTGTTTGTCCATTAGGGTGACGACTGTTATGCCTAGATCGATTATGTTCATTAGAAGCATTAGAGAGGTTTCAACAGGCTGTCTACTCATACGGTCAAAACTTTCAATGAGTAAGTAACTGCCTTTCTCGATGACACCATCTTTTACTGCCTCAATAAACCTTCCAAGCTCACCGTCTGATGAGTTTTTACCTTTGTAACCACTAACGCCTAGGTCTCTAAATGATAAGCCTTGTAGAGCTAACCCGTTGCTATCTGCATATGCTTTAGCATTTTCTAATTGGCGTTTAAGGCTTCTGCCTTCAATTTGTCCTTTTGTACTGAAACGAATGTAACTATATGCCTTTTTCATAACGATTTTCTGTTGAAGTAAAAAACATGGGTCTATTATATCATCATAAACTGTTTCTTGGCCCTCCAGGTACTGGCAAGTCAATGCTTGCCCAACGTATGCCTACGATTATGCCAACCATGTCGGATGATGAAGCAATTAGCACCGCCGCGCTATATTCGATAATTGGTCAGTCGGTTGATTTATCTAATTGGCGTGAACGCCCCTTCAGAAATCCACATCATACTTGCTCTGCTGTGGCCCTTGTTGGTGGCTCTTCGAACCCTAAGCCGGGAGAAATTTCTCTTGCTCATAATGGTGTACTGTTTTTAGACGAGCTGCCTGAATTTGAGAGAAAAGTGCTCGATTCACTGCGTGAACCAATGGAAACGGGCGTGGTGACTATATCGCGAGCGGCGCGACAAATGGAATTTCCATCGCAATTCCAGCTGATCGCCGCATTAAACCCTAGCCCCACAGGAAGCCATACAGATAAGCGTGCAACGCCTGATCAAGTATTGCGGTATTTATCTCGAGTATCTGGACCATTTATCGATAGGATTGATCTACAAATTGAGCTGCCGCGACTCACCAGTAGCCAATTACAGAGCACGCAAGTAGAAGAGAGCAGTGAACAAGTAAGAGCCAGAGTTGAAAGAGCTTATGCAATTCAACTTAACCGGCAAGGCAAAGTGAATGCGCGCTTGAATAATAAAGAAATGAGCATTCATTGTGAGTTGGCAGCTGCTGAGCTGCAGTTTTTAGCAAAAGCCAGCGAAAAACTGGCTTTATCACCACGCTCATATCATCGTGTTATTAAAGTTGCGCGTACCATTAGCGACTTGAAAGCACAGCCAGCAATTACCTTAAATGAATTAAAAGAGGCGCTGAATTATCGCGCCTTTGAGCGGTTAATTAGTCAATTAACGCAGTATTAGATAACTTGCTAAATAGAGAGCATGTAACCTTTGCCGCGAACGGTAACGATACGTTTTTGGTCTTTTTCATCGCTTAATTTTTTACGTAAGCGGCCAATAAGTACATCAACGGTACGATCGCTTGGGCTCCAGTCAGGTTGACCTATTTCTTCGGAAATTTTTTCACGTGATGTCGCTTTACCTGCATTTGCAATAAGGCAAATAAGTACCTTGTGCTCTGCTTCGGTGAGACGAGACTCTTCACCATTAGGGGTCACTAATGTGCGGTTATCTGGGTGCAGTTTAAAGTCGGCATATTCAATAAACTCTTCACTCTCATCATCTTGCTGAGAGCCTTTTATGCGCTTAAAAAGGGCGCGCATTCTTAGTTCAAGTTCAAGTAAGTCAACCGGCTTGCAAATATAGTCATCGGCACCTTGTGCAAGGCCTGCAATACGGTCAGCTTGCGAGTCACGACTAGACAGCACAATAACACCAATATCTGTTAGTGCATTAAGTTCTTTGGCAAGCAAAAGCCCATCGCGTTTTGGTAACACAATGTCGATAACGGCTAGAGAAATAGCTTCTTTTGATGAAGCACGCGATTGCACAATGCTTAATGCATCGGCCCCCGTTGAATCTACCTCAATATTAAACTCAGTTTCTTTAAAATGATTAAGAATGCGTTTAACGAGTAGTTCGTCGTCTTCAACCAATAAAACTTGAATAGTCATTCGCTTTAATTTCACACTTGATTTGTTGTTATGTTAGCACTGTATGGCAAAGGCTGAGAAGTGTATTGGCGAGGTTTGTAACTATTTCTTACAATTTAATGGCTTAGCTGTAGTTGAAAAGGGTGAAAGCTGAGCACTCGCAAAGTACTCAGCCAAGTGATTAATCTACTTTTCAGGATAAAGATATTGCCACCATTGTGGCTGATCTTTTAAGTTTTTATCGAAATAAGCCAACATGGTATTCCACCAGTCGAAGCGTTTATCTCGAGCAAAAATTTGGTGATCTGCACCTTTGTACTCAATCAGGTCAACATCTTTACCTAATAACTTTAATGCCGTGTACATATTGTGGCTTTCACCAACCGGTACGTTGGTATCCGAATCACCATGAAGGAGTAATAGCGGCGTTGCTACTTTGTCAGCATGAAACACCGGGCTGTGTTGGCTATAAAGTGTAGGATTGTTCCACGGGTAGCTATTTTTAGATGCCTCAGCTGAGTATAAGTAACCCCACCAACCTTGGCCCCAGTACGAGGTGATATTTGAAATTCCAGCATGAGCAATCGATGCACTGAACATATCTGTTTTAGTTGCGAGTAGCATGGTCATAAAGCCACCGTAAGAGGCTCCTAAATTACCTACACGCTTACTATCTACAAAGCTATATTTATCTAAAAAGGCTTTTGTGCCGTCGATGATGTCGTTGGCGGTGTATTCGCCCCATGCGTTGACGTGTTTAGCCGAGAACTCTTGGCCAAAGCCGGTTGCGCCAGTAGGTTGTACAACGTAAACAACATAACCATGCTCAGCCCAAAGGTTAAATGGGTAGCGACCGGTAAAACCACGAGTTACTGGCGATGTACCGCCATAATAATAAACCAGCGCAGGATATTGTTTATTGCTATCTAAATCATGCGGTAAATAAACGCGACCCTTAATTTCAATGCCATCCTTATTAGTAAAGTTAAACTCTTCCAATGAGGCTACTTGCGTATTTTCATAGCCAATTGGCTTAGAGTCCCACACAGTTTTAGCGCGGCTCTTACCTAAGCTTAGTTGCTTTAACTGCTGAGGTGTTGACGCTGTGGTACCGGTAACCAAAATGCGCGGGGTACGTTCGTGTGAATAGCTAACTTGCTCAACAACATCAAAGCCCGTATTCACTTTATTAAAACGCTTTTTGCTTAAGTCGAATTGATAAAGTTGTACAGTATCTTGCTCGGTAACTTTAATCAGTGCATCACCGTTTTTAAGTACGTTTAACTGCCCGATAGCCGGGTTAAACTCTTTACTTAAAGCGGTTGCTTTTTTACCGTCACGGCTGAGTAAATAAAGTTGGCCATCATAGTTATTAGCAAGCATCCCTTCAGGAAGATTACGACCTAAGCCATTATTAAAATCTGGTCCGGCAGTGACATAAATTCCGTCGTCAGTATATTTAGCCTGATTAAATGTTTTGTATTGACCAAGTACCGTAAGAGCCGATGAAGCTAAGTTTAGCTCAACAAGTTCTGTTGCTGGCTGTGGTGAGAGTTGCATAGCTTGTGCTGAGCGGCTCATTAAGACGTGACCGCTTTTAGCGTCAAAATCTTCAAGTGAATGGCTAAGTGGTCCTTGGCTTAAGGTTTTGCTTAGACCTGTTGATATATCGAGTAAATAGACTTGCGATGTAGTACGAGCATAAGACCAACGGTCTTGCAGGCCTTGGTAATGCTTAGTGAGCTTGCCATTATCTGTTGGAGACTTTGACCAACTAAAAATTAAGCTGTTGTTATCAAAAAACTGAAAGCCATTTGCCCCAGAGAGGTTTTTAGCAATGACGCTAAGTTGCATGGTTTTTAGGTTTAAACGTTTAAGCTCGCCATTTAATAAATACACTAAACTTTTGCTATCTGGGCTCCAAGTAATGTTACTTGGTTGGGCTGACTCAAAGCGATAAAGTGTATTGTTTTTTTCGTCTTTAAGTTCAGTAACATATTGCGCTTGATTAGCGGTTGCATCTTCGTAATGACGTTGGCTAGTAATGAAGAAATCGCCATTTGGTGCCATTGAAATATAACTGACCGTTGGCGCATCAAATAATTGTTTAGCAGACAAACCGTGTTGTTGTTTAGCACTAAATTGCACAGCGTCTAGTTCTGACTTAGCCGTAAAATCAAGCTCAACCTCATTCCAGTTGGCTACTTGCTCAGTGATGATAACAAACTGATGATCGCCTTGGCTTAAAGCTAGCTCATAGCTTTTATTTTTTTCTGTTTGCTTTTCACCATCAATAAATAGCTGTGCGTTTTCAATGCCTTTAAGTGTTAATGAGCCTTGGCTAAAACGCTCTGTCGAGGCGGTAAATTTGAGTGCTTGCAAACCACCAAGTGTTAGCGCGCTCACTTTGTCGAATGATTGCCAGTCAAGCTCATTACCAAAAACGCGTATGCTATCGGTGCTTTTTTGCAAGCTAGGTAATAGGTTAGCAATAATGGCATCGCGATGATCCGTTTGATATGGTTTAAGTTGCATATCTTCGCCAAGAGGGCCAATAAATTGCACCGCTGATTTATCAATGACATCGGCCATCGCTGTATTACTTAACGCACATAACGCTAATGCACTGAATGTTGTTTTTAGCTTGGCTGATTGGTTTAGCCAAGTAGTTGAAAGTGTCATAGTTTCGCCTGTTGAAGGTAATTTAAACCAATATAGCACGCTGCAAATTACCCAAAAAGTGCTCTGCGTTAGATTGCAGTCGGGTTTGAGCTTGTGGTTTTCAATTGCTATGGTGAGCAGGTTAACTTTTTAAGAGGGCTTACAGTGACATTGTTACTTGTTTATATGTTTGTTGCCATTGCGGTTTCGTTTTTGTGCTCAGTGATGGAGGCGGTACTGTTAAGTATTACGCCCAGTTATGTTGCCATGCTCAGAAAGCAGCAACCGCAGTTAGCAAAACGTGTTGGTAAGCTTAAAGACAATATAGACCAACCTTTAGCTGCAATACTCACGTTAAATACCATAGCGCACACAGCAGGTGCCGCTGGCGTTGGCGCACAAGCTGCAGTGGTGTTCTCTGATGCTGCGGTTGGTGTTGCTTCTGCAATTATGACGCTATTGGTACTAGTGCTCTCTGAAATTATCCCTAAAACATTAGGGGCTAATTATTGGCGAGGATTAACACCCATTGTTAGTGTGAGCCTAATTTGGTTGGTGTTTATTCTAAAACCTTTCGTATGGTTTGCTGATATTCTAACGCGCTTTTTAGGGCGTAATTATGATGAAGCCTACTATATTCGCCAAGAAATTGAAGCCATGGCTGATATTGGTACTGAGTCTGGAGCGCTTGGGCAAGATGAATCTGAAATCATACGCAGCTTGCTGCATTTTCGTCATGCCAAACTCGATACCTTAATGACACCACGTACGGTGCTTTTTAAAGTACATAAAGATTTAACCGTAAACCAATACTTGGCGGAGCATGGTTCTTCTTCGTTCTCTAGAGTATTGGTTTATGACAAAAATGGTGATGATATTATTGGTTTTGTGCATAAAAATGACATTATGCTGGCTTATCACCGTCTGGGTGAAGACTATAAAATTAGCAAGCTTGTTAAGCCTATTTACACCGTACCAGAAACCTTGCATGTGCCGACCTTACTCGAAACCTTACTATCTGAGCGCACGCATATTTGTTTAGTCGTGGATGAATATGGTGATGTACAAGGTATTGTCACTCTTGAAGATTTAATTGAAGCATTAATGGGGCTCGAAATTGTTGATGAACATGATCAATCAGCCAATATGCAAAAAGTCGCCAAACAGCGTTGGCGACAACGTTTAGCATCGAGTAATACCATCGTTAGTGACGATAAGCGTAAACCTTAGCGGCGATGTCCTGCTGCAGTTTTTACCATTTGCCGCCATGAAAGTGACCAATTTAAAAAGTCTTCTTTGGCTTTCGGGCGGCACAGCAAAAAGCCCTGCATTAAAATAAACTCTTTGTAGCGGTCGAGGTATTCAAGCTCTTCCACGCGTTCAATGCCTTCGGCCACAATAGCAAGATCTTCTTGTATCGCTATATTCACCAAGCTGCTAACAATCACTTGGGAAAACTGATCGGTTTCAATATTGCTAATCAAGGTGCGATCGATCTTAATTTCGGTAAACGGTAGTGTTTTTAGCTGCTGAACATTGGTAAATCCTGTACCAAAATCATCAAGTGAAATACCAAAACCGCGCATTCGTAAACGGTTGAGTGTTTCGAGTTGTGCAGTGCTGCGTAGAGCATACTGTTCGGTAATTTCTAAAATAACTTCACTGGGTGTTAGGTTGTTAAGGTGCAGTATTAAAGCCAGTTTATCTGGGCAGCTTAAGTCCTCGAGCTGCGAAGGAGATAAGTTAAACGCCAGTTTTAAGTTAGGATCAAACTGCTCTTTGATTTCTGCAAAATCGTTAGTGGCTTTTTCAAACAATTGAAAAGTAATAAGGTTTATTAAATCTAGGTCTTCAGCGATACAAATGAAGCGCTCCGGTAAGATAATTTCATCTGCTTGGCTTGTGTTGATACGGGCAAGCACCTCAATACTTTCAACCCGATTATCGTGGCGATTTATCTTAGGTTGATAAAACGGAATAATTTCATTATGACTGATGGCATGTAGTAGCAGTGACTCAGAAATAGGGGTTTTTGTACGCTCAACATGAATAGCAAAGTGCTCAAGCTTTTGCAGTAGTAAATACACTTGATTGAGTTGCACTGGTTTAGTGACGTTACCAATTAAGTGAGCGTTATGTTTACGAGCAAGGTCTGCTGCAAGGTCTATAACTTTAGGATCCATCTCAGAAATAATGGCAATTGCACCTTGGTATTTCATAGCGCCTAAGTGACGAATAAGCTCCATACCATCCATATCTGGCATATTGAGGTCGGTAAAAATAGCATCAAAGAATCGAGGTGCTTTTTTAATTTTTTCTAAAGCTTCTTCTGCACTTAGGCAGGTTGTGATGTGCGGAACCTCAAGCTCATTCAAAATGGCATGCATAACAATCAGGATGGCTTTTGAGTCATCCACTACGAGAATGTGTCTATTTGACTTCACCATATTCACTCCATGAACAAGAACGCTATAGTTAAAAGTAGTAGATAAACGGTGTTTCGTCATGTTTTTTGCTTGTTTTGTGGTGCGAAAAGTATACCTCCTTGTACCTAAAGGAAATTCGTAATTTTGTAAGGCCTCAGTATAATAGCCGCACTTTTTATTCGTATTTATAAGAACTATGGTCAGACTTCAGCTGAGCCTCGCAGACGAAACCTTTATTTTGCATTTAAACGGCTCACAGTTAATTCAGCTTTTTCATCAACAACAAGCAATTGCCTTCGATAATCCAGAGTCAGAACTTTATGAGTTTGATTTTCAGGGGCAGCGTATTGGCCTTGATACCAGTAAAGTGCAGGAAAAAAGCTTAGCAATCTTTGTTAACCAGCAGCAGGTGAGCCAACTTGCTTTACCTGAGTTACAAGAAGCTGAACCAAAACGCGGCATTATTGGTTTGCTGGCACTGGGCTTTAAATTATTCAAAAGTGCAAAAGTCGTGAAAGCGGCTTTAGCGGGTGCTTCGGTGGCAGGCTATGCGTGGTTATTCTCAATCGAGTTTGCCTTGATGCTAATTGCTTGCTTGGTGGTGCATGAATATGGTCATGTGCGCGCTATGAAATATTTTGGCATTAAAACTAAAGGTATTTACCTTATTCCCTTTGTCGGTGGTTTGGCTGTTTCTGATGATAAAATTACCACGCGATGGCAAGATGTGGTGATCTCACTCATGGGGCCCGCTTTTGGCTTAATTACCTCAGTGCTGGGAGTGGTGCTTTACTACGCCACAGAAATGGAAATATTCGCCGGTGTGGCAGTACTTAGTGCACTGTTAAACCTATTTAACTTGTTACCTATTCTGCCCTTAGATGGCGGCCATGTACTTAAAAGCATTAGTTTTTCGATGCGTTCATGGATAGGCCTTAGTGTGTGTTTATTAGGCGTGTTATTTGGCTTGTGGTTAAGCTATACCTTCGGCTTGATGCTACTGGTGTTTTTCTTATTTGTAGGAGCACTTGAGATTATCTTTGAGTGGCGCGGACGTCACTACTCACACCTCATCCCTCTCGATACTTATGGACAAGGTTTTTCAGCGGTAATGTACGCACTGGTTGTTGCAGGTCATGTTGCAGTAATGATGCATTTTGCTGACTCAGAAAGCCCAATCCTCAGCTTGCCAATGAAGATTTTAGCAAGTTAGCATGCACCGCCAGATATTAGGAAGTGTTTTTAACACTTCCTAATATCGTGTTAAGGGTAAAAACTCAGTATTAACGATATAAACACGCCGGTGATGATCAGCTGCACAAGACAAAAGCCCATGATGTCTTTGGCTTTTAAGCCGGCAATAGCAAGTACGGGGAGTGCCCAGAACGGCTGAATAAGGTTAGTCCAAGCATCGCCCCATGCGACAGCCATAGCCACCCGTGGCATATCCGCGCCAAGTGTTTGTGCTGCAGGAATGACAATCGGCGCTTGCACTGCCCATTGGCCGCCGCCTGACGGCACAAAAATATTCACAAACCCTGCACTTAAAAAGCTCCAAAATGGCAGCGTTTCGGCTGTTGCAATGGCAATAAATCCTTCCGATATTTGTTGAGCAAGTCCCGTTTTTACCATAATGGCCATGATCCCCGCATAAAAGGGAAATTGAATCACAATACCAGCGCCACTAGGGATTGCTTGCTGTAAGCTGCTAAGTAAATTATGCGGCGTTTGATGCAGTAAAATTGCGCTAAATAAGAAAATAGCGATCACGCTATTTAAGTTTAAGCCGCCTCCGTTTAACACAAAATAATAGAATAAATAGGCAAGACCAACAGCACCTATCCCCATACCTAGCAAACGGCTATGTTCAATTACTTCGGCGGGGCGGGTAGGCGTATCTGCTTGCTGCGATTCATCTTCAAGCTTTGCGGGGTCAACATAAACACTGTCTTTTTCGCTTGGCAACATATAGCGATTTACCAGCGGCATGACGATAAACAAGCCCACAACAATAGCGATATTAAATGCCGAAAAAATCGTGTTTTCGGTGCCTATTACCCCAATACTTTGCTCTGCAAAGTGGCCATCGGTTGCGATTGTCAGCGGCACTGAACCGGCTAAGCCGCCATGCCAAACAATAAAACCCGAATAGGCACTGGCCACTAACAAACGGTAATCAACGCGGGTATGTTTCGCAATTGCTTTGGCGAACAAAGCGCCAATCACTAAACCAAAGCCCCAATTTAGCCAGCTTGCTAATAAAGACACGATTGTAACGAGTATGATCGCTTTAGCAGGGCTGTTGGCAAGAGTCGCGAGTTTGTTGAGTATACTGCGCATTACCGGGGTGCTCGCTAGCATGTAGCCCGTTAGCAGCACTAGCAGCATTTGCATGGCAAATTGTAATAGGTTCCAAAATCCACCACCCCAAGCCGCGAGCACTTGCGTGGGCGTTGACGGCGTAAAGAGGCTCGCAACGATAAAGCTCAGCAAGGTGAGTAATATAACAAATACAAACGGGTCGGGTAGATAACGCTCTACTAGTTTAGTGAATGGTTTAGCAACGCGATTTAGCATAGTTTTTATTGTTGTCGTGGAATCGATAATGCCAATAAATCATGATTAACGATGATTGGCAAATTGCGACGTCGTTGCTTTAGCTTATGCCTTTAAAAACTGATGCTAAATGCGCTTACTGTGAATCTTGCTCTAGCACGGCTTTTAAGCGGGCTTGAACTTCTTCTACTAATAGTATTGGCTGGAATTTTGATAAGAAGGCATTACAGCCAACCTTCTCAACTAAAGCTTGGTTAAAGCTACCACTCAAAGATGTATTAAGCACAATATGTAGGTTCTTCATTCGGGTGTCGTTACGAATTTCGTGTGTTAAACGGTAGCCATCCATTGCTGGCATTTCAGCATCGGTGATCACCATGAGTAGCTCTTTCTCAACATCTTTGCCTTGATCAGCCCAGCCTTTTAGCATTTCGAGTGCTTCAAGTCCGTTACGAGCAGGTATGATTTCGATGCCAAGTTGCGACAAGGTATCGCTTACTTGCTTACGAGCAGTTGGCGAATCATCGGCGTGAAGAATTTTGCGGCCTGCAAACTCGTTCACGATGCTTTTATCTAGAATGTCTTCAGATATTTGAACTTCGTACTCAACGATTTCGGCGAGCACTTTTTCTACATCGATAATTTCAACCAGCTGCTCTTGGCCATCGCGTTTTACTTTAGTTAAGGCTGTTAGGTAATGATTTTTACCAATTGCAGTTGGTGGCGGCATAATATCTGACCATGTCATATTGATGATTTGATCAACTTTACCAATTAAAAAGCCTTGCACGGTACGATTGTATTCAGTGATAACGAGGTTTGTATCTTCGATGTGTTTAGCTTCAGGCATGTTTATCGCTTTGCGCAAATCAATCACCGGAATTGATTCGCCACGAATATTTACAACCCCAGAAACTTTAGGGTGGGCGTGGGGAATTTTGCTAATTTGCGGTAACTTCACCACTTCTTTAACTTTAAACACATTGAGAGCGAATAAGTGGCGACTGTGTAGGTAAAATAGTAAAAGCTCTAAGCGGTTTTCACCGACCAGTTGCGTACGCTTATCGACGGAAGCAAGAACACCTGACATATTTCACCCTAAACACCTAATACAGAGATAGTATAGTCTACTATCATTTTTCATCGACATGCATTAGTAATTTTCCATCAGTTGCCAAAGAGCAAGCATTACAGTACCGTATCGATAATTTCTTCCACTATAAATCGCAAGGATTATGCATCATATATTTAATCGTTTAGTGGTACTTATTCGCAGTCACATTGATCAAGTAAGTTGGCAGGCTGTGGTATTTACTACGCTTTTGCATATGCTACTTATTTGGTGGCTGCTTATGCTTGCAGGAGAGCAAGCGCTCACACCACTTAGTACTTATTTTTATTATTATGTAGTAACTACATCTACAGTTGGCTATGGCGATTTTAGCGCGAGCACTGAGCTTGGCCGTTGGATTGTCGCATTACTGCAAATACCTTTTGGTTTAGCATTATTTGGCGTTCTGTTAGGAAAAACAGGGCAAACAGTAACTTATTTAATTAGGCGCGCTATGACGGGTGATAAAAGCTTCGCACATATAAACAATCACATTATTATTTTTGGTTGGCATGATACACGTACTAAAAAGATGGTTGACTATATCTTGGCCGATCATAAACGCTTAGATCGTCGTATTTTATTGGCGGTTACTGAGCAAATGGAACATCCGTTTTTAGCAAATCCTATGGTTGATTTTGCTCGTCTAAGTAGCTTTACTGACTTAGATGAGTTGAAAAGAATTGCCATTGATCGCGCCGACAAAATTATTATTGATGGCCAAGACGATGACCAAACGTTTACAACAGCCCTGCGTATTAGCAAGTTGGTCAATGAACAGTGCCACATTAGCGCACACTTTACTGATGAAACTAAAATCGAAATGCTACATGAGCATTGCCACAATGTAGAATGTAGCAGTGCTAAGTCAGCCGAGATATTAGTGCGCTCAATGCAAGACCCAGGTTCAAGCCGTGTGCAAGAAGAGCTGTTATCGACACTACATGGGGATACTCAATTTAGTTTACCAATTCCAAAAGGCGTGCAAGCAATGGAGTTTGGCAAGCTGTTTCATCACTTTAAATATAGTCACGATGCTATACTGCTGGGTGTAGCACATAATTTGAGTGCAAAAAATATGGACTTAAACCCGCCACTTGATTATGTAGTAAGTGAGGGAGATATTTTGCATTATATTGCTGCGGAGCGTGTTTTGAGTGACGAAGTTGATTGGTCTGCGTTGGTATAGTACCAATCCGCAATAATACTTTTAATTAAGCGAATTGGTATTTATGAACGAAGTTGTGTTTTTAATTATTGTACTCAGTGCCTACATTTTACCTGTGGTCATTGTACTCAATAGTAAACGCACACAAGGCCACGAAAAGAATGCTTGGTTAATCGGTATCATCTTCTTTTCGTGGTTAGCTTTAGTAATGTATTTAACAATCATCCCTAAACACGGGCGGGTCAAAAAACACCGTAAAGTAAAACCTAAGGGTTAACTTACCTCAAGCTGACAGCAGCTGTATCATTTCAACTGTTTTAGTTTATGGTCTATCACAGGATCATCGGGTGAGAGTTGCTGAGCCACTTCTAAGACCTTAATTGCATCGTTTGGGTGCTCATCTTGATGTTTGATTGCAACATCAATCAGCGGTTGCACATCAATCGCATCTTTTTGCTCTTGCATGTGCTCGGCTTTTTCTTCAGCTAAAATTGTATGCGCGGTGCTCAGTAAGGCTAAACGATGTGGCGAACTCTTGTTTGCCTTATTTAGACGACGATAATAATCTTCTTTAAAGCGCAGCGTTTTGGTTTGCTGGCGGAATTGGGCTATATCAACTTGCTGGTGGCTAATAAAATCAACAGCAACATCTTTATAAAAACCAAACTTATTTAAATATGTTGCATGAACACTATGGCCCATACCAAACACGCGTAAGTGGGTTAGTTGTGGGTAACGTTTAGCATGAGCTCGGTCGATGCGATTCGTTGGGTCGTAAATAATATAACCCTTTGCATGGCCTAAATCTAAATCGTGGTAGTCACCGTTCCAATCAAATTTTTGCGCGATGTCGGTACTTGAACGGTCATCCCATGGCGCTTTTTCTTTGTTTTTTGTGCTAACTGGGTGAAAGAGTAAAACCTTGTCTAGCTTTAATAGATTGGCAAAGGCGCCAACGGCAAAGCCTCCTCGACTCAAACCATAACCTAATCGCTCTTTAAATCCACTAATCAGTGGTGCTAGCTGTTCAATAAAAAACAACAGATTACGGTGCCTAAACCAGTTGCTAATGCCTAAATGTTGAAAGGCGATGATATTCACATCTTGCTTTTTCGCGAGCTTATAAGCCCAAGGCGAAAAATCATCATTGATATCATGTTCTTGATAATTTGTTCCAGCAGGAGAGAAGGTAATTAGCAGGGGCTTATTGGCATCAATGATATGGTATTTCACATAAACATCACCGAGCAAATCACCACCAGTCATAGGAACAAGGCTTTGTTGCTCATCGCGTGGGAGATTGGTCCATTCCTCTAACCAATACAATAATTTCATACATCCCCCACGTTACCTCTAAAATAAAGGGGCAAAATTATAGCAAAAATAGCAGCTCATTAAAAATGGCCGCTAGTTTATATGCTTAGCCCTCGCTCATTGCGATGATCTGTTGCCAGTCATGTTCGGTGACAGGCATTACTGACAATCGACCACCTTTTTTAAGGGCGATTTCGGTAATTGACTCATTGGCTTTAATCGCCTGCAGGCTAACTAGCTTTTTAAGGTGTGATTGGTATTGCACATCGACTACAAACCAGCGCGGGTTATCAGCAGTTGCTTTAGCATCGTAGTAATCGCTATTTAAATCAAACTGTGTTGGGTCGGCATAAGCTTCGCGAGTCACCGTAGCGATACCTGCAACACCCACCTGTTTGCAACTTGAATGATAAATCATCACCAAGTCACCTTGCTTGATACCATCGCGCAGAAAGTTGCGGGCTTGATAATTACGCACGCCATCCCACATAGAGGTTTGCTCAGGTGCGTTTTTTAGATCATCAATTGAAAATGCATCGGGTTCGGTTTTAAAAAGCCAATAAGCCATAATGAGGTGCTCTTACAAAGATTTACTTCCAATTAGTCTATAGTATCATTAAACGCTTGTCGGGATTGAGGATAAATAAATGAGCCAAGTATTAGATGACCTACTGTCATTAATGTCGTTAGAAGAGATTGAGCAAGGCTTGTATCGCGGGCAAAGCCAAGATTTAGGATTTAGAGCTGTATTCGGTGGCCAAGTAATGGGCCAAGCTCTATCTGCCGCAAAAGAAACATTACCACAAGGGCGTATTGTTCACTCTTTACACTCTTACTTTTTGCGCCCAGGTGATGCTGCAAAGCCGATTGTCTATGATGTAGAGAATATCCGTGATGGTAAAAGTTTTAGTACTCGCCGTGTAAAAGCAATTCAATATGGTAAGCCGATTTTTTACATGACCGCTTCTTTCCAAGGTGAAGAAGAGGGCTTATCACATCAAGCGCAGATGCCTGATGTCCCTCAGCCTGAAGAATTAAAGTCATCGCTTGAGTTTTACCAAGCAAATGCAGAGCTTATTCCTGAACCAATTCGAAATAAGTTCATCCGTGAAGTGCCAATTGAAATGCGTCCTGTGACTTTTCATAACCCATTCAAACCACAAGTAATGGAGCCCGTTAAGCATATTTGGTTTAAAGCTAATGGCGAGATGCCTGACGATCAGCGCATTCATAATTACTTACTTGCGTACGCATCTGACTTTGAGTTTTTACCAACTGCATTACAGCCGCACGGCGTATCTTTTATGCAGCCGAATATGCAGGTTGCAACGATTGACCATGCAATGTGGTTTCACCGCCCGTTTAGACTAGACGATTGGATTTTATATTCGATTGATAGCCCAAGTGCGAGCTCTGGTCGTGGTTTGGTGCGAGGTCAGTTCTTTGACCGTCAAGGCAATTTGGTTGCCTCAACGATCCAAGAAGGGGTCATGCGTCAGCGTTAATCTTTTATGTGCTGAGCTTGGCTTTGCACTATATCGTCAATTGACTGCCAGACCCGTGCTGGCAGCAATGCTTTAAGATATAAATACACTTCACACAGCTCATTGCTGCCCGTTAAGCCTTGCTCTGTTTCGGTAATTAGCTTTTGCTCTCGCAAGCTTGAAATAAAACCAATAAGTACTTTTTTGTCGAAGAACTCAGGGGTTTTAATGCCGTGCAAGGTGCCTAAGCGCTCTGCTAACACTTGGCTTTCATGTTCAAGTTCTTCACGCTCAATACCACTGCTAGTTTGAATAAAACCAACCACGATAGCGTAGCGTTGTAGTGTTAAGCTTAGGGCACGACCGAGCATTTCGAGTTTCGCTAAGCAGTCGTTGCTGTTAGTGATCTTGATATTATCGCCATCAATTTCAATCAGGTCTTGATCAACGAAGCTTGCGAGTACGCGAGTAATGTAGTTTTCATCTAACTCATGCAAGAACCACTCTTTGGCAAACAACGGGTAAAAACGTGCAATCAAGGCTTGGCAATCAGCCATGGTAGTTTGATGTGCTTTGAATAAATGCAGCGCCAATAAGCTCGGTACTGCAAATAAGTGCAACACGTTATTACGGTAGTAGTTGAACAGTGTTTTTTCTTTATCGTTAATCGCGATAATTTCGCCAAACTCGTCACTGATCACATCAAACTTATTAAGTTTAAGTGCATGCTCTAATAGCTGCTCGGCGTTTTCGTCTGGTGTGGTCACCTTTTCACTGTAGCTTGCGCTACGTTGTAAATGTAAATAAAACTCAAGCTGAGCAATCAGCTTAGGTTTACTTAGCGCGTGTTTATCATTTACCAGTAATATCATCGCAAGTAGATTCACTGCATTGAGTGCAGCGGCGCTATTAATATTAACCATTACCTTATCAGCGAGGTTAGCGACTTGTGGTCCAAGCCATTGTGGTTTCTGAACATCAGTTGGGTGAATCGACTCTCGCCAATCAGGTTGTTGATCATTGAGATATTGGTTTATCGATATAGGGTCGCCAAAGTTTAAATAACCACGACCATAGTTTTTAAGGTTTTTAATTGCCTTAAAGATACCTAATACCGACTCACCTTTTTTATCGTTACCGGCAAGCTCTTTTAAGTAAGTATTAATTTCCATTACGTGCTCATAACCAATGTATACAGGCACAATTGAAATAGGGCGGTCTATGCCACGTAACATGGCTTGTAATGTCATGGCGAGCATACCTGTTTTTGGCGGTAACAACCGACCAGTACGGCTACGACCACCTTCAGTGTAAAACTTTACTGAATAGCCTTTGATAAATAACTGGCTCAGGTACTCTTTAAATACTGACGAATACAATTTATTGCCCGCGAATGAGCGGCGAATAAAGAAAGCACCACTGCGACGGAAAATCCCTCCTGCCGGGAAGAAGTTTAAGTTAATACCCGCAGCGATATGTGGCGGAACTAACCCTAAATGGTAAATAGAATAGGTCAGCAATAAGTAATCCATATGCGATCGGTGACATGGCATATAGATAATTTCGTGGCCTTTATCTGTAAGCTCATGCACCTGCTCAGAAAACTTAATATCAATCCCATTATAAAGCTTATTCCACAGCCAAGTTAAAATACGGTCTGCAACACGAATGGTGGCATCGCTATAATTGGCGGCAATCTCATCAAGTAGCTTCAGCGCATTTTGGCGAGCTTGCTCTTGGCTGATGTTTTTTTCTTTCGCTTCTATTTGAATTGCTTTTTTTATTGTTGGTGAGGCAAGTAGCGAATTAAATAGCTGCTCACGTGATGGCATTTTCGGGCCTGTCGCTGCCAATTTTTGACGACGAAAGTGCACGCGGGCTACACGTAATAGTTTATGCGGTAGCTCATCAACCTCAGCTTTTTCATTGACCAATAACGATAAATCGAGCGGCTGACTAAAGCGAATAAAGTTATCGCGCCCAGAAAATAG
The DNA here is from genome assembly GCF_022398475.1 of Pseudoalteromonas shioyasakiensis. Classification (GTDB taxonomy): domain Bacteria; phylum Pseudomonadota; class Gammaproteobacteria; order Enterobacterales; family Alteromonadaceae; genus Pseudoalteromonas. The sequence continues at coordinate 24,328 of NZ_JAKEVM010000022.1, read as the reverse complement.
CAACACAAAGAATTTACGAAACCAGCTAGGTGTTAATGAATGAGACACCAAAGTACCTAAACCTGGCTTTTCTTTACCCGGATTACGACCCCATAAAATCGTCACCGGGATCACTTGGACGTTTTTCTCACCTGATTGCATCAGGTGGTCAATAATTTGTTTGCCTTGCTGCAGGGCATTGCTTGGTTTGCTTTTATTACCAAATAGCGGTGGTGGGTTTTGAATACCGATAAAGCGATCAAGTTCTGCATTACCTAATAACTGCTCTTCGGTCGGGTTAGGTAAGCCGTATTTTTTACATACCCTTGCCAGTGCAGCTAAATCAGAGCGTGCATTTAGCCTAACAATATAAAAAGTAGGGTTGGCTGGGTTTAGGTTGTATTGTTCAATCGGATTCTCTGGCAACACCTTACTTTTTACAAACAAGCGGTTCATACCGGCAGAAATGAAATTTAAACAACGATTAATGATACGCATCAACTCACCAAAGTTATTAGTAGATATTAAATAGACCGAGTCCGGTCAAAAATAAGCGGCATAGAATAACAATTATTAACTGGACTGACCATTTAAAAGCGATTTTCTAGCCTCTTTACTCGCACAAGTATAATTTAAAGACGCTAATGTTATTGATAAAGTTCGAAAATTAAACAAAATTTAATTTAGACCTTTGAGATTTTCAAAATAGTTGTTGCATTTATCACCAATCTATCTATAATACGCAGGCTTTCAAAATTCCCTCGGGAACTTGGAAGGAAAGATTAAGCTTGGATTTCAAGCTAATAAACAGGAATTCCGATTTGGAATTCATCGTAGATATAAGAAAGCAGCCGACATCTTAGTTATTAAGATTGTTTCGGTCGTTTTTTTATGCTCTTTTTAAATGCTCTTTATATTGAGGTTTAAGAATGTCAAATCAACGCATTCGTATTCGCCTAAAAGCTTTTGACCACCGTTTGATTGACCAATCAACGGCGGAAATCGTGGAAACTGCGAAACGCACTGGCGCACAAGTACGTGGTCCAATCCCACTACCTACACGCTTTGAACGTTTTACTGTACTAACTTCACCGCACGTTAACAAAGACGCGCGTGATCAGTACGAAATCCGCACCCATAAACGTCTGATCGACATCGTAGAACCAACTGACAAGACTGTTGACGCTCTAATGCGTTTAGATCTTGCTGCTGGTGTTGATGTTCAAATCAGCCTGGGTTAATCGGAAGATTAGAGAGGTTTTAGGAAAATGGCATTAGGTCTAGTCGGTCGTAAAGTGGGTATGACACGTATCTTCACTGAAGATGGTGTATCTATCCCTGTGACAGTTATCGAAGCGACACCTAACCGCATTGCTCAGATCAAATCTGAAGCAACTGACGGTTATAACGCGCTTCAAGTAACCGCAGGCACTAAAAAAGCAAGCCGTGTAAACAAAGCAGCAGCGGGTCACTTCGCTAAAGCTGGTGTTGAAGCGGGTCGCGGTCTGTGGGAATTCCGCCTAAATGGTGGTGAAGGCGATTTTGAAGTAGGCGCTGAGCTTACTGTTGAATTATTCAACGAAATCAACAAAGTTGACGTAACCGGTACTTCTAAAGGTAAAGGTTTCCAAGGTGGTGTTAAGCGCTGGAACTTCAGCATGCAAGACGCTACTCACGGTAACTCTCTATCTCACCGTGCTCCTGGTTCAATCGGTCAAAACCAATCACCTGGTAAGGTGTTTAAAGGTAAGAAAATGGCCGGTCACATGGGTGCTGAGCGTGTAACGACTCAAAACTTAGAACTAGTTCGCGTTGACGCTGAGCGTAACTTGCTTTTAGTTAAAGGTGCAGTACCTGGCGCTATCGGCGGTGACGTTATCGTTAAACCAGCTGTTAAAGCATAAGTCCTGGAGATTTAGTGATGGAATTAGCAATTAAAGACGCTTCTGGCGCTCTTGAAGTTTCTGAAGCTACTTTTGGACGTGAGTTTAACGAAGCATTAGTACACCAAGTAGTTGTTGCTTACGCAGCAGGTGCTCGTCAAGGTACTCGTGCTCAGAAGACACGTTCTGAAGTAAGCGGTGGTGGTAAAAAACCATGGTCTCAAAAAGGTACTGGCCGTGCACGTGCTGGTACAATTCGTAGCCCAATTTGGCGTTCAGGTGGCGTTAGCTTCGCAGCTAAACCACAAGATCACAGCCAAAAAGTAAACCGTAAAATGTACCGCGGTGCGATCAAAAGCATCTTATCTGAATTAGTTCGTCAAGAGCGTTTAATCGTTGTTGAGCAGTTTGGTCTTGAAGCACCAAAAACTAAAGAACTAGTTTCTAAGCTTAAAGAACTTGAGCTTAAAGATGTTCTAATCGTGACTGAAGAAGTAGATGAGAATCTTTTCTTATCGGCACGTAACCTATACAAGGTTGACACGCGTGATGTAGCTGGTATCGATCCTGTAAGCCTAATCGCTTTCGATAAGGTACTTATTACAGCTGCTGCTGTTAAGCAACTTGAGGAGGCGCTAGCATGATCCGTGAAGAACGTCTTTTAAAAGTGATCCTTGCTCCACACATCTCTGAAAAAAGCACTATCGCTGCTGAAGAGAACAACACGATTGTTTTCAAAGTAGCTTCTGATGCAACTAAAGCTGAAATCAAAGCTGCAGCAGAAAAGCTTTTTGAAGTAGAAGTAACTGGTGTTCGCACACTAAACGTTAAGGGTAAAACAAAACGTACTGGCATGCGTTTCGGTCGTCGTTCAGACTGGAAGAAAGCTTACGTTACTCTTAAAGAAGGTAGCGAGCTAGACTTTGTCGGCGGCGCCGAGTAATAAGGGGAGTTAGAATTATGGCACTTCAAAAGTGTAAACCAACTTCTGCGGGTCGTCGTCACCTGGTTAAAGTGGTTAACCCAGATCTACATAAGGGTAAACCTTACGCACCACTACTAGAGAAAAACTCTAAGTCTGGTGGTCGTAATAACAAAGGTCGTATCACGGTTCGTCACATCGGTGGTGGTCATAAGCATCATTACCGTGTAATCGACTTTAAACGCACTAAAGATGGCATTCCAGCTGTTGTTGAGCGTCTAGAGTATGATCCAAACCGTAGCGCAAACATCGCTCTTGTATTATATGCAGACGGTGAGCGTCGTTACATTATTGCACCTAAAGGCTTAAAAGCTGGTGATTCAATCCAATCTGGTATTGATGCACCAATCAAAGCTGGTAACACGTTACCAATGCGTAACATGCCTGTAGGTTCGACTGTTCACAACGTAGAATTAAAACCAGGTAAAGGCGCGCAAATCGCACGTTCTGCTGGTGCATACGTTCAAATCCTTGCTCGTGAAGGTCAATACGTAACTCTACGTCTTCGTTCTGGCGAAGTTCGTAAAGTTCCAGCTGACTGTCGCGCAACACTTGGTGAAGTAGGCAATGCTGAGCATATGCTTCGTTCACTAGGTAAAGCTGGTGCAAATCGCTGGCGTGGTATCCGTCCGACAGTTCGTGGTGTTGCCATGAACCCGGTAGATCACCCGCACGGTGGTGGTGAAGGTCGTACATCTGGTGGTCGTCATCCTGTGTCTCCATGGGGTAAGCCGACTAAAGGTGCTAAGACACGTAAGAACAAGCGTACTGATAAATTTATCGTACGTCGTCGTACTAAATAATAGTTGAGGAATAGCCATGCCACGTTCTCTCAAGAAAGGTCCTTTTATTGACCTACACTTGCTGAAGAAGGTAGAGAAAGCGTTGGAAAGCGGTGACAAGAAGCCAATTAAAACTTGGAGCCGTCGTTCAATGATCATACCTAACATGATCGGATTGACCATCGCTGTCCATAATGGTCGTCAGCACGTTCCTGTGTTCATCACAGACGAAATGATCGGTCACAAACTAGGTGAATTTGCACCAACTCGTACTTACCGCGGTCACGCTGCGGATAAGAAAGCGAAGAAACGTTAAGAGGGGAATGATAAATGCAAGCATTAGCTAAACATAAATTCGCCTCTGGTTCGGCGCAAAAAGCACGTCTAGTTGCAGATCAGATCCGCGGACTTCCGGTTGATCGCGCTCTAGAAATCCTGGCGTACAGCCCTAAAAAAGCGGCTGTATTAGTTAAAAAAGTACTTGAGTCTGCTATTGCTAACGCAGAGCATAACGAAGGTGCTGACATTGATGAGCTTCGTGTAACTACGATCTTTGTGGACGATGGTCCAACAATGAAGCGTATTATGCCACGTGCTAAAGGACGCGCAGACCGCATCCTTAAGCGTACAAGCCACATCACTGTTGTGGTTTCAGATAGCTAGGAGTATAAGTAATGGGACAAAAAGTTCATCCTACTGGTATTCGCCTAGGTATCTCTAAACCTTGGGTTTCTACCTGGTACGCGAATTCAAAAGATTTCTCTGATCAGCTTTTTGGCGATCACAAAGTACGTACTTTCCTTACTAAGGAATTAAAAGCGGCTTCTGTGTCTAAAATCGTTATCGAGCGTCCAGCTAAATCTATCCGTGTAACAATTCACACAGCTCGTCCTGGTGTTGTTATCGGTAAAAAAGGCGAAGACGTTGAAAAACTACGTCAAGCAGTAACTAAGATTGCAGGTGTTCCGGCTCAGATTAATATCGCTGAAGTTCGTAAGCCTGAACTTGATGCACAACTAGTAGCTGACGGTATTGCGTCACAGCTAGAGCGTCGTGTTATGTTCCGTCGCGCTATGAAGCGTTCGGTACAAAATGCAATGCGCATTGGTGCAAAGGGTATCAAAGTTGAAGTTAGCGGTCGTCTTGGCGGTGCTGAGATCGCACGTTCAGAATGGTATCGTGAAGGTCGTGTACCTCTACATACTCTTCGTGCTGATATCGACTACGCAACTTCTGAAGCCTTAACCACTTATGGTATCATTGGTGTTAAAGTTTGGATCTTCAAAGGCGAAGTTATTGGTGGTTTACCACTAGTACAAGAGCAAGAGAAGCCAGCTAAACGCGCGCCAAAGAAAGCCAAAAAAAGTGCTAAGTAGAGGTAGCGAGTAATGTTACAGCCAAAACGTACAAAATTCCGTAAAATGCACAAAGGCCGCAACCGCGGTTTAGCGCAAAACGGTAACAAAGTAAGCTTCGGTACTTTCGGTTTGAAAGCTACTGGCCGTGGCCGTATGACTGCTCGTCAAATCGAAGCAGCTCGTCGTGCTATGACACGTCACGTAAAGCGTCAAGGTAAAATCTGGATTCGTGTATTCCCAGATAAGCCAATTACGAACAAACCATTAGAAGTTCGTATGGGTAAAGGTAAAGGTTCTGTTGAATATTGGGTTGCTGAAATTCAACCTGGTAAAGTACTTTACGAAATGGAAGGTGTTTCTGAAGAGCTTGCTCGTGAAGCATTCAACCTTGCAGCGCGTAAATTACCATTCACAACAACTTTCGTAACTCGGACGGTGATGTAATGAAAGCTAGCGAACTAAAAGACAAAAGCGTAGAAGAGCTAAATGCTGAACTTCTAGGACTTCTTCGTGAGCAGTTCAACCTGCGCATGCAAGCAAGCACTGGTCAGTTAGCTCAGACACACACGCTAAGAACAGTACGTCGCGATATCGCGCGTGTAAAAACAGTTATTAACCAGAAGGCAGGTCAATAATGAGCGATAAAATCCGTACTCTTCAAGGCCGTGTAATCAGCGACAAGATGGATAAATCTTTCACTGTTGCTATCGCACGTTACGTGAAGCATCCAGTATATGGAAAATTCATCAAACGTACGACTAAACTACACGTACATGACGAAAACAACACAGCTCAAACTGGTGACGTAGTTACTATTTCTGAGTGTGCTCCTATTTCTAAGACTAAGTCTTGGACTTTAGTAGACGTTGTTGAGCGTCCAAAGAAAGCTTAATTTTTAATTAAGTTTCCTTACTAAAAAGCCCCGGCATCTGCTGGGGCTTTTTGTTATAAAAAATAGCTGGAAGCTTTCAGCTGTCAGACGTCAGATTAGATCGAGAAGGGGCTTTCATTTCAGTGCAAGAAAACAAGTTAATAGTTACTTCAGGTTAAACTGGATTTAGTTTGTCCTAGCACCTAGCACCTTCAATCATTTCCCCAACGCTTTATCTAGCTCTTCTCTTAACCGTGGGCCTTTTAGGTTTTCAGCCATGATTTCGGCAACTTTTGTATTGCTACTATTTTCAAGAGTGGTAATTCGTTCTGCTAAATCACTGGCATAACTATTGTTGCCATCTCTTGTGGCGCGGAAAAACTGGCCGATGAGGGCTGTGGCAGAAATATTGCGAACATAATCATTATCGTCAGTTTGTAAAAGCTTTTGAAAATGCTCAGCGAGCTTAGGTGAGACATTATTTTGGCGAGATAAATTCTCTAAAGTACTGACACGAATCTTAGGATCATTAGTGTATTCGCTAATGCTTATCATAGCATCGATTACTGCATTTGCCTGGCTGTCGTCCAGGTCGCGTCTGAGCATGCTTAGGGTCATTTTTAGTTGCCCGTAGGCTGCTAAGCGCTCATTTTCGGACTTACTCAAATTGAGTAAGGTAGCAAGAGCTTCATTTATTGAGCTGTCGGCATATTGTGGGTCTGCTTTGATGCGTTCGCGGTAGTCATCAGGTAAATTACTTAGCCAGCCAAGCGCTGGATTTCTTTTCTCAATTTCGACTCGTCGCTCTTTTTCTTGCTGTTCCATTGCTTGTTTAACTAATGAGGCAAGTCGCTCAGGATCAATTGTTGGCGCTTGATTTTCAAGCTCGTGAATGCGTGTTTCGAGATCTAAAATATAGCCATGTAAGGCAACTAGATTTTCTCTGTCTTGCTCTGGAATGGTTAACTTTTTTAAGTTAGGTTTTGCTTGCTGAGTAACTACAGGCTTGTCAGTCGAGTTTACTTTTGTATAGCTATAAATTGATAAGCCAAGTGCAATGCTTGCAAATGCCAGCGCAGTATTCCCTTGCCAAGTTGACATATCACATCATCCAAGTTGCTTTGTAATATCAGCAGATTAAAACAAGCTATTTGTATTATCAATTACTTATAATGATAAAAACAAAAAGCGCAGCTAGTTAGCTGCGCTTTTAATGGAGTTTGTGTCGATTAATGGGCTTTTGCGTATGCTTCAGCTTGTTGCCATACACGTAGCATATTGCCACTTAAAATCTTTTTGATGTCTTTATCACTATAACCACGGTCCATTAGACCTTGCACAAGGTTAGGATAGCTAGATACATCTTTTAAGCCAGTAGGTAGAGAGTCGCCTACACCATCGTAATCTGAGCCAATACCCACATAATCGATGCCAATTAGCTCAACTACATGGTCAATGTGATCAAGTACTTGTTCTAAGCTTGCAAATGGAAACGGGTTTTTAGCGCGATAAGCAGCATCAAAATCTTTGCTTAGCTTAGTACCGTCTTTTTTCTTTTCAGCCTTTGCTGATTTAAGTTGATCGTACCAAGAGCCTGCTTTTGCTGTAACAAAGCTTGAACCGAAGTTAATTTGAATAACACCACCATTCTTTTTAAGAGCTAACAGCATGTCGTCATTCATATTACGCTCAAAGCCAGGGGTGTATTTACGCAGTGACGAGTGTGAAGCAATCACGGGTACTTTCGAGATTTCCATCACTTGGTAAAACGCATCATCAGAAATATGCGATACATCAACCAGCATACCAATGTTGTTCATTTCTTTTACTAGCTCTTTACCGAACGGGCTCAGGCCTTTCCACTTACGACGGATGTCATAAGATGAATCAGAAATGTGGTTGCTCTGTGAGTGAGCTAGCGTGATGTAACGCACGCCACGCTCATAAAAATGCTTAAGGTTTTTAATGTCGCCTTCGATAGGTGAGCCGTTTTCCATGCCCATAGCAATCGACATTTTACCTTGTTTAAACTGCTCTTTAATATCGGCAGTTGAGTCAGCAATAGCGAATTTACTTGGTGCGCGTTGCACAATCGCTTCCATAGAATCGATTAGCTGATTTGCTAATTGATAGCTTTTACCTTTGCCTTCAAATTCTAGGTTTGCAGGAATGTAAATTGACATGAAAGGAGCGTTCAAACCACCTTGCACAGCACGCGGATAATCAAAATCACCGTCGCTTGTAGCTTTGGTTACGTCAGCCCACTTGTTATGAATACGGTAAGGCACATCGATATGGGTATCGATTAAAATAGTGTCTTTTGCCAGTTTAATGGCTTTATCTGATGCAGTAACCTGATCTGCATTTGCTTGACCAATTAAGGCCAAAGAAACTGCGGCAACCAGTGAGCTTAGTTTTTTCATTTTTTAATGGCTCTTTAAGTTAAAAAGCCATTGTGAAGGGTTACAGTGTAACTTACAAGTTTAGTCGTTAAACGACGCTTGGTACTCTGGATCTGCTTGTAGAGCAACGAATTCAGCTTTGGATATAATCGTAACTGACTCATGTAACTCAGAAAAAAACACCATGGCTTCACCACTTTTAAGCTGTTGATGAACCTGCGCCACTTTGCTTTCAATGCTAAATTCTTGTTCGCCGTAATCAGTGCCTTCACGTAAAACATAACTTTCGATTAAATTATACAGAGTCTCTTTATCGAGGCGTTCGTGGGGAATGATCATAACTGCTCTTTTTTAACTAATTGTTGAAAATACTCAGGAACAATTCGTTCAAGCCAATATTCGGGCTTAAAAGGGTTTTTACCGCTAATAAATCCGACATGGCCTCCTTGTTCTGAGATGCGCAGCGTAACATGTTCACTTACATCTAAGCTATCTGGCACGGCTTTTATTGATAACATCGGGTCATCTTTGGCGTGCACAATCAGCGTAGGTGTTGCAATGCTTTTTAAAAATGGTTTTGCACTCGCTTGCTGATAGTAATCTTCAGCACCGGCAAAGCCGTGCAATGGTGCCGTGAGCATATTATCGAATTGCCATAAGTCATCAATCGCCATAAGTTTTTCTGGCGTTAGGCTAATTTGCTGTTCGATTTGTGGCAGCTTTCTTTGCATCGACTTTTTCATACGGTCGAGCAAATACTTTTGATAAATCTTGCCTAAGCTTTTGCGAATTACTTCACAAGATGATGACAAGTCAAATGGCGCAGACACAACGGCTGCGCCTGTTAAGTTCGATTTAGTACCTTGCTCACCTAAATACTTTGCTAGTACATTACCACCTAACGAAAAGCCCACGGCAAATAACGGACGTTTTGGAAATTTACTCTTAAGGTGGTTGATGAAAAAGCGCAGGTCTTCTGTTTCACCGCTGTGATAAGCACGTGCTAAACGGTTAACTTCGCGCGAGCAGTTTCGAAAATGCATCAATACAACAGCAAAGCCTTGTTGTTTAAGCTTTTTCATCATGCCTTTAGCATAAAAGCTGTTTATATTGCCTTCTAAACCATGCAATACAATAGCGAGGGGGGCTTGCTCGTTATGAGGTGTTGCCCAAGCCAGTTCTAAAAAGTCGCCATCTGGAGTATCGATTGTCGATAAGTCGTAGCGGGTATTATGAAAAGGGCGAAAAAAGCGCGGCATTATGGTTTGTAAATGGCGATTGCGCATCCACCACGCAGGCTTAAACTCAGGTAACATAGCTGACACTTTCGAAACAAAATAAGCGCCTATTGTAGCAAGTTTTTGCTTTTTGAGAACCGCTACAAGATTTTAGCTAGCTGCAAATAAAAAGCCCCTAAACAATAAATTGGATAGGGGCTTTGTGCGTCGTGCTTAATTCTTACTTAGGAACTTCTGCGTCGTGTATTTTCTTAATAAAGAAACCAACATAGAAAAGGCATAAAACGATAACAACTGCCAAAATGCCGAATGACATAAATAAAACTGGGTCGCTAAAAAAATCTCTGAAGAATACGTTCATGGTTGTGCCTCCTAATGTCTATGAGTTAATCATAGGCTGGCTTGAGGGCGGCTGATATGATCCAGATCAAGCTATTTTCCTGATGCGAAATAAGGCGATTTAATAGTTGATTTGGATCAAATTTATTTGGGGAGTTCGGAGCTTTCATACATGCGAGAGAGGGGAATTTCTACGCATATGACAAATGTCGCTTGCTTGAGGCTAATAGGGATTAGTCTCGCTAGGAGCTAGGAGCTCCTATGCTAACTCACTTCTAACATGCTTTAAGTAGGCTTGTAGGCTTTCTTGCCATAGGACTAATGCGTCGGTTAGTGATTCCTTTAAAGGCTTGTTGTCGAGCAGTTTACGCTCGATTTTCTTAAGTTCTAAACCATAGCGGTTAAAGCCTAGTTGTAAAGCCGTGCTGGCTTGGCGGTGCAGTAGCTTGATGCACTGCTCTTTATCATCCTCGACGAGCTGTTGGCAGCGGATCAGTTTGTTTCTGGCTGACAATACAAACTCGTTGTAAATCGATGACACTTCATCTTCACTGAATGAGCTGACAAGAGTCGCTGCGGCTGTTTCATCATAGAGTGTATCGCGCAGCTCAACAGCAATGCTTGCTGCTTGATTACTTTGTGAGTCACTGAGTGCTTGACGTAGTTTTTGTTGCTTAATGGGTTTGCCAACAATGTCTTTGATACCAAGTGCTAAGTATTCTTTTATTTCATCAGGGCTAAGGCTCGCGGTAAATGCTAACACCGGGGTTCGCTGGTTTAAATGGTCGATATTTTTTAGCTTTTTTAGCACTTCTTGGCCTGTTAAATCAGGCAAATTCATATCGAGTAATACCACATCAAAGTGATGTTTTTGCATTAGTTCAATGGCACTAGTACCATCTTTTGCAAGCTTAATCTTGTGCTCGTCATCGGCCATAAATTCAATGGCAATTTTTTGGTTTAAGTCGAGGTCTTCAACTAATAACACGTCTAGGCCAGTAACATAATCTTTTGATTGGTGGCGCTGCTCAACAAGACTAAGCTCACCAATGGCAAGCGGAATATCAAAGCTAAAAGTACTGCCTTTATTAAGTTCACTCTCAATATTGAGCTTGCTGCCTAACTTTTCCAGTAAACGGCTGGTGATTGCTAAGCCAAGGCCTGTACCACCTTTTTCTTTACCTGCGCTGCTTTGAACATAAGGTTCTGTTAGGTATGCAATTTCTTCATCTTCAATACCAGGCCCAGAATCTATGACGCTGATACGAACAAGGTGATCTAATTGCCCTTCATTGAGCAGTTTTACTTGGATTTTGACTGCACCTTGGTCGGTAAATTTAATCGCATTACCTACTAAGTTAATAATAACTTGTCTGAGTTTTTGTTGGTCGCAGTAATAACATGCTTGATCGGGCAAGTTGTATATAAGTTCAAACTTTAAATGTTTTTGCTCTGCTAAAGGGCTGAGTAAAAGGCACAGGTTATTGAGCCAGGTTTTAAACTCGACGTCTTCTTCGTAGAGCGCTTCATCACGCTGATCAAGGCTGGCGTAATCGAGTACTTTATCGACCAGTAAGTTTAGCGACTCAGCTGAGTTAATTATTGCTTCACAATAAGGTTTGTCACGTGGGTCACTCGACTGGTTCATGATTAGCTGTGCACTACCCAAAATACCATTTAACGGTGTACGTATTTCATGGCTAATAGTTGATAAGAATAAACCTCGAATTTCTAAGTCTTTATGAGCTTTTTCTGCTAACTGATTGAGGTTTTGTTCGCGGCGTTCATTACATAATAGTGCCATACCAGTTGCATAAAACATCGGCGCAATAACACCATTAATAAATAAAGTGATACTAAACCAATCCGCTGACAATAAGCTTGCTGTTGTGACATCTCCCATCATTAAGGTTCGGCCTGTAAATATAGCCAGAATAATGCTGAGAATTAAAATGTAGACAATACTGCCATTAGGGTAACTTTTACGGCCATTTCGAATAAATAATGCCAGTAAAAACAAAGCTTCAACTATATGCTGAAGATCAGAAACCAAAATTCGACTACGTAACTCTGCGCTATCAGTGGCAAGGTAAATCATGGTAATCGCGAGCACCACCGTTATCGCAACAAAGGTTTTAAAACCAACGCATTTGGCATTTAAAAATTGGCAAATCGCAAGTACATGAATAATGGAAGCACTAAAGAGTAGGGTGTTTGCGATAGCAATACTGGCAATATTATTGATATGACCATGCAATGCAAAACTCATTACCGATGCAAACATCACTAGAGGGTAGAAAATATAGAGTAAGGTGCCCGGAGTATTATTATTGGTTCGCCATGTAAGGTAATTAAGAAGAGTCATCACTGCCATCATGGCAGCACTGGCGTAATATAAAGTGGCTGAGTCGAGCATTGTATTTCCGGTGTTTTGCAATCAGTTTGAGCATAAAGTCAATTACAGTGTTTAGCAACCAGAAACAAAAACAGACGCGGCTGCGTCTGTTTTAACTTGTAGGATGTTTAGTTTAGCGAATTTCGTCTGGAATATTCTGCTGTGCCCAAGACAATAGCTCGATACGGTTACGACATTTAGTTTTTCTAAATGCACTATATAAGTGAGTTTTAACTGTATGTGGGCTGATGCTTAAGTCTTCAGCAATTTCTTTATTCTTCGAACCTTTACTCATTAGTGAGATTATTGCTTTTTCACGTTTAGTAAGTTTAACCGGTTCGATGTCACCATCTGTCAATTTGTGGAGTGCGTCTTTATTGAACTGCAACATACGATTTAATGCATTACACATGATGTCGCGGCGATACCATAGTTGATCTTCAAGTAATAAACGAATGCCTTTCATTAACACATCTGCATTATCTGTTGTGTAAAACACACCACGAATACCACTTAATAGAGCACGGTTTGCAAGTTCAGGATTTTCATCTAGGTTAAACAGCACGATATCGCATTTTAATCGTAAATTAACTAGCTGCTCTTTTAACTTGCCCCACGGATCTGTGCTTGACGTTTCAATAAATAACAAGCGTGTTCCTTCTGGTACTTCAGAGATATCAGTACCAGATGTCACTGCTAGTCCTTGTGTTTTTAACAATGGCTCTAATACGTTAATGCCAATAGTGTTAATTGGCTCTGGATCTAATAATAAAAAGGCTGAACTACTCATATATATACACTCTTGAATAAAGTTGACAGTTAAATCCTATCACGCAATCCACCCCTTTCGTATTAGAAATTTCTGAGAGTTGTGCAGGAAAAGTACAGTTTGTGTCTGTTTTGTGTCAAAAATTACAGTTAGTTAACTAATCGCAATATGTTAACTAACTGATATATATTTATTATAGCCAAAAATAATATGTTTGTGCTACTTTTTACATTTGTTTACATGTTAAAGTATTAGATTGCTGTTTTTTTCTTGTCCTGATATGGAGGCCAGCCCATTTCTTTACCTGCTAACATGTGTAGGTGTATATGGTACACAGTTTGTCCGCCGTGGTCATTACAGTTCATTACGACGCGAAATCCGTCTTCACTAAAGCCAAATTGTTTAGCGAGTTTTGCAGCAACTACATATAAGTGACCGACTAAAGCTGAGTTTTCTTCCGTAACATCATTAATCGTCGCTATTGGCGTTTTTGGGATGATCAGCACATGAAAAGGGGCTTGTGGGTTAATATCTTTAAAAGCTAAAGATAGATCGTCCTCATAAACAATATCAGCTGGGATCTCTCGGTTAATAATCTTTGTAAAAATAGTCTCTTGGCTCATACTTAGCTCTCTTATAAATGTGGTTAAATGACCGCCCACTAATGACAAACTTTATTTGCAGTGTCAAACTGAAACTGCCGCAAGTTGAACAACCAAGGAGTGAACATGCGTAAGTTAGTATTACTGAGTAGTGCGTTAATGCTATTTAATAGTTTCAGCAGTGTAGCTGAGACTATTCACTTTCCCGAAGAGTTTGTACCCTTACAAGTTGGAGAGCGCCTAATTGAACAGTCGTTTTTCAGTCGTGTTGACGATGTTGAGCTTGCTCCTGGTACGTACCAAGTGAAGATGAAATATACCGATCTTTACGAGCAAGGTTATGATGACCATCAAGTTGTTGAGTCGGAGCCATTTTGGGTTGAGCTTACGGTAGAGAGTGGCAAAGACTATGACCTAGTGTTTAATCGTGCCAGTAATGCTGTTGCTGCAGAAGTGTTTGCTGAATCACCGCAAGTAAGCTTAAAAGCCAAGGGCAGTGAACTTGCTGTGCCGCTATCGATAGTTAGCTATCGTGCAGCTAGCGCGCCTGCACAAGCTGTAGCCAGTACCCCAGTTGCAGCTACAAGTACAAGCAACAAGCCTGCGACAGCAGTCCCTGTCACATTGCCTGCAAAAGTACCCGGCGGACAAGCGGGTTTGAAAAATATGCCAAGTGCGGCTGCGATGCTTGAGTTTTGGTGGCAACAAGCAAGCCCAGAAGAGCGCCGTGCGTTCTTACAAAAAGTAAGTAACTAATAAAATAATTAAAAAAGGCGCTGATTGCAGCGCCTTTTTTGTGTTTGATGACTTACTTTGCAAATAAGTCGTCAACAGTACCTTGTGCAAGTGGGTGGTAACCCGGACGTGCTTTTAAGTACACATCATGCGCCCAGTCTTTTTTACCGTTTTTAATAAGTGCTTTATAGAGTGGCACAATTAATTTACGACGACCGATGCCTGATAGGTGTTCATCAAGCGCTGGGTAAATTGGTTGATAACCATTACCTACCGCTAGCATAAACCATGCGAAAGCACGCTCTGCATTAGTTGACTGTGTTAGGTTGAATTGATTATCAAGCTCAGTCATTTTTTCGATGCTTAAATCGCGAGGTAGGTTATTCAAAAAGTGTAGCCACTCGTGAACTGACCAATCCGCTGTTGGTAACTGGGCTGCACTGATCTCACCGTTTAACCATGTTTTGGTTACAGCATCAACTTTATCGAAGGCATCAGACGTTGGGTTAGGAGCATCGCTTGGTAAACCAGGCTCAAAGATCCACTCATTAACTTTATCCATGCTCACAACGCCTGGATATTTTTCGATCAAGTTAGCTTTTAAGTAAGTAACAAATTGCGCTGTTGTAAGAGACTTAAACGCAAATTGGTCAAAGTAAGCTTTTACGAATGGGTCAAACTTATCACGGCCAAATTTGTTTTCTAGATAGATTAAGAAAAGCTGACCTTTAGTGTAAGGCACTGAGCTAAATGCATCATCAGGATCGCGGCCATTAAGTTTTAAGTTAAGACGCGTATCTGGTGCTGGTAGAGTTTTAAGTAATGCACGTAAGCCGGCAGCATCAAGCGCTTGCTCCATAACGGCACGGTCACGGCCAAACACTTCTTCCATAATGCGGTTTTCAACGTAAGACGTGAAACCTTCATTTAGCCATAAATCTTCCCAAGTCGCATTGGTTACTAAGTTACCAGACCAAGAGTGAGCAAGCTCGTGAGCAATTAGGTTTACTAAGCTTTTATCGCCAGCAACAACCGTTGGTGTGATGAATGATAAACGTGGGTTTTCCATGCCACCAAATGGGAAGCTTGGCGGTAGCATTAATAAGTCATAACGACCCCATGCGTATTCGCCATACATCGCGTTAGTTTTATCGATCATCGCTTGTGTGTCGTTAAACTCAGCAACTGATGCATCTAAAATTGTTGGCTCAGCAAAGATACCCGTTTGCTTAGACATGGCTTTGAATTCTAAATTACCTGCACCAATTGCGATTAAGTATGGCGAAATTGGTTGTGGCATATTAAATAGGTAATCGCCGTCCTTATAAAGTGCATCTTTGTTATCAGCACTCATCACCGCACGAATGTCTTTAGGAGTGTGAATACGTGCCGAGTAGGTTACACGCATTGCTGGCGTATCTTGTACTGGGATCCAACTACGAGCATGAATTGCTTGTGATTGGCTGTACATAAATGGGTGTGATTTACTGGCTGTTTGCTCTGGCGTTAACCACTGTAAACCTGAAGCTTCTGGACGGCTGTTGTAGTAAATACGTGCTTTAACTGCTTGGCTTTTAAATTTAATTGTTAATTTTGAGCCCTTCACGTCATCACGTGCAGCAAGGGTGAAGTCAGCTTTGTGCCAGCTGCCTTTTTGATCTTGATACATTACTTTGTCGATATCTAAATCGCGAGTATCAAGCACCAGTGTTTTGCTTGTTGCATTGTGCCAATCTAGCGTGTGCTCAACAAAACCTTCTAGTTGTTTGTCATCAAAATCAACATCTAAATCTAGTAGTAGGTGAGTGGTTGTTACGTCATCTAAGTTTGCGTAAGTGTGCTGGCTGATTGCATCTGCAGTTGCTTGAGAGCAAGCACCGGCCATAGCAAGACTTAAAAGTAATGGTTTAAACTTCATAATAACCCTGGAACGGAAATGAAAAAGAGCCCGTTTTATAACATGATTAGTGCAGTGGGTTGAGTGATTTTTACAATCTAATGCGTATTTTGCGACGATAGGTTACACTAATGCGATTAGTTACCGGTAACCTTTGAGGCGTTTTGTGGCTCAGTCCCTGCAATCTTTTCATACCTTTTCTTTGCCAAGCCAATGCCAGCATTTTTATCAAATTGATGAAGTGAATCAGCTTTTAAGCACAGACTTTTCTGGGCCATTTTGTATTTTAGGTGAAGGCAGTAATACGGTGTTTTTATCTGACTACCAAGGTTCTGTGATCCATATGAATACGAAGGGCATAGATATAGAGCAGCAAAGCGATGGCTTTTTATTGCACATTGCAGCCGGAGAAAACTGGCACCAATTAGTTGCTATGACTATTGCTAATGATATGCCTGGGCTTGAAAACCTTGCTTTAATACCTGGGACTGTTGGTGCTGCACCAGTGCAAAATATAGGTGCTTACGGTGTAGAGCTTGAAAAGTTTGTGAGTTATGTCGAATACTTTGATATTGCCACCAAAACCATAAAGCGCTTAACTAAAGGCGAATGCCAATTTGGGTATCGTGACTCTATCTTCAAGCATGCACTGAAAAATCAAGCGGTGATCACCCAAGTAGGGTTGCTGTTACCTAAGAAATGGCAGCCAGTGCTTAGTTATGGACCATTGCAACTGCTTTCAGAACCCTCTCCACAGCAGGTATTTGAGCAAATCATCACAACCAGAAACAGCAAACTACCAAACCCCAGTGAACTTGCAAATGCAGGCAGTTTTTTCAAAAACCCAGTGATCAGGAATGAGCAACTTGCGTTACTTTTAAAACAGTACCCAGAGCTACCTCATTACTTTGTGGATGCTGAGCATCATAAAGTTGCGGCGGGGTGGTTGATTGAGCAAGCTGGGTTAAAAGGCTTTAAGGTCGCAGGTATTGAAGTGCATCAGCAGCAAGCTTTAGTGCTAGTAAACCACGGTAATAGTACAGGTGATGACTTAATTGCCATGGTAAAGCATGTACAACAACAGGTTTGGCATAAATATCAGATTGCTTTACAGCACGAAGTACGCCTGATCAATGCCGAACATGAATGCCACATTGAATTGGGAGCTTCATCATGAAAGCGCCAGATGGAAATAAGCTCGCTATTTTACAAGCTCTAAATACCGGTGGTTTTATTTCTGGTCAGCAATTGGGCGAGCAGCTCGGTATTAGCCGTGCAGCAGTGGGTAAACATATTCACTCTTTGCAGGAGATGGGGCTCGATATATTTAAGGTTACGGGTAAAGGGTATTGCCTAAATAATAGTGCAGGCTTACTGAACAAAGATAAAATTGGTCAGCATTATAATGAGTTAGGTGGCAGCACCGCGGATGTTGAAGTGCAGCCTATTATTGACTCAACCAACAGTGAGTTAATGCGCCGTTTGCAAACAGAAGTATCACTGCCATCTGGCAGCGTATTAGTTGCAGAAATGCAGCAAGCGGGGAGAGGGCGCCGTGGGCGCGTTTGGCAATCTCCATTTGGCGCAAACTTATACTTTAGTTACTTTTGGCGTTTGGATGATGGTTTGCAAGCTGCTATGGGGGTATCTATTGCTGTTGGGCTTGCTGTTTACGATACGCTTAAAGCCTTATATCAATTAGATGTAGAGCTTAAGTGGCCAAATGATATCTACTTAAACCGTGAAAAATTAGCGGGCGTATTAGTTGAACTAGATGGCCAACCACAAGGTCCTTGTCAGCTTGTAATAGGTATAGGCATCAATTTACATATGCCAGAAAGTGTTAGCCAACACATTGATCAAGCATGGACTGATTTAAGCCAGCATGTACAGGGATTAGATAAAAACAAGCTGGTGGCCTATTTGTGCTTTTATTTAGAAAAACGCTTAGCCCAGTATCAGCAATCAGGTTTAAACGATATGTATCTACAGTGGAATCAATTAAATGCATTTGCTGGCGAGTGTGTTGAGCTCAATACGGGTCATCGTAGCTGGCGTGGTATTTGCGAAGGAATTGATAATCAAGGTGGCGTACGTATTCGCCAAGATGGCGAAGTGAAAAGTTATTATGGTGGTGAAATTTCATTACGTAAGGCTGAGCTATGAAACTATTAGTGGATGTTGGCAATACCGCAATTAAAGCCGTTTTGTTTGATGGTAAGGATTACCAAACCTGTGAACTCAGCAATTTACCTTGGTCACAAATAACAGAGCTGGTCTATGCCTGCGTGGGTAGCACTGAGCTACTTAAACCGTTATTAGCACAGGCGCAGCAACATGCTGTTCCTTACTTTGAAGCGGAGGTGACCGCTAAACTCGCTACGTTAACCTGTGCTTATCAGCAGTTTCAAAACCTAGGAATTGATCGCTGGCTCGCTGTGATCGCTGCGTATGTAGAATATCCCGAGCAAAACTGCATTATTATCGATGCCGGTACAGCAACGACAATTGATGTGCTTAATAAAGAAGGCGCGCATCTAGGAGGCTGGATCTTACCTGGCCTTGATTTAATGACCTCATCACTTACCCAAAATACGCAACGTGTGTTTGATGATGAGCAAACTCCATTCACTACTGAGTTAGGGCGTAATACGCCAAATGGCCTAAAAAATGGTGCTATGGTTGCTACTCTTGGTGCAATCGAGCAAGCAAAACAACATCTTAACCAACAAGGTTGTCAGTTATTATTTGCTGGTGGTTATGGCAAATTGTTAGCAGATACATATATAGATGCTAAGTTTGACAGTTTGCTCGTGTTTAAAGGACTGAATTATTGGCGTGAATTAGCTATAAAGCAGTAAAAATACGGGTTTTTGCCTGAATAGTGAGCGTTTAACACATAAATTCACATTTTTTTTAATTTTATGGTTGCATCACAATAAACCTTACCTTAGAATCTCGCCCCGTACTAAAGCAGTGCCGACTTAGCTCAGTTGGTAGAGCAACTGACTTGTAATCAGTAGGTCATCCGTTCAACTCGGATAGTCGGCACCACTTTCCTTTTACCGGAAGTGACTTAGTAAAGAATTTTCGTGGAGGGGTTCCCGAGCGGCCAAAGGGATCAGACTGTAAATCTGACGGCTCAGCCTTCGCTGGTTCGAATCCAGCTCCCTCCACCACTTTATTCTTGACGGTTAGAGGTAGTTTAAGAACAGGTTCCTATGCGGGCATCGTATAATGGCTATTACCTCAGCCTTCCAAGCTGATGATGCGGGTTCGATTCCCGCTGCCCGCTCCAGACTTCTGGTGTTGCTGATATAGCTCAGTTGGTAGAGCGCACCCTTGGTAAGGGTGAGGTCGGCAGTTCAAATCTGCCTATCAGCACCAGTATCGAGAACTCATCTTAATTTCTTCCTTTATCTGTCAGAAAAATGGCAAAAGAAAAGTTTGAACGCGTAAAACCGCACGTAAACGTTGGTACAATCGGCCACGTTGACCACGGTAAAACAACTCTAACAGCAGCAATCACTAACGTACTTGCAAAAGTATACGGTGGTGTAGCTAAAGACTTCGCATCAATCGATAACGCTCCAGAAGAGCGTGAGCGTGGTATCACAATCTCAACTTCACACGTTGAGTACGATACTCCAACTCGTCACTACGCACACGTAGACTGTCCAGGACACGCCGATTATGTTAAAAACATGATCACTGGTGCTGCTCAAATGGACGGCGCAATCCTAGTAGTTGCTGCGACTGACGGTCCTATGCCACAAACTCGTGAGCACATCCTACTTTCTCGTCAGGTTGGTGTACCTTACATCATCGTATTCATGAACAAATGTGACATGGTTGACGACGAAGAGCTACTTGAGCTAGTTGAGATGGAAGTTCGTGAACTTCTTTCTGAGTACGACTTCCCAGGTGATGACTTACCACTAATCCAAGGTTCAGCGCTTAAAGCGTTAGAAGGCGAGAAAGAGTGGGAAGACAAAATCGTTGAGCTTGCAGAAGCACTAGATTCTTACATCCCAGAGCCAGAGCGTGACATCGATAAGCCATTCATCATGCCTATCGAAGACGTATTCTCAATCCAAGGTCGTGGTACTGTTGTAACTGGCCGTGTTGAAGCTGGTATCATCAACGTGAATGACGAAGTTGAAATCGTAGGTATCAAAGAAACTACGAAGACAACTTGTACAGGTGTTGAGATGTTCCGTAAGCTTCTAGACGAAGGTCGTGCGGGTGAGAACATCGGTGCACTTCTACGTGGTACTAAGCGTGAAGACGTTGAACGTGGTCAAGTACTAGCTAAGCCTGGTTCAATCACTCCACACACGAAGTTCACTTCAGAAGTATACGTACTTTCTAAAGATGAAGGTGGTCGTCACACTCCATTCTTCAAAGGTTACCGTCCACAGTTCTACTTCCGTACAACTGACGTAACAGGTGACGTACAGTTACCAGACGGCGTTGAAATGGTAATGCCTGGTGATAACATCAAGATGACTGTAGAACTAATCTGCCCAATCGCGATGGACGAAGGTTTACGCTTCGCTATCCGTGAAGGTGGCCGTACAGTTGGTGCTGGTGTTGTTGCAACTATCGTTGAGTAATCAACTATAGTCATGCATTAAGCATTGAGAAAAACCCGAGCTTAGTCTCGGGTTTTTTTATGGGTGAAAAAGCTATCAGCTTTAAGTTTTAAGCAGTTTAGAGTGAAAGGCTAATCTGCCGCCTTCAAATTCCCAATGGACGAAGGTTTACGCTTCGCTATCCGTGAAGGTGGCCGTACAGTTGGTGCTGGTGTTGTTGCAACTATCGTTGAGTAATATCAACAGATAGAGCTTCACAGCTTATAAAAAGGTCGCCTAGGCGGCCTTTTTTAATGTCTGTAGAAAAGCTATCAGCTGTCAGCTTTCAGACGTCAGATCATCGATCGGTGGGGTTGTTTAGTTTTGTGTTTTCACTCAGCATTTGCCCTGTTCATTCTTCGGGTAGGTTGGTTTGAGCGAAACCCAACACAATCCATGTAAACCTTTTCTTTGGTAAACCCAAACCACATTAAAGCACTCCCAAGGTTATGCTTGACCTAGAACCTAGAACCTAGAACCTAGAACCTAGAACCTTTACCCTCGCTAACTCGCTAACTCGCTAACTCGCTAACTCGCAACTTTCCTATGAACTAATTCACTCTTTTAGCACTCTTAAAAATAAAACGAGGCGCTAGGGTGTTAAAAGGGAATTACAAAGCATGGATCATCTCAATTTCGTTACATGCTGTTTTGTTGCTGTTATTTACTCGATATGGAAAGTCTTTGAAACTCCCCGCAGTCGCTGAACCGCCAAAAGTAATCAACGCGTATGTGAGTGTTGATTTAACTTCGTTACCTAGTTTGCAGAAACCTCAAGACAAACCTTTACCAGAACACTCGCAAGTAGTTCCAAGTGAGGCTAAGCCTTTGCCAAAAAACGAAGATGTTTCGCAGGGGAGCTCTCAACAGATGACTGACGCTAAGGCAATTAATCCCACTATAAATGAACCAAAAGAAGCTACCTCTGAGGTTGTAAAGCCTAATCAGACACTTGAGAATTCAAAAATAGCCGAAGAGCCATTTAAAAAGCTCAACCCTTATGCACCAATCCCACAGCTTAATGTTGAAAATGGTTCTGCTAATGCGTCTTTGTTTGGGCAGGGTGAAGCGACGATTAGTAATAGCCCCGCAGGCAGGGTTACGGTGCCCGCACAATTAACCGTCTCTGATAAAGCAACTGTCGTTTGGCAAAATGGCGATGGCAGCAAGCGTATCGAGGTGCTAAATGGCATGTGTTACGGCATAGATTTTAATTCGGTGTTTGGTAAATCTGGAGTGCCAAGCGGATCCCCAAGACCCTGTGAAGATAAAGAAGCAAAACTATTTAAAGATATAATGAATAAGTGGAGTAAAAAGTAATAACAAAACACTTTACCTCAACTTAACTTGAGCTTTTAAAGTAGCGTTTTTTGTAATGGATATCGCTATGAACTCACTAGAAAACTATTTATTAAGCTTACAAATCAATTGTTATCAAACGTCAGTGATACAGATTTCTCAAGTACAAGCGCGTATTTGGCAGTCATTACAAAATAGTTCTAGTTATGCTCATAATGTAATCGAAGAGTTTGAATTAAATGGGCAATCTACGCATTACCAACATGCCGCCCTATTTACACTGGTTTTACAGCAGCTTGGATATAAAATACAGCCAACAGAAGAAAATACTTTGTCGGTAAGGCATAACCATTTGTTACATGACATTCGTCTTGTCGAGCAGTTAAACTCTAATGAGGCTTAAGTCAGTTTTATTGTATAAAAAGGCACTTAGCCGAAACTAAGTGCCTTGGCTTAACGAAGTTACCAAATCATTTCTACAAATTCTGGGTGATCCACAAATGGGTTGCGGTTACCTTGATGTTCATAAGCTGCTTGGTTACGGTCAAGCTCTAATTGGCTAACAGGATCCTCGTTATGCCACTTTAATAACATAGCAACGACCCAGCTCTCAAAAACCTGATTAGATGAACCATTCAGTACAGCATTACTGTAGGTTGTGTTGTTTTGCCATGAGCCAATCACGTTTTCATAGCGTGTTGCCATATAGAAATAGGCTCTTGCAAAGTCACCTTTAAACTCATCAATAGGCTCAAAAACCGTTCCTGAGTAATTTAATGAGCTAGCAGCGCTGCCTAATTTACTGCCGTTACTAGAGGTATAGCTTGCACTAGCTACTTCACCAAACGGGTAGTTACTGCGTTTTGAATTCACATAACCATCAGTGGCAAAAATGTGATGTACGTCTGAATTCATGGGCTCAACCTTACCGCCAAACCAACTTTTCGGGAAAGAATGCTCACGGTTGTAGCAATCTGCTTCGCTGTTGTATGTACCACATTGGTCGCTTACAGCAACATAGTTGTAGCTGTCTTGGCCTGCGGGGTTTTCTGAATAACGATCTAAAATAGAGTTGTCGCTTTCAAAATACTTATCGCGTGAAGCAACATCATAAAAACTCCAAATCGCAGAATAGCCCTGCGAGTTATGACCTTTGATGATGTTGTATAACTCTGTTTTCAGTGCATAACCACTAAGGCCTTGCGTTGTAACATAGTATCCCGTTGGCTCTGTTGGGGTTGTACCACCCCCGTCACCGCCGCCTGAGCTATCACCTAAACTAAACGGCGTAGCTTCTGAGCTTTGGAAGCTTGCCCCACTGGCAAGTACCGTTTGACCGAATGAAAGGTTATAGCTACCGTTACCGTAAGAGCAACATATGCCATCACCATAGCTATCAAAAATAGTAAAGGTATAGTCACCATCAGTTAAACATGCTTGCTCACTGTACTGGGTATTTGCTGCGTAGCTGCCGCCCGATGCCACTGCACTACCTTGGCTATTGGTTATTTGCCAGCTGGTTTCTTCCCCATAGTTATCGGTAGTGAGGGTAAAAGATACTTGGTTATCGGCGCAGCTGCCCGTAGGTGGTGGGGTTGAGCCTGTGTTTGGTGCAAAGTTATCTACATAAACGACTTCGCTGCCATCAAAACCAGTTACGTCGTAAAAGCGCAGGCCAACATTAATTGATGTAGTAGCAGGGGCTGTGTACTGATAACTGATTTGTTGCCATTGATTAGTTAATGCTGAGTTAGAATAGCCTTGATAGCCATCAACTACTAAGCGAGCTTTTACGCCACCTTCTGTATGGTAAACCCAAGCAGAAAACTCATAACTTTCACCCGCCACTACCTCTACTAATTGTTGTAAATCGGTATTACTTTGGGTGCCAGTATTAACCACGACTTGTGCTGAGTAATTACCTGAGTAAACCACATTAGTATTAGCGCTGAGACTAATACCGCTATCAATAGTGCTCCAGCTTGCAGGGGTATTTGCTGACCAGCTTTCGAAGTCGGCGTTACTAACATTTGCCAATGCTGAACTTGCTAAACAAAGTAAGCTACTGGCTAGCATATATTTTTTACATGTCCCGTGTGACATTGTATTTTCCTTTTTATATTTTAATAGTTTTTGCTGTTCTCAAAATGAACACAGCGAGTA
>NZ_JAKEVM010000219.1 GCF_022398475.1 Pseudoalteromonas shioyasakiensis | reverse complement strand
GGTAAATATTTAGAATTTAGAGCCCGTTTAAAAGCCAGTGAATTTACCGCTAATTTGCAAAAGTTACTGCCGCTTACAGCTCGAATTATCGATGAGAATAACCAAGAATCGATAATTGCCGCTAAAAAACTAAAACTGGGTGATGTTGTATTAATCAAAGCAGGCGAGACTATTCCTGCTGATGGTATTGTTACAAAAGGTCAAACAACCATCGATGAAGCCATGATGACGGGTGAACACCAGCCAGTTAACAAGTTTGTCAGCCATCAAGTTTACGCAGGAACGATTAACCATGATGGCGTGATCAGTATTGAGATCAACAAAATCGGTCAAAATACCTTGCTTAATCAAATTATTAAGTTACAGCACACAGCGTTAACCAAGCGCCCGCGATTAGTTGAGATCACAGATAAAGTAGCGCAGTGGTTTGTTGCCTGCTTATTAGTGTTTGCCTCAATAACAGCAATTGGTTGGTATCAAATAGACCCCGAGCATGCCTTTTGGGTTACTATTTCTGTACTTGTTGCTACCTGCCCTTGTGCGCTTAGCTTAGCAATTCCAACCGCTCTCACGTGCGCTGTAGCCAGCCTTACTAAGCGTGGAATTTTAATAAAACAAGCCCACGTGTTAGAAACGCTACCACAATTAACCGATATTGCTTTTGACAAAACTGGTACTTTAACGCAAGGCCGCTTTACCATTGAGCGCGTTGAGCTAGTAAATAGCCAGTACAGTGAAGCAGATGCATTACGACTAGCAGCGCAACTTGAAAGTTTCTCTGAGCACCCTATTGCTAATGCATTCGCTGGTTTCAACGACACAGTGAACCCTATTGAAAATGTGACTATCGAACCGGGTAAAGGCATTACCGCTTTACTCAATGATCAGCACCTTGCGATAGGTAAAAGCGGTTGGTTTAATACCGAAAAAGCAGATGCTCAAGCAACCTTATATATCGATAAACAAGTCATTGCGCGCTTTTACTTAGCCGACAGCCTACGTAATAACGCAGAAAAATTGATTACTACACTTCATTCGCAACAAATTAAGTGCCATATGTTAACGGGCGATGCCTCTAACAGTGGTGAGCGAATTGCAAAACAGCTCAATTTAGATACCGTGCATGCTGCATGTAGCCCTCGCGACAAACAAACCCATGTCGAAGCACTTGCAAGTAAAGGTGCCATTGTTGCTATGGTGGGTGATGGCGTGAATGACAGCCCAGTATTTGCCAGTGCCCATTTATCTATTGCAATGGAAACAGGCGCTGATATTTCCAAAAATAGTGCCGATGTGGTATTACTCAATAGTGATCTAACGGCCATAGAGCATTTGCTTACTGTCTCGAAAAAGACGCGCCGTATTGTTAAGCAAAACTTGGCATTATCACTTATTTACAATGGTTCGATTTTACCATTGGCAGCCCTTGGGCTCGTTGCTCCTTGGATGGCCGTAATTGGTATGTCTGCAAGCTCCATTTTGGTTATTACCAACTCATTAAGGTTATTAAAACTATGAGTATCATCTACATGCTTATCCCAATTGCCATTTTATTTGTGCTAATTGCCATTGGGGTGTTCTTTTGGGCTGTAAAAAGCGAACAATTTTCTGATTTAAACAAACAGGGCCACAGTATCCTGTTCGAAGACGATAAAGAGCAGCACAACAAAAGTAATGATTGATCCGCTGTTTATTAGTGCATTTATAATGGGCTTGTTAGGTAGTGGTCATTGCCTAGCGATGTGTGGTGGCATTGCCAGTAGTTTACAACTTGCCGCCAACAAAAACCGTGCAGTGAGCTTTTCGGTTGCTTATAACCTAGGCCGCGCACTCAGTTACATGCTTGCCGGTGCTCTTGTAGCAGGAATTAGTAGTCGCTTTGCAGCGCAAAATACTTCTATATCGATAGCGTTGTCGTTTTTGAGTGGTATTTTTATGCTCCTTGTTGGGGTTTACATTATGCGTTTAGCGGCAACTCTACAGTGGCTAGAAAAACTTGGCAAAACCCTAGTATGGCAGCATTTAGCTAAACTTAATCGTTATTTATTACCGGTCGATACTACCCCAAAAGCCCTACTCTATGGCGCTTTGTGGGGCTGGTTGCCCTGTGGATTAGTTTATTCAGCGCTAACCTGGGCACTGACTAGCCCATCAGCATCACATGGTGCAGGTGTGATGTTGTTTTTCGCGTTAGGCACCTTTCCTGCCATGATAAGCGTAGGACTCGTCAGCCAGAAAATAAACACTATTTTCAACCATGTTTGGACTAGGGTTATTCTAGGCAGCGTAATAATATGGTACGGTATATACTTATTAATTATAGCAACCGATAGGCTAATTCATTAATCTTACTGGTTGTTAACTTATTTGAATGGATTTGATGTATGGACTTCTCACAAAACAAGTCAAAAGGCTTATGCACAATTAGCTGTAATAATTGCAGTATCAGCCAGCTATGTTTGCCATTTTCATTAAACGGCCAAGAAATGGATCGTCTCGATGAAATCATCGAACGTAAGAAACCACTGCATAAAGGTGATTATTTATTTGAGTCTGGCGAAAGCTTAAATGCCATTTATGCGGTACGCTCTGGCTCGTTTAAGTCTTATACTTTGTCAGAACAAGGTGATGAACAAATTACTGGTTTTCATCTAGCTGGTGATTTAGTTGGTTTCGACGCTATTAACAAAATGGCTCATCAAAGCTTCTCACAAGCCCTTGAAACTTCAATGGTATGTGAAATTCCATTCGATACTCTAGACGAATTAGCGGGTAAACTACCTAAGCTACGCCAACAAATTATGCGTTTAATGAGTAATGAAATTAACTATGACCAAGAAATGTTATTGTTACTCAATAAAAAGTCAGCTGAAGAGCGTTTAGCAAGTTTTATTTATAATCTTGCAGAGCGTTTTGGTGAACGTGGTTTCTCACGTAAAGAATTCCGTTTAACCATGACACGTGGTGAAATCGGTAATTATTTAGGCCTTACTGTTGAAACAATTAGCCGCCTTTTAAGCCGCTTCCAAAAAGCTGGTTTTATTAAGGTTGAAGGTAAATTTATCACCATTTTGGACCAGCAAGCGCTTGCAGCAACAGCAGCGATTAAATGTAAATAGAGTTTGATTTAACGCAACTTTATATTGTTTGCCCCTTTAACTGTTCTAAATTTAGGTTACACTCAAAGTACTACTTTTTGCGGAACAGTTAAGGAGCAGCACATGGACGCAATTAAACGAATTTTAGCAGTTATAGACCCAACCAAAGAGCAGCAACATAGTTTAAGCCGCTCAATTGATCTAGCCAAAAAATCTGGCGCGACCATCACCGCTTTCCTCAGTATCTACGACTTCTCTTATGAAATGACCACAATGCTTTCTGCTGATGAGCGTGAAGCAATGCGCGAAGCCGTCATAAAAGACCGCCAAGAATGGTTAAATGAACAAATTGCCCTTTACCCAGAGCTTACCATTGATAGCTGTGTGGTTTGGCATAACCGCCCTTACGAAGCCATTATCAATACCGTGATCAACGATGGTTTTGACCTTGTTGTCAAAGGCACTCATCAACACGATACACTTAAGTCTGTTATTTTCACGCCAACTGACTGGCACCTCATTCGTAAGTGCCCTGCTCCAGTTTTACTTGTTAAAGAGAAAGAGTGGCCGGAAAAAGGCAATATTTTAGCTGCTGTGAACGCAGTGAGTGAGAATGAACAACACCTTGAACTTAATAAGCGTATTATCAATGACGCTCGTTTCATTTGTGATTTGGCCAACGCAACGCTTAACTTAGTTAATGCCTACCCAGCAACTCCAGTTAATATCGCTATTGAAATCCCTGAATTCAACCCAGGTGTTTATAACGAATCAGTTAAAAAACATCACTTTGAATCAACGCTTTCATTAGCTGAAGGGTTTGATATTGATAAAGCTCATTGCCACATTGAAGAAGGCTTACCAGAAGATGTTATTCCTGATGTGGCTGCACGCCTCAACAGCGAATTAGTAGTGATAGGTACAGTTGGACGTACTGGCTTAAGTGCAGCGCTTGTCGGTAACACAGCAGAGCATGTTATTGATAGCCTTGACTGCGATGTTTTAGCACTAAAACCAGACGGCTATGTGAGCCCACTTGCTAAATAACCTTTTAAATATGCATTAAAAAAGCCCCAGTTTGGGGCTTTTTTCTTTTTATATATTTGTTACATCAATAA
>NZ_JAKEVM010000218.1 GCF_022398475.1 Pseudoalteromonas shioyasakiensis | reverse complement strand
CAATTTATGCTCTTATACTTAAAAAACCTTAATAAAAGCGATGTTTCAGTTGAGTTATTTCCATAAAATCATAGTGTTGTTTTTGACGCTGTGTCTTTCATTCGATGTCTTAGCCACACAACTCAAAGCGGGTATCGTTAACTATAATTTTTTTCCTTACCATACCCGGGATGCTGATGGGCAGTTTTCGGGTGTTATTGTTGGTTATAGTAATGAAATCGCTCGCTTGGCTGAAGCCGATCTTGAATACCGTGTTTACGACAGTTTAGATGAGTTATTAGATGCGCTTAAAGTTGGTGAGATCGATTTTGCTGTAGGCCTAAATAAAACCGCACAGCGTAAAAAGCATTTCTTATTTTCAACACCCTTCATGGAAGCGCCAAGAGGTATTGTCGCAAATCAGTCTATCGCAAATGATGCTTTGAAAAACTTAGCGAGCTTACGTTGGGTGTGCATTACGGGTAGCTCACATTGTGAATATTTAGTTGAAAATGGCGCGCTATTTATTAATCGTTTTATAAAACCCGAAGACGCCTTTAAAAAAGTAGCAGATGGCTCGTTTGATGCCTTTATGGGTGATTACTCAGTATTATCTCATCAACTAAAAAATCGCTCTCAAGAAAACCTGAAAGTTGTGAGCCCAGTTTGGCTATCGAGCGAAACCTTGCATGTAATGTTTAATAAAAACAAAACAGCATTACGCAATCAAGTTAATTCGGTATTAGCCGCTATTTCACCAACCACGAAACAACTATGGGAAAGTTCTGCTAGTGAAGAATATTTAGCCGCTAAAGCGTATAGTCAATTTAAGCGTGACTTTAACCGTATTGATAAAAAAGAAGAAAATAATTACTTACTGACATTTTCTTTTGTCGATGGTTTATATCCAATTCATGCGACAAGTAATTTAGGAGAGGCAGACGGCTATTTAAACGATACCCTTGAGCTTTTAGCTCAGCGCAGTGACTTTCAGTTTAAGTATATACCTGCGGCTAATTCGAAAGAGTTGGAACGTCTATTTTTGGCCAATAAAATTGATTTAATTCCGACCATGAACCCCACTAAAATTGATGAGGGGGTGTTGATAGCACTGCCAGCTCATTACAGTTTAGAGATGGTGTTAATCTCTAAACGAGCAAGCCAAACTAAACGAATTGGTTATTTAGAAGCGTTTGCTGACCCTAAGCAAAAGCTTGTAACGAATGAACTCGTTGAAACGGTATCATTTGACTCAATTAAAACGCTATTTTATGCACTGAGAAATGACAACATTGATGCTGTGATACTGCCGCAAAGTATTGCCGCATACCAGTTAAACCAATTCTATATTGGTGAGTTTTATATTAATCCAAAATACCGTTATACCCAGCCTATTTACTTTTTAGTGAATAAGCACTTTTCAGAGTTTGCGACTTTGCTAGACAGCTTATTTAAAACACTGACCAGCAACGACTTTAGCCATGTTGTGAACCGACATGGCATTTTTAGTATTGAACGTGGCTACGACCGTAAAACAGTGAATACCACGGCAATTCTTATTTTAATTTTAATCGCTGTGTCGGTGATTTATTTTATTAGCTGGCGGTTAACTATTAATCGCGAAATTGCAAAGCGTAAAGAAGCTGAAGAAGTGGCATTGATTAAGCTTAACTTTACCCAAAAACTCATTGATGACTTACCCACTATGGTGGTGATTCAAGATCAGCATCAAAAACGCGTTATGTGGAATCGTGCCTACAAAGAAAATTTTGCTCACTTATGGGATGAAAATAACCAATATCTGCGCGGCGATATTAAAGTCGTAAAAAAACTAATTTCACAAAATGAGCAAAGTTTAAATTCAGGCAAAGTCATTAATCAGCATATTAATTACACTAACAAATCTGGCAAAGAACTGGAGCTGCTTTACACTAAAAAGCCGTATGTGGGGTTAGATGGTGAACTAGCAGGCATCATGACAGTACTTACAGATGTTACCGAGCACCGCCATTTACAACGTGAGAATCAGTCAGTTCAACAGCTTCTACAAACCATCACAGATACCATACCCGGCGGCGTATTCCAGTATGAGTATTATGACAATGGTGAGGGATGTTATACCTATATAAGTAAGGGCGCGCAGAGCTTATTAGGTGTCACTTCACGAATGATTAACCAGCGCGGTATGACGGGATGTATCTCGCCATTTATTGTTGATGAAGACCGCGTGCAAATCGCCAAAAGTTTTAAAGCAGCGACAAAATTTAACAAACTGATTGATATTGAGTTTCGGATAAATAATCTCGGCCAGCAAATTTGGTGTCGTTATATTGCTAATGCTGAAATTAATAAACGAGACGATAAGCAAGGTGTGCGTTGGAACGGGATCTTGCTGGACATCAGCTTACTTAAACGCCAACAAGCAGACTTAAGTAAAGCTACTCAGCTTGCACATCAAGCTGATCTAGCAAAAAGCCGCTTTATTGCCACTATGAGTCATGAATTAAGAACGCCAATGTCTGGGGTAAATGGCTTTATAGAGTTGTTAAAATCATCACCGCTTGATGAAGAGCAGCATTACCTCGTTGAGCACATTGACAGCTCTGTAACCAAGCTTCGCACATTAGTGGATGATATTTTATATTTTGCTAATACCACGACAGGCAATATTGAAGTTGAATTACGTGAGGTCGACCTAGAAGCACATTTATGTCGTGTTTTGCGTGCCCATGAATACCTAGCTAAGCAAAAAGGGCTTGAGTTTAACGTGATATGGCGCACAGCTGCTTATACCTTAGCTTCTGTTGACATAAGCCACTTGATGCAGGTTCTCTCTAATGTTTTAAATAACGCTGTGAAGTTTACTGAAAATGGTTCAATAAGCTGCGATGTGTTATTTGAGAAGCAGTCTTTAAAAGTTGAAATATCAGATACGGGTAAAGGTATGACGGCTGAGCAGTTGGCGCATACATTTACCCCTTTTGAGCAAGCTGACAACTCAATTCAACGTCGCCATGGAGGTACAGGCTTAGGCTTGAGCTTGGCAAAGCAACTTGTTGAAGCCATGCAAGGTGAAATATCCATTTCAAGTACTTTTGGTAAAGGTACCAATGTTTACATTGCTGTGCCACTTAAAAGCGTCAGCAAACAAAAACTGCAGGCTGTATCAGTGAATTGGGCTGTGTGTTCTCAAGACCATCAGTTATTAAATAATCTAGCTAATATGGGTGTAAAGCATCACCAATTAAGTTGGCCAATAGATAAAGAGGCATTTACGCAGGAAGATAATATTCTTATTGATGAAAGCTATATTAAAACGCTGTGGGGCGCTAATTGGCTGCAATCAATCAGTACTGCAAACAACAACTACATTTTAGTCGCAAGTGCAAAAAAAGAGCATAGGCCGGCTAATTGTAGCTGTCATATTTTACCTACAGAGCCATTATATCCAGATACTCTAAGAGAGCTTTTAGATAATGTACATACCAGCAATGATGAGGGGTTGGCTGCGCAAAATGCTCAGTTACATGGGCAAATATTAATTGCTGAAGATAATAAAACAAATCAATTATTACTCGAAAAACAATGCCAGAAGCTCGGTATCAAAGCAGTGATGGTTGATGATGGTATTGCTGCACTCAGAGCACTTGAAACAGGACAGTTTGATTTATTACTAACCGACTGTCATATGCCTGACTTAGATGGGTTTAAATTAACGGAGCAATTACGCAACCAAGAAAAATTTAAACATTTGCCAATTATTGGCTTTACCGCTGATGATTCAAAAGAATGTTTTAACAAAGCATTAAAGTCAGGAATGAATAGTGTTTTATTTAAGCCTTATAAACTTAATGAATTATATAATCGTCTAGCTGAGTTTATAGATTTAAGCTCTAATGATTTGCCTAATAGCAGTGAAGGCGTTGATATCAGTTTACAAGGTATAAAAGATAAGCAGCATTGGTTAACTGTTTTTGGTAATGAGAGTGATGCGAAAATGCTTGCCGACGTATTTATTAACAGTTTGCAAAGTGATTTAAATACTCTACAAGAGCACTTGGAAGCTCAAAATTTAGAAAGGGTTTCTGCTGCAATACATAAACTCAAAGGCGCTATTGTTATGCTGCAATACCCACCTTTATCTGAGCTAATAGTGACAACGGAAAATACCTTTAATCAACAGCAAGATACATTAATAGTGGAACAATTAATTACTGAGTTAAGGGATGTAATAGATAAAATAAAGC
>NZ_JAKEVM010000217.1 GCF_022398475.1 Pseudoalteromonas shioyasakiensis | reverse complement strand
GAACCTAGAACCTAGAACCTAGAACCTAGAACCTAGAACCTAGAACCTAGAACCTAGAACCTAGAACCTAGAACCTAGAACCTAGAACCTAGAACCTAGAACCTAGAACCTAGAACCTAGAACCTAGAACCTAGAACCTAGAACCTAGAACCTAGAACCTAGAAGTATTCATTAACTATTTTGCAAAAACCTGTCACAAGTGAGCGTTTACTAAACACTCAGTCTTGCGAACCTTGTAATGCCATGCTTTAATTAGGCAGCGTAAAAATAAACAGTTGTGGTTTTATTTTAACTGGACGTTTTAAGAATAATTATTTGGGAAATAACAATGGCGCTTAGCTGTAAAACAATTGTAACGTCATTTGCGTTACTAGCAATGACTGGCTGTACAATCATCCCCGGTAGCCATTTTGAAGGAATCGAATCGGGCGAACAAATAGATAATCTTGAGAAGGAGCTCGATAAAGTTAATATCCAAATCATCGACTCTTCTCTCATTAATCAACAAAAGCAAAGTAAAACGAAACCAGCGTTACCATCAAGCCTTGATGGCATCGACACCTCTGATTACCAATACAAATTAGGTGTTGGCGATGTAATCACGATCGGCGTATGGGATCATCCTGAATTAACAATTCCTGCTGCAGTACAACGTACTGCTGAGTTCGACGGCTTCCGCGTTCAAGCCGACGGCACAATTACCTTTGCTTACGCCCCAGATATTCAAGCAGCTGGTAAAACAGTACAGCAAGTTCATAAAGAGCTTGTTAAACGCTTAAGTCGCGTAATCGAAGACCCTCAAGTAGATATTAAAATTGTTGGCTTTAGAAGCCAAAAAGCCTATGTAACAGGTGAGGTTAACAACCCAGGGGTACTCCCTGTAACCGAAGTGCCGCTTACTCTAATTGATGCACTAAACCAAGCGGGCGGTTTAACAGATGCCGCTGATTGGCGCACTGTAACCTTTACGCGTGGCGATAAAACAGAAGTGATCCAGTTAGATGACTTTTATGCACATGGCGATATTTCGCAAAACCGTTTATTAAAACATGGCGATATTGTGCATGTTAACCGCAACGACATGCAAAAAGTATTTGTATTAGGCGATGTAAAACGCGCTGGTACAGTGGGCGTTAATCGTTATGGTTTAAATTTAGCGCAAGCTTTAAGTGATGCAGGTGGTTTAAACGAAAATACAGCAGATGCAAATGGCGTATTTGTATTACGTAAACGCAATTTAGAAACCGATGGTATTATTGCTGATGTTTACCAACTACATGCAAAAAATGTTGCAGCATTAGTGCTTGCTGAGCAGTTTGAATTACAGCCGCACGATATTGTGTATGTAACTTCAGCACCGCTAGCGCGTTGGAACCGTGTAATCAGCTTATTACTACCTTCGGTAAGTACAGTTGACTCAATTAATGACGTTACAACTTCGAACTAAAGGTTAAATGTTATGTTTGATTCTGTACTGGTTGTGTGTGCTGGCAATATTTGCCGTAGCCCAACCGCTGAATATGTATTAAAAAGTAAACTACAAGGTAAAAATGTTAGCGTGTCTTCAGCGGGCTTAACGGCCCTTGAAGGCAAGCACGCAGATGCACAAGCACAACAAATTGCAACGCAACATGGTATTGATATGAGCGAGCATCAGGGCAGGCAAATAACCTCAGCCCTTGTTGCACAGCACAGCGTTATTTTAGTGATGGAGCAGCGTCATATAAACGACTTATGTGCACGCTACCCACAAGCTCGTGGTAAAACATTTTTGCTAGGTAAATGGGTTGGTGATAAAGAAATACCCGACCCATACCGTCAAAGCCAAGAGGCTTTTGAGCATGTTTACGCATTAATCGATAGCGCATGTAGCGCTTGGCAAAAGTATTTATAAGGAAAGGGTAGTAGATGAATGCTCAGCCCACTGCATTAGCAGCAAGTAAAAATCAAAATAAAAGTCAAGAATCGCAAGAAATAGACTTACTCGCATTACTAGGTGCATTACTCGACCGTAAATGGTTCATCATATTAGTAACAGCTGTATTTGCTATTATTGGCGTAGCCATTGCTGTATTAAGCACACCTATTTATAAAGCAACAGCACTTGTACAAGTTGAAGAAAGCAGCCCGTCTGTACCTGGCCTTGATGATATGGCTGGTATGTTCGAAAGTAGTAGTGCCGCTGTAACAGAAATCGAACTATTAAAGTCGCGCTCTGTGATTGGTGAAGCGGTCGATACCCTAAAGCTTGATATAATTGCAGAACCTAAATTATTCCCTGTAATAGGTGGTAAGCTATATCGTAGTTTTGCTGCAGAGTCCGAAGGCGATATCGCTGAACCACTTTTAGGGCTAAATAGTTATGCCTGGGGCGGCGAAAGCATAAATGTATTCAGATTTAATGTACCAAAAGCATTTGAAGGGGAAGAGTTTGTATTAGTTATTGGCGAAAATAAAACTTACGAGCTTTTTAACCCTGACGGCGACTCGGTTTTAAAAGGTGTGGTAGGTAAAGATGAAAGCGCTGGCTTTTATGAGTTAACTGTTCGTGATATGAATGCGCGCCCAAACACAGAATTTGTTCTTGTTAAATTTAATCGCTATAGAATGATAGTTGAATTACAAGAATCTATATATGCAAGAGAAAAAGGTAAAGACTCTGGCATTATAGCGATGGCTTATGAGCATAAAAATGCACTACATGCAGAAAAAGTGCTTGATAAAGTATCGCAAATTTATGTACGCCGTAATGTTGAACGTAATAGTGCTGAAGCGCAAAAGTCACTTGAGTTTTTAGAAGTACAGTTACCAGAAGTTAAAAAGCAACTTGAATTCGCAGAAGAGCGTTTTAACGATTATCAAATTAAACGTCAATCAATCAACATCAGCCTAGAAACACAAGGTGTACTTGAGCAAGTGGTTGAGCTTGAAACTAAATTACAAGAGCTAGAGCTTAAACGCCTAGAACTAAGCCGTAAATTTAAAGAAAGCCACCCAACTTACCAGGGGGTGCTTGAGCAAATTGAAGCGGTTGAGAAACAAAAGCAAAAACTTGTAGGCGAAGTTGGTAACTTGCCAGAAACACAACAAGAGCTATTACGTTTAAAACGCGACGTAGAAGTAAGTAACCAAATTTACACCTTATTACTTGGTAAAACGCAAGAGCTAGATATTGTGCGTGCAGGTACTGTAGGTAATGTTCGTGTGGTCGATGCTGCTGCGGTAGATACAACAGAGCCAGTTAAGCCTAAAAAATCACTCATTGCTGTTGTAGCAACTTTGCTTGGTGGCTTTTTAGCAGTTGCCATTGTGTTAATTCAAAAAGCAATGCACCGCGGTGTTGAAGACCCAACCGAGATCGAAAGTATTGGTTTACCTGTTTACGCATCAGTACCATATTCAGATTTTCAAGATAAGCTAACGGGTTTTAACCGTGCGCGTAAAGTTAAAGATAAGCCTAAGTCTATTCTTGCGGTAGATAACCCAGCAGATTTATCGATTGAGGCCCTACGTAGCCTGCGTACAAGCTTACACTTTGCAATGATGGAGGCTAAAAACAATATTATTGCAATATCTGGCCCAAGCCCAGGTGTGGGTAAGTCGTTTATCTCGGTAAACCTGGCAACAGTACTGGCACAAAGCGGTAAAAAGGTACTGATAATCGATGCAGATATGCGTAAAGGTTACCTGCAGACTCAGTTCGGTATGAAGTGGGATGACGGTTTAAGTGATTTACTCTCGGGCCGTTTAAACCTTGAGCAAGTAACTAAAAAGTCGCAAGTTGAAGGGCTAGATGTAATCACCCGTGGTCAAATACCACCAAACCCATCTGAGTTATTAATGCATAGTAACTTTAGCAAAATGGTTGAAGAAGTAAGTGGCAAGTACGACATTATTATAGTTGATACGCCACCTATTTTAGCGGTTACCGACCCTGCAATTGTAAGTGCCCATGCAGGTAGTACATTACTAGTAACACGCTTTGGCCAAAACCATTTACGTGAAATTGAACTAACTCGTAACCGTTTTGAACAAAACGGTATAGACGTAAAAGGTGTTGTATTTAATGGTGTAGTGCGTAAAGCGAGCAATGCATATGGCTATTACGGCTATTACAACTACGAATATAAATCTGATAAGTAATTAAAGACGTTCTAGGTTCTGATTGACTTAATTGTTACCACGAAAAGCGTGTTGAAGAACCTAGAACCTAGAACCTAGAACCTAGAACCTAGAACCTAGAACCTAGAACCTAGAACCTAGAACCTAGAACCTAGAACCTAGAAC
>NZ_JAKEVM010000216.1 GCF_022398475.1 Pseudoalteromonas shioyasakiensis | reverse complement strand
TGAGTAAATGCTACGTTTTTGCGAGTCTTAGGCGTTCTTATGAATTGGAAAACGACGATAAGTGAAATTTACTTAGAGTCTTTTAATCTATGCTAATTTGTGTTGAGAGCTCTTTTTAATTTTGCATTATTTTTTATTGGGGATTTTATGAGTAGAATAATTTTTCTTTTAACCTGTTTAATTTTATCAAACAAAGTTTTCAGTGTGGAATGTAATTACTCTGAGGTTATAGCTGTACAATTATAAGATAGCAATCTTTTAGCATTAGTAAGTTCAAATGGTAAAGTTATTTGGAAACGGATTGGTTTAACATCAAATGATACAACAAAATCTTATCAGTCACTATTACAGCAAGCTTTAGCAACGGCAAGTCGAGTTATGTTTTATTATGAAGAACAAAGCTATGCTTGTGATGTGAGTGATTATAGCAATGTACCAAAAAAAATTAGATTATATAATAATTAAAATGTAATTATTGTTGGTTGTTATATATGGTGATTCCACCATTGAAAAGTGGTGCTCAACCGTCTTTAATTTAACTTGAATTTATCTATTTATATGTAAATGGTACTTTTTTCGTAATGAAATTGAGTATCGTTTATGTGAACATAAGCTTAACGGAATGAAGTTTTTGTCATGGGAAGATACCTACCTATCAAACTTTTCTTTGCTTCTTTTTACTCTTACCTTGAGCTTCAAAAAGCAGATAATGATTTACGAATGCATCATTCTTTTTAATTAACTTTGTCATAATAAATGAACTTAAAATGAAATCAGTACTAACTCTTAAATCATTATTGTTGTTGTGTTTACTAAGCCCTATTAGCGTTAATGCTAACCATTACTGTTATGGGAAAATAAAAGATGTACAGATTGATCGTGGCGGAAAAGTACACTCAACAATCATTCCTTTGAGTGGAAGTGGCTTTGTAGCTTCCAATGGTTACTTATGCGACCTAACACCTAAAAATGGTGAAAATGACCCTGAATTTTGCGAAGCATTGTATAGCTCTCTATTAACAGCACATGCTACTCAAAGTGAAGTTACATTATGGTTCAATAATGATGATATAGATAATAAATCTTGTAATAAGGGTGACTGGAAAAACTTATATAAAGATTATGGTTTTTACCATTTTAGAGTTAGATAATTAGTGGTTTTTAATAAAATTCTGGCAAAAGTAACTTGTTTCTTTATCTTCCTAGTGTTAGTTGGATGTTCAAATACATCTACTCAAACCGTTGATATTAAATTACCGAATGATATTAAGTATATTGGTAATGGCTCTGCAGGCTTTGCACTCATGTCAGTAATGGGACCTACAGGTGTCGCAGTAGGTGCTGCAATAGATGTTGGTATTGCTAACGATATCAAAAATATGAATGAACTCTCTGCTCTACAGTCAGAGCTGAACACTCTAATAACTGAGTACAACGCACATTCACTTATAGACAATCCAATTAAGAAATTACTAATAGAACGAATAGATTTTATCGCGTTACCTGGTGATTTAGTGAAAGTTAAACTTATAGGGACGGTAAAATCACTAAATAGCGACTTAGTTAATCTGTCTGATTGCGATATCAAAGAGGAGCTTGTAGCTATTAAAACTAAAAAAGGGTTAGCCAATATTTTAATAGTGCAAGCAGTAGAGCTTTCATTAAAGGAAATATCAGGGGAAAGAGTATGAAATTACTTAAGAAAATAACATTATTTGCACTCGTTTTTTTATCGTTTAGTGCATCCGCAGACTCATTTTGTACTGGCAAAATTAAGCAGTTAGCTATAGGCCGCTCCGGTACAGTATTAATAGCAGGGCCTGGTGGCCTACCAAGTACCTATCTTTGTAGTGTAAACCTAAAACAAAATAATGTTGAGGTTGAATCTTGTAAGGCAATTTTTAGCCAGCTTTTAGCTGCTCAAGCACAGCAAAAAGAAGTGAATATTACATTTAACCCAAGGCTCTCTTCATGCTCTCAGGTTAAGTCATGGGGCTGGGCTGAAGGATTTAACTGGGTGATAGTAAATGATTAAAGCAGTGATATATGCATTTATGTATTCATTATTAATTTTTTCTTTACCAGCTAAAGCTTGGATTGTTTCCACAGGGAAAATAGAGTCTTTATTAATTTATAAACAGAACCAAGTTTTGGTGAAGCTTAAAGACAATAACGGTAAGTCAGTTGCTGAATGCAGCAATAAAGAATATTTTTCAATCCCCGCAGAATACACAAGTGAATCAAGAAACCGAATGTATAGTACTTTGTTAGCTGCAAAAATGGCTGATAAAACAGTGTCGATAGCTTACACAGAGTCAGGTAACTGTGATGTTTGGGGAGCTAGTACCAATGTTTATAGAATTATAACGCGGATAGCGTTTTAACTTAATAAGTTTATAGCTGCTAACGGCGAGCAGCTATTTTTAACATAAAAAATGAAATATACCGAATTATATGGGGCGAATATTGATCTAATATATTCGCTGAAAACATATTTAAATGAGATTTAATTATGCTAAGGATTAGTTTTCCACTGTTATTGTGCGCAACAGTTTTGTCAACTCTAACTTTTTCTTCGAATGTAAAAGCATCAGATACTGGTTCTGCATGGGTACCTATAAGCACAAGCGATACGACTACTATCATACCTTTACCACGTGTTAGTCTTAGTGGTAACTCTCCTTATACTGCTAGCAGTACTGAAGGAGATTTGTACATAAATATTGATCAAATCGGTGCAAGTAAAGCATTCTACTATAGGACAAAAGATGCCTTAACAGGGTCATATGGAGCATGGCAGTGTAAATCAGCAGAAGATATTAAATCTAGCAATAACCAAATAGTAATTGATGATTACATTGCACAAGGTACATACTCATTTGAAGTTTCAGCGTGTATGACTGGGGAAGGCTGTAATGTGTCTGCATTTGAAAATGGTAACTTAGCGTGTTCCGATTATGCTGAGACATCTGATGTTGAGGTCGGGGATGTGCAAGGTACACGTCCACTTCAAACCAAAACTGCAGGTTTGCTCGATCAGCATGTTGGTACTTTAAATGCGGAATTCAGAGTTACAGAGCAAGGAGCCGCTGCTTATACAGTTCCAATTGCACTTCCTGAAGGCACTGCAGGTGTTAAGCCTCAACTATCTCTCTCATATAACTCTCTCGCTGGTGATAGCCTCATGGGACGAGGTTGGAATATTAATGGTTTAGAATCAATCAGCCGCTGTGGTAAGTCATTCGCTTTTGATGGAAAACAAGGTGGGGTTGATTTATCTAATAACGACCGCCTTTGCATAAACGGTCAGCGATTAATATTAAGTGATTCAACGGATGGTTTATATGATTTTGATAAAAAACATACCAATACAGCATATTGGTCTACTGCGGCTATCTACCATACTGCAATTGATGCGTTTATCACAGTAAAGCCACATTATTACAACGGTATATTGAAAGGTTTCACCGTTGAAAACAAAGCAGGGGAAGTTCGCTATTTTGGTGATACTAAATATTTTTCAGGTTCTAGTTTAGTAGGTAAGTCTTTTGCTGATGGATTTAATCCAAGAGTAGGTGAAAAAGAAACTGGAGAAAATGACGCATTTCTTAAATCAAAAGCTAAACCAAGTTTTGCTCATACCTGGCTACTTAAAGCCATCGAAGATGTAAAAGGTAATTACATTTTATATCGTTACTCCGACTTTAGTAACTATGCAAATCACTTGGGTGAAAGCCGAATAGAATCAATAGAGTATACGGGAAACCGTGTTTTAGGACAAAAACCTTATGCTGTTGTTGACTTTATTTATAAAGATGAAGGCGCGACTAAAGAAGTATATAACTCAAATGCTCGTGTTGCATGGCTAGCAGGCTCACCAATTTCCATTAAAAGTATTTTAAGACGTATTAAAATAAATGTTGATAGTGAGTTATATCGTCAATACAAGTTCACATATTCAGAATCAACTGAAGTAGATAAAGTTACTCAATTAAAAGAAATTACTGAGTGTGAAAAAAACTCATTTATTTGTAGTAAACCTTTAAAGTTTTATTGGGAGAATCCAAGTGGTGACTCAGGTTTTAAGCCTTTTACCAGTAGCATATCAAAGACTACAAGCTTAAATAATAAAGATTATGTTTCATATACATTCGATTTCAATGGCGATGGTTATTCAGATTTTATCTATAAAGATAAAGGGTGGAAAATTAAATATGGCCCTTCTTTTGATGTTGTAAAAACGCTTACTTCAGATACTAATTTAAGTTACTGGGATACATCTACTAAAATTTTCGATCATAATGGCGATGGGATACAAGATCTTCTTGTTAAAAATAAATCTGATAATAAATGGTATGTGATAGCAAACTTTCCGACTCGCGTTCCCGATAGCACGTGTAAAAACG
>NZ_JAKEVM010000215.1 GCF_022398475.1 Pseudoalteromonas shioyasakiensis | reverse complement strand
ATATAGAATATTGATTTAAATTCGTCTTAAAAGTCGCCAATACGCTTTAGTTAATAGCTGAAGTTCTAAATAATTATGTTGTAGATGATAAACCTAAACCAAAGCCTCCTTCTGGATGCTTTTTTGGGTTATAAAAAAGCCGCTACAAATGTAGCGGCTTATTACTAAGTAAATCTTATTTAATCAAAACTATGTTTAATTAAACGAGTGATGATGCCATCTCTTTTTAAACCATAAAACTGATTATTAGCATCAAGTAAATGTCCGCTAGACTGAGAAGAGATACTGTCTTGCTCAACAAAATTAGAAAGGTTTAGACGAATGACTTTTGAGTCAGTTAAAACCAGCGCAAGATTTTGTGTTTCATCGAAAACAACTTCAATAATATCAGAATCTAACCCAGCAATAGCCATACCGTGGGTCATGTCGCTACTGTAAAACACATCACCGCCGCGACTTATCACGAACTCACCATTAGGTGTAACCCAAACACGGCCATTTATTTCATAATCACCATGATAAGGGCTGTCTCCCAATGCTTCTATATCATCACTACTAATGTCAAACTTTTCAAAATCTGATGGGTATGATCCAGTATCGGCAGCGAAAACAGTATTACCCGTTGGGTGTAAATCTAAAACCCCTTTTTGGTAAATATCTGTGTAGCTGAACACATTACCGTTAAGCCCGTTAAGTGCGTATATTCTAGTATGTTGCCCTGATCCTGATGAGACAATGAGTTTGTTTTGTTGATTAATAACAAGATCAAATGGGTCAGTTGGCACTGAATACACGTTTATTTTCGCTTGTTCAGCCAAGTCAAAAACAGCAATGTAACCACTTTGATCTTCT
This sequence comes from Pseudoalteromonas shioyasakiensis, assembly GCF_022398475.1. Lineage (GTDB taxonomy): Bacteria > Pseudomonadota > Gammaproteobacteria > Enterobacterales > Alteromonadaceae > Pseudoalteromonas. The sequence goes on along the minus strand of NZ_JAKEVM010000215.1, from coordinate 3,566 downwards.
GTATACCAATACATACTATGCTCTTGTTTAAGCAAAGATACATAAAGTCGCGAGCTATCTTGAGAGACCGTCATATTTTCAGGCATGAAATCAAACTCAAAATACTTCTCGGTTTCACCTGTTAATAAGTCAACTAAATAAAGTCGCTTAGCTTGTTTATCTGTGACATATAACTTTTGCCTCACCGAATCAACAGCTGTATCTGTCACTCTAAATTGCAATTCAAAGGCCGTGCTATCGGTCACTTGTATTCCATAGTCTGTGCCTTGAGCTACCTCAATTGTAATCATTTTAATATTGGAAGCACCTGCAGAGTCTTTTACTTGCAGAGTAATATTTTTCCTACCAGAAAGAATATACTTTTTGCTGATGAGGGGATCAGAGCTAAAGTCAGTATCCCATAGGTTATCGCCATCAAGATCCCAGCGATATTGCAAGTTTGCACCATCTTCTGCATCAGTACTTACTGCAGCATTAAATTCATAGTTATCACTCGTTGTGCCATTTTCTGGTGTATAAGTAAAATCAGCAACTGGCGCCATGTTAGTACCACATATGCTACAAGGATGTTCAACCACAACCATAGTTGTTACTGCCGACTCTGCACTCAACACTATTACTTGGTTATCATTAACAATCACATCGAATGCATTTTCTACTTCAATACTGCCAGCTTTAAACCATGTAGACAGATTAAAATAAGGCACTTCACCTTTATCAGTAACAATAAAAGCTAGATTTTGTTGAGAGTCAAAATTCAATGCTGTAATCAGCTCATCCCCTTCTTCAAAACCTTCTAGCGTTTGAACGTAAGTCATATTGTCGGTACGGAATACATGACCACCACGACTAATTAGATAGTTACCATCAGGCGTTATCCAAACACGACCTCCTATTGTGAAATCACCATGATATGGAGAGTCCCCAACAGAGGTAATGCCAGCTCCACTAATATCAAACTTTTCAAAATCAGATGGAGTTAAGTTAGTATCTGCAGCAAAGACATAATTCCCCGATGGGTGTAGAGTTAAACGCGCACCCTGATAAATCGAAGAGCTACCAAGAAAGTCACCATTCTCAGCGTCAAACGCATAAATGTTCGTCCATTGTCCAGAACCTGAAGATACGATAAGTTTGTTCTGATTATTTATGACTAGATCATACGGGTCAGTTTGTATTTCAAATAAATTGACTTGGCTTTGCTTTTCTAAATCAAAGACCGCAATGTAGCCATTTTGTTCTTCACTCCACCAATATGAACTGTGCTCTTGAGTAAGAAGAGCAACATAAAGTAGCTTACCATCAGGTGATAATGTCATTCGCTCCGGCATAAACTCAAATTCGAAGTACTTTTTAGTTTCGCCATCAGCTATGTCTACAACATATAATCGCTTAGCTGATTTATCTGTTACGTAAAGCTTTTGTCGAGGTACATCGGTAATTTTTGCTGTTACATTAAATTGTAATTCGTATGCAGAGCCATCAGTTACGTCACTGCCCGAATCTTCCCCTTGTGAAACATTAATTTCAACTGTAACGCTGTCTACAGCACCAACCGTATCCATTACCTGTAGAGTTACGAAATGAGTACCTGCAGTTATGAACTTTTTACTTGTATCTGAGCTCGTCGTAAAATCAGTATCCCATTGACCATCATCATCAAAGTCCCAGCGATATTGCAGTTCAGAGCTCTGTGTATCATAGCTACTCGAAGCATCAAATTCATACATATCAGTTGTTAAACCAGTATCTGGCGTATAAGTAAACTGAGCTACAGGAGCTGTATTGCCGATACAATCAGCGCATTGATAAGGTGTTTTAATCACATAAAGAGTATTATCATTTTCGGTCACTGAGTATGTGAATTGCTCAGCAAGAAACACCTGCTGAACATCTCCAGGTTGAGTAATCGCTCTGAAAACTTCTAATGACTGGAGGTTTATTAAATATATATTTCCATTTGAACTTGCAAAAGCAACCTTGTTCTTCTCATCAAACTGAATATCATCAATAGTAAACATCCCTAATACTTGCGATACGTGAGTCATATCAGAGACTTTAAATATATTGCCCCAACGAGAAAACACGAAGTCTTCTGAAACCCAAATACGCCCCCCAATACTATAATCACCATGATATGGAGAGTCACCGCGTGAAATGATACCTTCACCGGAAATATCAAACTTTTCAAAATCTGCTGGCGATATATCTGTATCAGCAGCAAAAACATAATTTTGCGAAGGATCTAAGCTGAGGTAAGACTGGTGTCTGATCCACTCATTCCCCGTTTGATATCCTGTTTCTGCACTGTATGAAAGAATTGAGGTCCATTGACTAGATCCCGATGAAACAATCACTTTTCCTGTGTTTGTCGCGACAATATCAAATGGATCTACGGCAACGCTAAAACGTTTTTGTTGCTGGACTTTATTTCGCGATAAATTATAAACAACAATTTCACCACTACCGTCAACTTCTGAGTAATATTCAAAGTCTCGATCAAGTAGCGACACATAAAGGGTATTATTTGCAATAGCCATTCTTCTTGGCATTTTTTCATATTGCAGTGTCTGAATAACCTTTCCTGTATCAGGACTAACAATATATAAAGATTTATTGATCTGGTCGGTAATGAATACTCTATTTGTAACTTTATGATAGACCATGTGAGTAATATGTTTGATCGATGAATCGAGGGCATGGCTCATACTCAACGTCGCATCATTAATATCATCTATACCATCGTTGTCATCATCAGCATCAGCATTATCGCCGATACCATCTAAATCAAAATCAGCACTCTCGCTGTTATCCCATGGAAATAAATCATCCCTATCAGAAACACCATCATTATCATCATCTGTATCGGCAGCATTGCTGATGCCATCTCCATCTGAATCGATAACTTTAGATGTAGATAAAGTGCTCGAAAAGTGAGAAATCGCAAATTCTTGCGTTACAAAATCAGTATCAGCAATAGATGAAAAAAGGCCTTTTTGTATTAATAATTGAGCAAATTCCTCAGCCGGCAACGCTAGATCAGCATTTGAAATACCTGCGCTTTCTAACTGTTGAACAAGGTCACTATCTAGGGTTATTGAATTTGATGGGTCTTTATCTTCATCTAAAGATTGCAACAATCGAATCGTATTAAGCACTATCGGGCTATATAAGTTTCGGCTGTCTAAAATATCAAGAGGTGTGACTACGGCTGCAGCGGGAATTGTAGGAAACTCAATACTAGCAAGCGAAAATGTGACATTATCGTTTTCTTTGTATTGATATTCACCAGCGCTATTAGTAACGCCAGATTCACCTGAACTTGTTGTATAGTTCAGGCCTGCAACAGCCGAATCTAAAAAAACGCCTGTCATTAAGACTGGATCTGGCGTTGTTGTTGGGTTATCAGTTGTAGGTTGTTCTGATTTAGAGTCTCCTCCACCACCGCCACCACATCCGGTAAGCAAAGCAACAGGGAAGATCAACGAAAAGAGTATTTTTGAACGAGTTCCATTCATAAAACTATTCCACTTTATATAATTATTATCGGCCAATTAGTATACATT
>NZ_JAKEVM010000214.1 GCF_022398475.1 Pseudoalteromonas shioyasakiensis | reverse complement strand
GTGAGAAAGTGACTATTTATTCAGATTAATATAATTTGAACGAGTGTGGTGTTTTTGCCGTGCAAGAAAAGAAGTAACCGTTGATGTTGATAATAATAAAGCCAAGTGACAAAAAAAATCATAAAAACAGTGTTGATTGGCTACTAAAAGAATGTAAAAAAAGACAGATTGAGCCTGAATTGTATTTAACCACAGGCAAGTTTGAGAATGATTGCGCTGATATAGCGCTTTTGGCTAAAAACCAAACTCAAGTTGTGGTGATTGGTGGTGATGGGACGCTGCATTTAGCTGTTAATGCATTAATGTCGAGTCGCTGTGCTATCGCGTTAATTCCGGCAGGCACAGGAAATGATTTTGCTCGTGGCTTTGCGTGTAAACAACAAGCTTGGTATGACGCTGTTTTTAATAGCCGTACAGAGTTAATCGATGTTGGACAAATCAATCAGCGCTATTTTATTAATGTGGCGGGAATAGGTTTTGACGCTGAAGTCGTGACTCAACTAAATAAAGCCGGAAGTTTTAGCTCGTTTGGCTACACTTGGCAGGGCATCAAGCAGCTATTTTCATTTAAGGCACAGTCACTTCAGGGTGAGTTTAATGGTAAAGCACTCAGCTACAGTAATTTAGCGACGATTTTTGCTAATCATTATTACTTTGGTGGTGGCTTAAAGATTGCCCCTCGGGCAAAGTTAAATGATGGTCAGCTTGATTGCTACTGCATGCCTGCTGGCGGTTTGTTGAAAAACCTGATCAGCTTTTTGTATTTACTGCTCGTAAAGCATCATGGTTTGCAAGCGCTAGAATATACCCAGTTAACAACTGCAGAGGTCACCACGAAAGGGTTGGCTATAGAAGCCGATGGTGAGCTTGTTGGTTTTACTCCGGCTAAAGTTAAGATTCACAAACAAGCACTTCGTTTTCATATGCCATAAAAAAGCACCGGCAAATTTGCCGGCGCTTGTTGTTAGAGGCGACATAGTCACTTCTAACTGGGGACGGAGCTTTTTTGCTGTAGGTTACGTGCAGCAAAAAATGCTTTAATTTGTCGAGTAGGAGTCAGCACGATAGCATTACCGAATAACACCAAGCTAAATCCCATAAAGGTATTCGCTTGCCATTCAAATCCTTCAAATAAAGTACTTAACACCACTGCAACCAGTGGGAATAACACGATCACATAGCTTGCGCGCTCAGGGCCGATGTTTTTAAGTAGCGCGAAGTAACAAGCAAATGCGATTACGGTGCCAAACACTGCTAAGTAGAAAAGCGATACCCAATAGCTACTTGGGGCGTTCAACGTGAGCTCAACGTCGCTTACTAAAACATAAGCAGCTAGACCTAAAGCGCTGTATAACATACCCCAGGCATTGCCTTGAAGTACGCCAATATTACGCTGAGAGTTTCGAACGCTGACCATATTTCCCAATGAAGCCACAAAGGTTCCAGATAGCGCAAGTAGTAACCCGACCAACGCACCATTACTCAAGTCGAATTGCTGAATTTGTGGCCAAAATAAGCTGGCAATACCCATTACGCCGAGTAGAGCGCCAAAGTAAATTCGTTTCGCAATTGGCTTTGCGAAGAACAAGCGGGTGTTAATAATGTTCATCAATAGCAACATCGAAAACGCTATTGAGGCCATTGCTGAGGTGAGATAGTTCTGCGCCCAATACAGCACTAAATAATTTAAACCAAAGTTAAATAAGGCTAATAAAGCAAAAAATCCGTGATCACGCAGTGAATAATGCATAGGTAGCTTTTTCATGAGCACAAAGGCCCACATTAAAATAGCTGCAATGGCAAAGCGGTAAAATAAAGAGACCTCAACAGCGACATCACCTAGTTGAAACTCAATAGCTAGCCAAGTCGATCCCCAGATCAGTACTGTAGCAAGGTAGAGAGCGGCGCTTTTCATAGTTAGTACCCAAAAATTGAAAGTATGTTCATTTTAATCCTCTTCTGTATACTTAACATATACAGAAAACTAGAAATGCAACCTATACAGTTTGGTGGGCTATGTCACAAGTTATCAGTCGTAGTAACAGTGAGTTCTTATATCAACAAGTTATTCAGCTAGTTAGAGATCTTTGCTTGCAAGGCTCGTTATTACCGGGTGAAAAGTTACCTTCGCTCAGAAAAATGGCAGACAAGCTCAATATTAGTATTCCTACTGTAAAACAGGCGTATCAATTACTTGAAGGGCAAGGATTGATTGAAGCAAGAGAAAAGTCAGGGTACTTTTTAAAGTCTTCACAGTTAAATCAGTCACGACCAAAGCGAGTTAGGCTCAGTCGAGAACCTACCACAGTCAATAAGCAAGGCTTAATAGAGCAAGTTTATGGTGCCATCCATAAGGCTAATGTGGTGCCATTTGGTATCGCCAACCCTGTAGCCGCTGCACCGACAGATAAAGCACTGGCACGAACAATGCGCCGAGTAATGACATTAGCGGGCGCATCGGCAATTAATTACGGCCCGATGGATGGCTTTGCACCACTTAAAAAACAACTCATTCATCGCTATCTGGATTTTGGCATTGGGGTTGATAGCGATGAATTAGTGATCACCAATGGTGCTCAAGAAGCGTTGGCGATTGCCCTTAAGTGTGTCGCTAAACCCGGTGATGTTATTGCTATCGAGTCGCCTTGTTATTTTGGCATTATCGAATTAATTGAAAGCTTAGGCTTAAAGGCGCTGGAAATACCGCTGTGCCCCGATGAAGGAATATGGCTAGATGATTTGGCTCAAGCACTCGATGAGCATGATATAAAAGCCTGTGTGTTTTCAACCTCATTAAATAATCCTGTTGGCAGTTTTATGCCTGATGCCAAGCGTGAGCAATTAGTGGCACTTTTAGAGCAGCGTGACGTGGTGCTTATTGAGGATGATGTTTATGGCGACTTACATTTTACAGCTAAGCGCGCCACTCCTGCACAAGCTTATTCAAAAAAGGGCTTAGTGATCACCTGCGCGTCGTTTTCAAAAACAGCCGCACCTAGTTACCGCATTGGTTGGATCATTGCCGGTAAGTTTGCAGAACAAGCAAGGCGACACAAACGCGCGCTTAGTTGCTCTGCGCCACTTATAAACCAGTGGACCTTGTATGAGTTTATAGCTAGCGGTGAGTACGACCGTAACATTCGTTTGCTTAGACAGCGCTTAAGTACCAACAAAGAGCGTATGATTTGGTGCCTGCAGCAATATATGCCAAGTTGTGCGCGTATAAGTAACCCGCAAGGGGGCTGTGTTATCTGGGTTGACCTTGGTAGCCAATATGATGCGGTAAAGTTATTCCATTTGGCACTTGAGGCGGGGATCAGTATTACTCCTGGGTTGATATTCTCAGCGGGTAAAAAATACCGTAGCTGTTTTCGTTTAAGTTATGGCTTGCCTTGGTCTGAAAACTTAGAGCAGGCGATTAAAACGTTATCGCAACTGACTGTGCTGGCCAAAAAATAAAAAAGCGCAGAGCAAGCTCTGCGCGAAAGGACCAAGTGTTTTGGTTCAGGGATGTTAATTAGTCAATTACTCTGCATTCTGTTTGAAAGTAAATAGTTGATACTCTTTTAGCTCTGGTACTAGAACCACTAGCTCTTGCTCTTTATGAGCGATATCAGCAAAGCTGCCGCATAATGCATCTGCACGCTCTTCAAGTTGAGCTGCCTGTGTTTCTACACGCGCTTCGATTTGTGCGCCCATGTTTTCCATACGTTGCTCAAACTCATCCATGTCGCCACCTGAACCTAAAAGTTCAGAGCCTAGCGCCACTAAAATACTGCCCATCGATTGCATCATGGCTGACTCGACAGCCGATTCGATTTGCTCATCGAATTGGTCTTCAAAGTTTTGGCCAAATTTTTCGAAATTTTGCTGACCCATGGTGAACGCACCTTGCTGATAGAAAGCGTTTTGTACTTCTACGCTGATATCGTCCATTAATTCTGAAATGTCGCTTAGGCCATCAATATTGAAAGCATTTGAGACTTCTTCGATGGCTACACCAGCTATTTTTACACCATCAAGTGCGATATTTGCTACTTCAGGAAGTTGGCTGCGTAAGCTGTCTGAGTAATCTGCAATTGCTTGCTGTTGTGAAGCATCAAGCGACACGCTTTGACCATCGATATATAAAGTGTGTTGATCGATGATTTTCATAGTGCGATTATCGGCTGTGTATACTTCTAACTCGCTTGGTGTAATGCGTACATCATTTATAAATTCAACATCACACTGCTCACCGCTGAATGAAATATTTGTATCATTATCGTTATGAGCCATTGCGCCGGTAGCGATAAATAAAGAACTTACTAACAATAACTTTTTCATTTTTTTCTTTCCTGTTTGAAATGACACAAATACATAATCAAATTGAATGCCAAAATTTATAAATTCAATTAATTCAATGTCTTGTTGTGTTTTTATGGT
>NZ_JAKEVM010000213.1 GCF_022398475.1 Pseudoalteromonas shioyasakiensis | reverse complement strand
GTTATATAAAACCTGTTATCTAACAATAAATTAGCTTAAAAAACTAACCTATTCCTAAAAGCACGCTGTCATGTACAAATTATTTTTAACTTTTTCTGGGCAGAATGAGTTAAAGGGGATGTTGAGAATAACAACCAATAACAATGACAGCGTTGTCATTTTTAATTATATAGAGCCATTTTGTACTTGTCTAACACTTTATCGGGCTATTTAAAAAAAGCGTATTTATGCAAAATCGTTTGTTAAAGATGAGAATTTAAAAACAAAAAAGCGAGCATAATAGCTCGCTTTTGACATTGAGTTTGATCAGGCGATTAAGGCGCCCAATAAACTTCAATATTGATATGTGGGTGATTCAATACTGCACGTAAAGGCATGTCAGCAACTGCACCGCCCTCTTTCGCTTGCTTGTAAACAGCCAGTTTTTCTTCACCGCTAATTAAAAGCTTCACAACTTTAGAATCTGCAATCGCAGATAAAGTTAACGTCATACGCTCAGTGATTTTACCTGTTACATCGCTTTCAATAGCGTTAATTGCACATACTAAATCATCTGTCGCAAGACCGTGTTCAAGACCTTCGGCATGAGGGAAAAGAGAAGCCGTATGACCATCTGGACCCATGCCTAAAATTGTCACATCAAAAGGACGCTTTAATGCTTTGTATGCAGCTTCACATTCAGCTACACCATTTTGTGCCGTTAATGCATCATTTTTCATTGTTACGAAATTAGCTGCTGCACCATGGTTTTGTAATAGCGTGCTTTTGATAAATGCTTCATTACTTTTTTCATGATCAGCATCAACCCAACGCTCATCAACCATAGCAACATCAATGTTTGCCCAATCAAGTTCAAGGTTCGATAAGTGCTTATAAGCAGGTGCTGGCGATGAGCCACCCGATACCATTAGTACCGCACGACCATCTTCTTTAATACCAGCAACAAGGCTTTGTTCAAGGCTTGAAGAAAGCTCAGCTGCTAATTCGTCTTTGTTTGCAAAGAATTTTTCAACAATTGTTGCCATCTTAATTACGCCTTATCGCCTGTGTTAAACCAAACGTGGTTGTTTTCTTCTAAAAGCTCATCTGCATCTTCAGGGCCCCATGTACCAGCTCGGTATAACGATGGTGCACCTTTTTCTTGCCAACGCTCAATGATTGGGTCAATCCATTTCCATGCTTGACGCACTTCATCACGGTGAATAAACAGTGATGGGTTATTTGCTGCGGCATCTAACATTAAGCGCTTGTAAGCATCTGAATGGAAACCATTACTGTACGCTTGCGATAACTCAATGTTCATGGTTACTGGTTCTAATTGCATCTCAAGGTTATCAAGGCGCTTAGACATCAGTGTTAATTGAATTGTTTCTTCTGGTTGCAGACGAATAACAAGACGATTTGGCTCAATGTTACCTACGTTGTCGGTATAAACGTTGTGAGATACTTTTTTGTATTCAACAACGATTTCAGCACAACGCTTTTTCATACGTTTACCAGTACGAAGATAGAAAGGAACACCTGCCCAACGCCAGTTATCGATGTGCGCACGAATAGCAACAAAAGTTTCTGTTTTGCTCGCACCTTCGTTTAATTCTTCTAAGTAACCTGGGACGATTTTACCGTCTAAGTTACCTGGTACATACTGACCACGTACAATGTTTGCATCAACATCTTCAGCCACTAACGGACGTAACGACTCAAGTACTTTTAATTTTTCAGTACGGATGCTGTTCGCGTTTAATTTGTTTGGTGATTCCATTGCCACTAAGCAAAGTAATTGTAACAAGTGGTTTTGTACCATATCGCGTAATGCACCCGCTTTATCGTAGAAACCAGCGCGGCTTTCTAGGCCCACAGTTTCAGATAAGCTGATTTGGATGTTATCGATTGATTTAGCATCCCAAAGGTTTTCAAACAGTGAGTTTGAAAAACGCAGTGCCATTAAGTTTTGTACTGTTTCTTTACCTAAGTAATGGTCAATACGGAATACTTGCTCTTCTTTGAAGTATTCAGCAATTTTTGCATTGATTGCTTCAGCAGATTCACCACAGTAACCAATCGGTTTTTCAACAACAACGCGTGACGTTTCTGTGATCAGACCTTTCTTAGATAAGATTTCACAACAGCTACCGTACACTGCAGGTGGTAATGAAAGGTAAAAAACACGAGACTTATCAGCATCGTGTTCATCAAGGATATCTTTTAGTTTATCCCAGTCATCATCGGCTTCGGTTACATTCGTTACAACCGGCACAAGATAAGCTGAAAATGCTTTCCAATCTTTTGCGTTGTACTCACCTTTACCTAAAAAGTCTTGTAACGCTTTATGTGCTGTTTCGATGTATTCTTTGCGTTTGCTTTCTTCACGTACCGTAGGAAGGATACGAGAACCTTGAGGAAGGTTGCCCTCTTGATAAGCGCGATACATTGCAGGAAGTAACTTACGTAACGCAAGATCACCGCCGCCCCCAAAAATTACGATATCAAATGGATTTAACATATATCACTCTCTACATTGGCAATGCCATGTTAATCGACTCATGCAGTATGGCAGTGCGTGTTGTTATCTGGTTGATTGGCTGTGTTAGATGATCCCTTTAACAAAGCCTGTTGAATTTGTTGTAAGTAGTTTACTCATTATTCTTATGTTGGCTGAAGTAAATGAGTCTTAGGGGCTCTGTAAATCCTCTCACAAAAATACAGGCCCTAAGAACTCCAGCGCTACCCGTTCAAAGGTATTCGGTTTGCAGCTGTTGCTGCGAATCTATTACTGCTTACGATGTGTTTTATAGTAAGCGATCAGTCCGTTGGTTGAGCTGTCGTGTGGATGACTGACTGCGTCATCAAATAATTCAGCTTCAATTTTAGAGGCAAGTCCCTTACCTAGCTCTACACCCCATTGGTCAAATGAACAGATTTCTAAGATAATGCCTTGGCAGAAGATCTTGTGCTCATAAAGCGCAATTAAACGTCCTACCGTTTTCGCATCAACTTTATCTAACAACATTGACGTTGTTGGACGATTGCCTTGGTGAATCTTATGATTCAATAATTCTGCAATTTCTGCTTCAGATTTACCTTTTGCGGTTAAATCTGCAGTTACTTGCTCTGCATCAACACCAGCCATCATCGCTTCGGTTTGTGCAAAGAAGTTTGATAATAAAATATCATGGTGCTTACCAACATTGACTTGCGGCTCAATTGAGGCAATAAAGTCAGCAGGTACAATTACATTACCTTGGTGCAGACATTGGTAAAAAGCATGTTGGCCATTAATACCTGTCATACCCCAAATAATTGGAACCGTCGTGTAAGGAACCGTTTCACCAGCAAAAGTAACGTGTTTACCGTTACTTTCCATCTCACCTTGCTGTAAATACGCAGGTAACATGTGTAGTGCTTGGTCATACGGTAAAATAGCTTGTGCCGTATAACCTAAAAAGCTAGTGTTCCAAACACTTAAAAGCGCCATTAACAATGGTACGTTATTTTCAAATTCAGCATTTTTAAAATGCTCATCAATTTCAAACGCACCTTCTAGGATCTCTTCGAACGCGTCGAAGCCTAGGTACAGGGCGATTGGTAATCCTATCGCACTCCATAAAGAAAAGCGACCGCCTACCCAATCCCACATTGTGAATACGTTTTCATCAGCAATACCAAATGCCGCTGTTTTTTCTAAATTGGTGCTTACAGCTACAAAGTGCTTAGCAATATGTTCTTGCGCTTGTGCTGTTTGTAAAAACCACTCAACAGCCGATTTAGCGTTAGTCATGGTTTCTGAGGTTGTAAATGTTTTAGATGAGATAACAAATAATGTTGTCTCAACATCTAAACCCTGTAAAACAGATGCAATTTGAACACCATCAACATTTGATACATAGTGAACATTTAATGTGTCGTCAGCATAAGCAGCAAGTGCTTCGGTTGCCATTTGCGGACCAAGGTTTGAACCACCTACACCAATAGCAACAACATCTTTTACAGCTTTACCTGTGTAGCCTAACCACTCGCCACTGCGTACTTTGCCAACAAAGGCTTTCATTTTAGCAAGCTCAGCGTTAACAGCGTCTGTTACGTTTTCACCATCAACCATTACAGCTGTGTTAGCGCGGTTACGTAAAGCAGTATGAAGTACAGCACGGTCTTCAGTAATGTTAATTTTCTCACCACTGAACATCTTGTCGCGCCATGCGCTGATATCGCACTCTTTCGCTAAAGCGATTAATTGTTCAAAAACAGTTTTATCAATTTGTTGTTTTGAGTAATCGAATAATACACCTGGGATCTGAGCAGAGAATTGCTCGAAACGCGTGCTATCTTTGGCAAATAAATCTTTAAGATGAATTTGTTTCATCTTCTTGGCACTTTCAGATAGTGCTTGCCAACTAGCTAATTGCGAACGGCTGCTCATATATATAATCC
>NZ_JAKEVM010000212.1 GCF_022398475.1 Pseudoalteromonas shioyasakiensis | reverse complement strand
ATTTATAATTTAATCAATGTGTTGTGGTTTTAAAATAATAAAGGGCTGCAATTAGCAGCCCCAACTTGAAAATTATGCAAAGTGTTTTTCTAAATCGTCAGAGCCACCAATGTGCTCACCGCCTATGAATACTTGCGGCACTGTCTCACGACCAGAAATCGCTTTTAAACTAGTTAATGAAGCGTGTTGACCTAATACGATTTCTTCGTACACATAACCTTTCGTCTCTAGTAACGCTTTAGCTTTTGTACAGAACGGACAATTAGGCTTGGTAATAATACTCACTGATTCTGGTTTTACCTGTGCTGGGTTAATGTACTCAAGCATGGTATCTGCATCAGATACTTCAAACGGGTCGCCAGGCTTTTGTGGCTCGATAAACATTTTTTCGATAACGCCGTCTTTTACCAACATAGAATAACGCCAACTGCGCTTACCAAAACCTAAGTCGTTTTTATCGACTAGCATACCCATGCCGTCGGTAAATTCGCCGTTGCCGTCTGGCAATAAAGTGATATTTTGCGCTTCTTGGTTTTGTGCCCATGCATTCATTACGAAGGTATCGTTTACAGAAATACAGACAATGTCATCAACACCGTTTTGTTTAAATACAGCCGCAAGCTCGTTATAACGTGGCAAGTGAGTTGATGAACATGTTGGTGTAAATGCACCTGGTAATGCAAATAGCACAACTGTTTTACCTTTAAAAATTTCGTCAGTGGTCATTGATTTCCACTGCTCGTCTACACGTGTTGCGAATGTAACGTTTGGTACTTTTTGGCCTTCGATATTGTTTAACATTGTTTTGATTCCTCTTGATTTGTTGAGTGCCATTATGCGATTTAATTTATGATAGCTCCAATCGTTTGTTTGTATTAGTATGATAGGTAAAAGCTATTGGTGGTGTAATATGAATTTAAAAGACTTTGAATACGTTAAAGCGGTTGCACAATATAAGCACTTCAGAAAAGCAGCTGATGCTTGCTATGTCAGCCAACCGACATTAAGCGGGCAAGTTAAAAAGCTTGAACAAGAGCTGGGAGTTGTTATTTTTGACCGTTCAACAAAGCAAGTCACGTTGACTGTGCAAGGTGAACAACTTCTTAAGCAGATCACACTGATCCTAGATCAAACCCAAGTGCTTAAAGAAATAGCTGCCAGCTCACATGACCCACTAAAGGGTAAAATCAATGTCGGTATTATTCCTACCATTGCACCTTATTTACTGCCAACACTCTTAACTTCTATGAAGCAGGCATTTAGTGAAACCCAGTTTTCATTTATAGAAATGCAAACAGCGCAAACGCTGGTGGCCCTTGATAATGGTGAGATTGATATTGCAATTGTTGCTGATGTTGCCGATTTAGCGCCTTATCATGTGTCACCGCTTTATAAAGAAGACTTTTTAGTTGCGGTTTCTGAGCAACACGCTTTAGCACAACATACTGAAGTTGCCTTAGCTCAATTACATGAATGTGACTTATTAATGTTAAACGAAGGGCATTGCTTTAAGGAGCAAGCTGAGCAATTTTGCTTTTCAGCTGGGGTTGAAGTCTCGAATCAATATAAAGGTAACAGTATTGAAACCTTACTCGCGCTGGTGGCAATGGATGATGGGGTAACCTTTGTTCCTAAGCTTGCATGTACACCACGTGAAGGAGTGAAGTATTTAGCTATAACACCAAACCAGCAACGCCAAGTTGTCATTGCAACTCGTAAGCACTACCCACATATAGCTGGTGTTGAGCAATTAGCTAACTGGCTAAATGCTCATGAAGGCCTACAAGCTCATTTACTCACTAGCAGCTAATTCAACAATATCGTTAATTTGAATGTTAGGTAGTGGTTGCTTATCTATACTCATGGCAACCGCTGATTGCTGATAAAGCTGAGTCACTTTTATTTGATTAAGTGTGGTGATTTTGTGCGGAAGCTTATTACCCTGTGCATCCGTTAGGTAATTATGATGGGCTATATTTAAAATTTGCCCTTGCTCAAGCCCATGCGCCTTACCCAAGTTGATGATTAGTCTGTCGTTTTCGATATGCAGTATTTTACCTTGGGTGGGTAAGCAGGCCATGGCTGCTTGTAAGTCATAGGTTAGGGTTTGGTTTATATCGCTAATAGCTTGGCCATAGTCAGTTGCCCAAAATCGGTCGCTATATACATCGATGATCTCAGTCTTTTTATACGGCCAAATACCTTCTGTTTGGTAGCTTTTTTGCCAGAGCTTTTCGTAAGTGGTGCCATCAAATAAGACGTAATCTACTTTGTATGCACGCTTGAAACTATCATCTTGCCAAAATGCATAATCGTTGTTGATCTTATGGTTAACCGATAAATCACGAATACGGCTCAGTAATACATATTGCGAGTTACTGCGGCTAGTGATCTCTTCAAGTAGTGCATTACTGTAATCGTATTGCTGAGTGAAAAAGTGATCTACTCGCAACGGCATATTGTAATAGGCTGTCGGTTTAGCTGCCATTTGCGTATTACTTAAGCTGGCATATAAGTGTTCACTAATGGCTTTGTTTACGTCAAAAATTTGGCCCATACGCGCTTGCTCGCGGTTGGCGAGTTGGCTTTGTGTCACGGCAATAAATTTGGTGTATTGGTTTGCAGGGCATTCTTCTGCTTGGGCAAAAATATCGAGGCGAAGCGTGATGGCATAGGTGTCGTTATGGCGGTCTTCGCTGATCAATTCTATTTTCTGGATTTCACCATGGCTGCTTATTTTTAGCTGATCTTGCGTCAAAACCCCGTCAACTAGTGTCTGTACAGAGCTTACTCGAGCGCCAGAAAACACTAAAGCTTGAGTTATGGCGTCTTTAATGGCGGCAGATTTGGCTTGGCTCGTATCGCCATTTTTTACAACTGCATGGCCTGTAGATTCAAACCACTGCGCTAAGCTATTGTTAGAAAACAAAATTGTAAAGGCTAAGCCAAGGCCTTTTAAGCTGGCTATTGTTTTATTTTTCATGCTGACACCTAGCATTAAAACCAATGAATAACCTAAATGAGCAAGGACTGTACCACAGTGGCATTAAACGTGCATATTTGTAGCCAAAGAGTTTTAAGCGGAAGCAAATTATGCGAGCACTTCTATTCGGTGGGCTGGTTGCCTGCGCAGCATTAACCGGCTGCAGTAGTATTTTTGATAAACATGTAGAATACACTTACATTGAGCCAGATAGCTACCCAGTGCTAAAAGCCGTGGGTTATGCGCCAATTAGTGCTCAACCAGGTAGCAATGAATCGCAGCGTACTCTACTTGCGATTAAAGCCTCAAAGCTTGAAGCTTACCGCGAGCTTGCTGAGCAAGTTTACGGGCAAAGAATTTCCGCAGGCACTACAGTGCAAAACAGCATTGCTCATAATGATCAATTACAAAGCCAAGTACAAGGTGTGATCAAAGGTGCACAGGTTATTAAAACCTATGCAGTAGGGGACACCTACGCAACTGAATTACAGCTTGATATGAAGCGAGTGCACGATTTATACATCGGCGAAGTAAAACCGCGCCAAGTAAAAAAAGTAACATATTATTAGGTGCAACTTAGTATTGGCTTGCTGCATAAGTCCAGCAAATTCTGCAAGCATTAAAAAAGCGCGATAACTTAGTTATCGCGCTTTTTTAATGAAATAGTATTTAGGCTTTCAAGTTGTGAACGATTTTCTTATCGCCTTGAATCACGCTACCGCCTTGGTCGTAGGTCATCGATGATGGTGCACCGATTAAAATATCTTTAAGTTGCTTAACACTCAACTGTGCTTGATGGGCCGCGTGAGCGTTTACATCGTTTTTCTTTTTGCAGCTTGCTAGGAGAGTATTTACTTGCTTAATAAGTGTACTTACTTCGTCATCTTGCGATTCGTTATGCGCAACAAGCTTTTGCACTTCTTTATCAATGGTTTGAATTTGTTGGAGCAAAGAGATTTTTTGTTGGGCAATACTCTTTAGTCCGTCGCCACGCTTTGCAGCAATGGCTGTCAACTCATCATCTAACAGCGCAGCAATAGACTCCAAGCACGAAACTTGTTGTGTTAATTTGCTAGCTATTAAATGATTATGATCAGCCATAGACATCAAACTCGAATGCAGCGATGTTCTTTGCTAGCTTTTCAGCATCAATTTGGTATTTACCTTCACTGATTGCTTTTTTCAGCTCAGCCACTTTATTGCTATCAAAGCCAGATGATTGCTCTGCTTTTTCTTGCAAAGATTTTAGCTGTTTAGCTTGAGGAGTTAAGCTCACAGAATCTGCACTTGCTTTTGGTGCGGCCGATTTTGCAGCGGCTGCATTAGCATTATCTTTTTGTAAATCAAGCTTTTTTTGCTTGGTATTTGTCAACACAGAAGGCTGTTGTTGACCATTATTGACATTGCTTACCATAATTTTTACCTATACATTACCCAACATATGCCTTTATATCGGCGGGCACAGCGGATACTTTAGCATAAAT
>NZ_JAKEVM010000211.1 GCF_022398475.1 Pseudoalteromonas shioyasakiensis | reverse complement strand
AGTTGCCAGAACGTTTTACCGCAACCTTCAGGTTGTGCGCCAACGGACAAATTACTGACTACTTTTGAATGCGGCACTAGCTCAGTTGGTAGAGCGCAACCTTGCCAAGGTTGAGGTCACGAGTTCGAGCCTCGTGTGCCGCTCCAATTTCTCACCAAAAGAAATTGGCTTAAGTTTCAAGGGGAAAGTAACTAACTTGAAGCTTGTAACTTAAAACTAGTAACTTATTGTGCGGCACTAGCTCAGTTGGTAGAGCGCAACCTTGCCAAGGTTGAGGTCACGAGTTCGAGCCTCGTGTGCCGCTCCAATTTCTCACCAAAAGAAATTGGCTTAAGTTTCAAGGGGAAAGTTGAAAGCATTAGCTTGAAACTAGAAACTTGCAGCTTACAACTTATTTATGCGGCACTAGCTCAGTTGGTAGAGCGCAACCTTGCCAAGGTTGAGGTCACGAGTTCGAGCCTCGTGTGCCGCTCCAATCTCTAAAAAATCCCAAAATCACTTTCTTAAATATAAAGCCAAGTTTTGCTTACAGCTTACAGCTAGTTTTAGATCTGGCCTTGAACCGTCGCGATAATACGTCTAGCGCCACCATGATCTCGGTGTTCACCTAAATAGATACCTTGCCAAGTACCTAGCATTAAACGGCCTTGGTTAATTGGAATAGTGAGCTCAGCACCTAGTGTACTGCTTTTTATGTGGGCTGGCATGTCGTCATCACCTTCATAATCATGGCGGTAATAACTTTGTCGTTCTGGCACAAAATGATTGAAGTGACTTTCCATATCCATTCTTACTGTAGGATCTGCATTTTCGTTAATAGTTAAGCTTGCAGAAGTGTGTTGAATGAATAGGTGTAATAAGCCGACTTTGTATTGTGCTATTTCTGGAAGTTGACGAAGTAGCTCGTCATCAATGATGTGAAAGCCTCGTGAGCGAGGCTTCAATTGAATGGTTTTTTGCTGCCAGCTCATAGTTTATCAAAGCTAACTTCAATATTGGCGTTACCATCAGCAGACGTGAATGGAATTAACACCTTGGCGCCTTCACATTTATGTGCAATTGTATGTCCCTTACCAGACACTACAACTGGCGTTGCCATATCAAACTCATAGCCTTTTTCGCCAAGTAAGTTTTTAGCGCCACCTGTCACCATGTTAGTAATTTCACCTACCATGTCGGTTACTTCTTCGTTCACCGTATCAGGGCGTTCACCTAGCATTCTTTCCATAATCGTCAGTGCTAGATTTTCATCAAAGGTGATTGAAAGTGAACCTTTAGTTTGTGGGCCAACCATACCAATCAAACCTGATACATCGCCACGGGCTAGTTCGTCTTTCTTTAAACTAGGTTTGCCCGGCTTTAATTCTGTTTGAGCCATAGTGCTCAAAACATTTAATAATGATGATAAAAAAGGGTTGATGAACTCCACATTCATTATTTATTTTCCCTTAGGTTTCGAAATGCTGTTAATCATACTTTAAGTGTAGTGGTTGTTTCAAACACCGCACTTATTCTTTGCATTTTTCGCATTTACCGTGCGCTTCAATTGTTTGTCCTGAGACAATAAATCCACTTTCTGCCGCTAAGTTATTAAGTTCATGAGAAATTACTGTTGAATGTAATTCTTTTACATAACCACAGCTGTCACAAATTAATAACTGTACAGGGTGAATGTGATCGAAATGATGGCACAACATAAATGAGTTGGTGCTTTCAATTTTATGAATAAAGCCAAGTTCCGATAAGAAATCGAGCGCTCGATAAATAGTGGCAGGTTTTGCGCCTGACTCAGTTAATTTGAGTTGTTCTAATAGGTCATAAGCACCCACACCACCTTGCGCACTAGCTAATAGGCGGAATACTTTTTCACGGATAGGTGTGAAACGTGCACCACGATTATCGCATACTTGTTTTGCTTTACTGACGAGTGATTCTATATTCATCTTCTCTTATCCTTACGCTACCGTGATATACTAACATACTGTATTGTAGTTGCAGTGTTTTTATTCGCTAACACGTTTTCAGGGAGTTTTCTTAATGAGTGAATTGCTAGCTGCATTCATTTTCTTTTTTGCCGTCATTGATCCTATCGGGACCGTGCCTGTTTTTATTGCTGTTACACGCTGGGATGACGCCAAATTTAAGCGCAAAGTTGCATTAAAAGCGGTTGGTGTTTCGGCATTAGTGCTATTATTTTTTGTTGTTGCGGGCGAGTTACTTTTAAACGCGATCAATATTCCACTTTCGGCATTTCAGATTGCCGGAGGTATCGTATTATTACTGTTTGCTCTGTCGATGATCTTCGGTGAAAGTAAACCAGAAACAGAAATCAAAAGTGTTCGAGATAGCACCGAAACCGCTATTTTTCCGTTGGCGATTCCTTCTATTGCCAGCCCCGGTGCTATGCTTGGTGCAGTACTGATGACTCGAAATACCGAATACACTTGGTATGAGCAACTTATAACCTCATCAATTATGCTTTCTGTACTAGTAATCGTATTGGTTTTATTACTGCTTGCCACGCATGTTCATAAGTTAATTGGTGATAGTGGCGCGAGCATTATCAGTCGGGTGATGGGCTTAATTTTATCGTCAGTAGCGGTTACCAATATCTTAGGCGGTATCGCTCACTACTTCGGTTTGAGTGTTGTCGGCTAGTTTTAATTTAAAGTGCATTTTCAGTGATTTAAACTTTGAATAATTGCCTTCTTTTATCTAACTTTAAAGAAGGCAATATAAAATTTAAGGAACAAAGAATGCTAATCAAAAATGTCGTCTTATCTGTTTTTCTGATTTTTAGTTTAGGTGCTTGCATGGAGCCGACCTATGATAGTGGTAAGCTAAAAGTTATCGAAGTAACAGATCATGATTTTAAAATTAATGGTGAAAGCGCAGTAACCGTAATTGTTGGTCATGCCAATGTGGCGGAATACAGCTTCTCACTTCGTAAAAGTGATTTAAAGAAAGGCACGCTCCTGCAGTCTGTGTCTGACAGTAATCCAAATGTACGTGCAGATGGTACCTTCTTTAGTGAATATTATGTGCAATCAAAAGATCATGATACGCGTGCATCAATTGAAATTGTCGAAATGGACCCCGTTGAGAAAGTAGCACGAATTGCAGTAGGCGCTAAATTAGTTAACCTCAAGAACGAGGACTACAAAGAGCTTGAAATTACGATTTTGGAACTTACGGGCCAAAACCTTGAACACCTTCTTAGTAAAGTAAAAATGTAGTCTTAGTATTTTACCTTATTCATCAAAGAAGTGAGATTGCAGTACACTTCTTCGCCTCTTTTCACCATCTGATCTTCGATTAAGCCATGCCGCGAGCTAGCTTCGGTGGTATAATGGTCACAATTTTTCATTTCGGTGCATACCTAAAGGGTATGTGTCATCGCTATATTAAGCGTTAATCGTATTAGGTAATTTAAGTTGCAAGTAAATGCATTGATCTTTAAAGGGGCCATGTTATGAGCACAACGACATTAAACCGCCGTTTTTCCGTGGCACCCATGTTAGATTGGACTGATCGTCACTGTCGAACCTTTCACCGTAAAATGACTAAGCATGCTGTGCTTTACACTGAGATGGTGACAACCGGCGCTATTTTATTTGGTAAAGGCGATTACCTACACTTTAATGAGCATGAAGGGCCAGTGGCATTGCAACTTGGTGGCTCAGATCCTGAAGCGTTGGCTAAGTGTGCAAAGTTAGCGGCGGAGCGCGGCTATCATGAAGTAAATTTAAATGTCGGCTGTCCGTCTGATCGCGTGCAAAATGGTCGTTTTGGTGCTTGTTTAATGGCTGAGCCTAAACTGGTTGCTGACTGCGTTGCTGCAATGAAGGCCGAAGTGACTATTCCTGTTACTGTTAAAACGCGCATTGGTATTGATGAGCAAGATTCGTATGAGTTTTTATGTGCTTTAATTGAAGCGAGTCATGATGTTGGTTGTGATGACTTTATTATTCATGCGCGTAAAGCTTGGTTAAATGGCTTAAGCCCAAAAGAAAATCGTGAGATACCACCTCTTGATTACCCGCGCGTTTATCAGTTGAAAAAAGATTATCCGCAATTGCATTTAAGCTTAAATGGTGGCGTGAAAACAATTGCTGATAGCGTAGCTCACCTTGAGTATGTTGATGGCATTATGATTGGTCGTGAAGCGTATAGTAATCCGTTTATTTTGTCTGAGGTCGACGAAAACATATATGGTGATGAAGCCTTTACGCTGAGTCGTCATCAGGTTGTGCGCTCGATGTATGACTATATTGAAGATGAAATGAGCAAAGGCGCTAACTTTTGGCATATTGCTCGCCATATGTTGGGAATTTTCCAAGGCCAACCTGGTGCGCGTGGTTTTAGACGCCATCTTTCAGAAAAAGGCCATGGTAAAGCGGCCGATTTATCTGTTATGGATAAAGCCTTAAGTTTTGTCCCAGAAGCCTAATCATTTACCCTATTAAAAAAGCCACATTT
>NZ_JAKEVM010000210.1 GCF_022398475.1 Pseudoalteromonas shioyasakiensis | reverse complement strand
ATTTAGTAGGCGTTTAAATCGCCTGCTGTCATAATGCTGAAGCGCCTTTGGAGCATATTGGTGTTTTTATTCTTTCAGAAGATGGGGCTATAAAGTATTTATGTAATTTTTGTAAATGTAAAAGCCTGAGCTCCTAAAAAGTTCAGGCTTTAGAGAATTTAGCCCAAATCAAGTAATTCTACGTGCCATATACTTAACCCTCCTTTGCAATGCGGGCTGCATCGTTAGCAATAACCCATTCTTCGTTGGTCGGGATCACAAACGCTTTAGCGTGGGCTTGGCCTTTTGAGATTAAGCCTTCTTTTCCAAAGCGAGCAGCTAAGTTTGCAGCTTCGTCACACTCAAGGCCTAAAAAGCCTAATTGGGTGATCACTTTGTCACGAATGATATCTGAGTTTTCACCGATACCACCGGTGAAAATAAGTGCATCAAGGCGTTGTACAGGCACTAAGAATGCGGCGATTTGTTTTGCTAATCGGTAGCAGAAAATATCGAGAGCAAGGTTCGCTTGCGGGTGACCTTCAACAGCGGCTTCTTCAATAGTGCGACAGTCATTTGATAATTCACTAATACCTAACAGGCCACTTTGCTTATTAAGTAAGTCATCAATTTCTTGCACTGAATAATTAAGTTGCTGAGTTAAAAACGTGAATAAACCCGGGTCGATGCTACCACTGCGCGTGCCCATCACTAAGCCTTCAAG
This sequence comes from Pseudoalteromonas shioyasakiensis, assembly GCF_022398475.1. Taxonomy (GTDB): domain Bacteria; phylum Pseudomonadota; class Gammaproteobacteria; order Enterobacterales; family Alteromonadaceae; genus Pseudoalteromonas. Next base: position 3,828 of record NZ_JAKEVM010000210.1, on the reverse strand, counting down.
CGGTGTCAGGCCCATGCTGGTATCAACGCTCTTACCATCTTTAATCGCACACACTGAACAACCATTACCTAAATGCGCACTGATCACATTGGTTTGCTCACGCTCTTTACCTAGCAATTTTGCCGCTTCACCAGCAACATAATAATGGCTTGTACCATGGAAACCATAACGTCTTACGCCATGCTCTTTATAAAGCGAGTAAGGTAGGGCGTATAAGTACGCAATATTTGGCATCGTTTGATGAAATGCCGTATCAAATACTGCAATTTGCGGTAGCGTTGAGAACGCTTGCTGTGCAGTGCGAATGCCCAATAAATTTGCAGGGTTATGAAGTGGAGCAAGTGCCGCTGTTTTTTCGATAGCTGTAAGTACATTATCGTCGATAAGCACAGACTCAGTGAAATGCTCACCACCGTGCACAACACGATGACCCACCGCAATTAAGTTATCTGCCAGACCTAACTCATTAACTAGCTTCACAAGTTCAGCAATAGCTGCATCGTGGGCTTGGCCCTTTGCCAGTTCGATAAGTTGTTTTTCACCATTATATTTATATTTGATTGAAGGCGTGTCTGAGCCAAGGCGCTCAGCTAAACCAGAAATAACTTCGTCAGAAGTAGTGGCATCTAAAATGGCAAATTTTAAACTTGAACTACCACAGTTCAGTACTAAAACATGTTGTGGTGAGCAAAGGTGCGTCGACATAGCTAGGTCCTAAAAATACGATATCAGTCAGTGTATATTAAGGCTTGATAATTAGAATTCTTTGCCAGTATAGTAAATAAGTATTTTGTTGCTACACTTAACAAAGCTAGGCTGTAATTATACTAAAGTCTGGTTGACTTAAGCCGATAACATTTTATCTCATTTAGACATTAAACGTTAGTCTCATTACCATTAATTTGGTATTAAAACTAGGACAGGTTTTGCAGGGATTGTATCCGGGAGTGTGTTACACTCGATTGTGAAACAAGATGAAGACCCTAGGAGTGATGATGCAAAAAGGTGTCATGTCACAAGTGCAAACAGGTCGTCAATACGCTAAAAAATGGCCGATGCGACAAGAGCTCGCTCCATTGTTTGCCGAATTTAGAGTGATCAAGGCCACAGATCTGGCTATTACAGTGATGCCAATATTGGCAATGCTGACTGTATTTATGCAAGTTAATTATTTAGGTAGTGATTATTTTCCACAAGCAATCACTATCGCGCTTTTCTTTTTATCACTACCGCTGCAAGGTTTGTTGTGGCTAGGCCGCCGTGCAGAAACCCGTTTAGAACCAGCAATGCTAAGTTGGTACACAGAGCTGCACAGTAAAATGAAAGCGCATGGTTATCAGTCACAATTAACGACTGAAAAACCACGCTATTCAGATTTAGCTCAACTATTAAAAGATATGTTCGAAAAAATGGATAAAGCCTTTACTAAAGAACACTTCTAATCACGAATAAACTGGCTCACATAAAACGATAACGTTACTTTTTGTGGGCCTTGCTGCTCAATCTGCTGCCAATGCTCTGGGCGAAATTTCCATGCAAACGGCGTCATCATAATTAAATGTTTAATCTCTTCGACAGACAACAGCACCTGTTGCTCTAATAATGTTGTTGACTCGTTGCTGAAGCCTGCTGGTGGATCTATCTCTGTATGCGGTTTAACATCTGCATAAATAAACGCTTTTAACTCTTTAAGATGCCAAGGGCCAGGGCTTGCAACAATTAAACTTGCTTGCGGTTTGGCAAGTCGGGCAAGTTCTTGTGCAAATAAAGGGGCAAACACACTAACAAGTACATCCGCTTTGGCATCTGCAAAAGGGGCTTGGCTAATCGACGCGACACTAAAATGCGCATTTTCATACCGCTTAGCGGCGTATTTTACCGCCGGTTTCGAAATATCAACACCATAAACATCGGCACTTGATTGTGCTGCAATTGCTTGAGTGTAAAAACCTTCACCACAGCCTAAATCAATCACTGAACTTGGAGCGAGAGATGCTACTAATTCAGCTAAAGCGCGCTGTAAAAACAAATAGTGCCCGGCACTTAAAAATGCGCGGCGTGCTTGCACCATTTCAAGGTTATCGCCCGGTTGTTTCGACTTTTTATTTTGCACGGGAAGTAAATTGACATAACCCTCTTTGGCGATATCAAAACTGTGATTATTGTCACAGCGGTACGTTTTTTCGGTGAGTGTCAGTTCAAGTTTGCAAAGCGGGCAGTGATAGTGAAGACTCATGAGTCTAAGTAGTCCTTATCATAAAAGGTTTTAACCCAGTAAGGGCGATAGGTGATCAACAAGGTGATTGCCATGCCATTGAGCATCGCTTCAGGAAACCAAATTATGGCACACAGGATCAAATAGTTTTCTGAAATCTCAATAAAACTGTAATCACCAAGCAAGTAATAAAGCACACCACTGGTGAGTATTTTAATACAGGCGATAACAGCTGCGGTTAAAAACGCGCATAAAAAGATATAAATAAAAAAGTGTCTTGGTAAATAGGTATAGCAAATTACAAAGCACAGATAGCTCAACGTAATTGGAATGAACGCTGTAAATAACAAATGCACAGGCAATAAACTGATTGGCAATTGTGCAACCAGCACTAACAACAAACTCGCCAAGGTGCTTGCAAAAATAGCCAGTCGCCAACCTAAAATTAGGGTCACAGCAGTGACCCCCAAAATATGCAATTCGAGGCCAGGTAATATGCCTGCTTTAATACGCCACAGTACCGCAAGTACAAGGGCACATGCGAGTACACCCACTTGTCTTATCGGTGTTGACAGCAAATGTGACAGGCTTTGTTTATCAAAGCTGAGCCAAATTATTATAGCCACACAGCTCCACAACGGGAGCTGCCATTGCAGTGTGTCTATCATGCGTTAAATGTTGACCAAATTGGCGCATGATCAGATGGTTTTTCGATACCGCGCAACTCGTAATCAATACCAGACTCAACACAACGCTCAGCAAGAGCAGGGGTTGCTAAGATCACATCAATACGCAGACCGCGGTTGTCATCAAACCCTTTTGAGCGGTAATCAAACCACGAATATTGTTCTGTTTTTTCTGGATAAAGTTCACGGAAGGTATCTTTAAAGCCCCAGTTTAATAACGTGCTTAACCATTCACGTTCTTCAGGTTGGAAAGAACACTTACCTGTTTTTAACCAGCGTTTACGGTTTGGTTCACCAATACCAATGTCGAGATCAGTTGGCGAAATATTAATGTCACCCATCACGATAACATCTTGATCAGGCGTGTGGTTATCTTCTAGATGGGTCATTAAATCTTTATAGAATTGACGCTTATAAGGAAACTTTGTTTCATGGGCAATGTTGTCACCTTGCGGGAAGTAGCCATTCATTACCGTTAAGTCGCGACCATTTTCTTGTGTCACTGTTACGCTGATCATACGGCGCTGTGATTCGTCGGTATCGGTTGCAAAACCTTTTACTACAGATTTAGGTTCTTGCTTACATAACATTGCCACACCGTAATGTGCTTTTTGACCATGAAAATAAACGTGATAGCCCATTTTTTGTACGTCTTCGAGAGGAAAGGCCTCATCGTGCACTTTGATTTCTTGTAAGCCGATGATATCTGGTTGATGTTTATCAATTACAGCCTGCAATTGGTGTAAACGAGCGCGCAGCCCGTTAATGTTAAATGAGATTACCTTCATGGTTTACCTATCTGTATTTTTGATTATTCGTTTAGCGCAATTCTATCATCAAACTAGGGCTTATTCATGAGCAAATTACGAAAATCAAATTGAGTAAATGTTGATCAATTGCTGCTTATTTTAAAGACATTGTTAACTC
>NZ_JAKEVM010000021.1 GCF_022398475.1 Pseudoalteromonas shioyasakiensis | reverse complement strand
AATTATTATTTATGCAGCCTATGAGTGGCGATTACACGATAAAAAAGCGTGTCTATCATACCTCATTTATCGTTATAGCTACAAATAGGTGCTATGCAAAGCCAGTAATTTCAACCTATTGGCGTATTTTCTTTATATTCTAAAGTTAGCTTGTTGTTTTAAAAGGGAAACTGAATTTATATTTAGTTTTAGCTAATAGTTTTTCACTAAATTTAGTTGGGCCTTAGTCTTTACTATTCTGCGTTATTTGTTAATTGTTTCGTACAAATTGATACAATTTAAATTTAGCCTATCAAAACCACTATTTTAGCTCATGCATTTAAACATATGCTGAGCGCGTGATTAATAATTAACAGATTCGACCTCTATTTTCATTTTATCTGGTAGTATAGTCAGGTTATAAGTAGTTTAAGCAGTGAACAATTATGTTAAGTCCTTATTATCAGCAACATGCTGATTACGTTTCTATCTCACGTGAGCAAGGCTGTCGTTTTGCCAAGTTAGTGGCTGATGATTTCAATCCGTTACACGATAAAGATGCCAAAAAGTTTTGTGTGCCGGGCGATTTACTTTTTTCGCTGGTTTTAAACCGCTATGGCATCAGTGAAAAAATGGAATTCACGTTTGCAGGCATGGTTGATGAAAATTCAAAGCTGACTTTCCCTGAAGGGGCTGATGAGTTTGCGATCACCGATGGCGAAAAAGTCATGCTAAAAGTGAAACGAGAAGGGGCTGTTAGCCAATGTCCTGAGTTAACAAATAGCTTAATCAAAAACTATGTTGAGTTCTCTGGCACGACCTTCCCGCACGTGATTATTCCATTGATGGGGAAGCAGGATGTGATGATCAATCCAGCGCGTCCAATGGTGATTTACGAATCAATGCTGATTAACCTTGACCGTCTTGATATCAGCGCACCTGAATTACAATTTGCTGAGCCTGATTTTGAGTTTACTGGCAAACGCGGCAAAATCACGCTTCGCTTCAACCTATTAGAAAATGGCGAAAAAGTAGGGGCGGGTGAAAAACACATGCTTGTGTCTGGCATTCGTGACTATTGCCAAGCAACGGTTGATGACCTAATTAGTTTTTATAATCAACGTAAAGAATCACTTAAACCAGCGTAATCTTTACAATTGCTACAAAGGGCGCTGATTGCGCCTTTTTTGTTGCTGATGTTCCGCGTACAATAGCGCTTTTATAGCCAAATGTACTTCAGACTATGTCAGTAGCGAACTTTTCAGAGTTAAATCTTGCCCCTGCATTGCTAACAGCCCTGCAAGCAGAGAATTATCACACACCTACAGCAATTCAAGCGCAAACAATCCCACTCATTTTAGCGGGTGCTGATGTAATGGGCAGTGCACAGACGGGAACGGGCAAAACCGCCGCGTTTGTTTTGCCACTACTGCACAATTTGCTATCTGCTGAAGTACTCCCTGATGCCGTTAAAGTCCTAATTTTAACACCTACCCGAGAGCTCGCTCAGCAAGTATTTGCAAGTGTAGAGCGTTATGCTGCGCATACTGAAATAAAAGCAGCACTGGCTTATGGCGGTGCTAGTATTGGCCCACAAATTAAAGCCATAAAAGGGGCGCAGGTTGTAGTGGCAACACCTGGGCGTTTACTTGATCATGTGATCAAAGGCAGTATTAAGCTTTCAAGTATCAATGCGCTGGTATTTGATGAAGCTGATCGCATGCTTGATATGGGCTTTATTGACGAAATTAAACGTATCTTGCGCCATGTGCCGAAAGAGCGCCAAACCTTACTTTTTTCAGCCACATTTGACGACAGCATCTTTAAACTCAGTAAGCAGTTATTAAATGATCCTAAATTAGTTGAAGTGAATAAACGCAACTCAGCAGCGGTTGAAGTTGAGCAGCTAGTTTATGCGGTTGATGAAGACCGTAAGCGCGAGCTGGTATCACACATGATTGGCATGAAAAATTGGCAGCAAGTACTGATATTCACTCGTACTAAACAAACCGCTGATGTGCTTGCTAAAGAAATGTGTAAAGACGGCTTAAAAACCGAATCTATTCATGGCGATAAAAGCCAAGGTGCGCGTGATAAAGCACTGCAAAATTTTAAATCAGGTGCGACAAGAGTACTGGTTGCGACAGATGTTGCTGCGCGTGGTCTTGATATTGCCTCACTTAAGTATGTGATTAACTATGAGTTGCCTTATGTGGCTGAGGACTACGTACACCGTATTGGTCGAACAGGACGTGCTGGCGAGAAAGGGATGGCGATGTCGCTGGTTAGCATCGATGAGCAGTGGCTATTGGACGAAATAGATATCTTACTCGACACAAGACTCACGCCGCAGTGGTTACCAGGGTATGAGCCTGATTTAACCAAAGAGCCAAAGCAAGTTCGTAAAAATACTAATAAGGCACGCCGCTCTCGTGATAAAAAACGTATTTTAGGGCAAAAAAGTAGGAGACGTTCCTAAATCTGGCATATATTTATACTATCCTCCGGCTAAAGTTGAGAGTTTAGTATGTTAGAAGAGAATAAATGGACGTTCCGCCGCGCTGATAAACAGTTCTCCTTAGAAAAGTGGCAGAAAACAATTGATCTCATGACCGAGTTGTTTTCTGCTCCCGCAGGTTTTATCGTTCATAAAACAGATGATGTTTATCGTATTATCGTCTCCAGTGAGCAACAAGAAAACCCCTATGATGCCGGGGCTGAATTAAGCGCCGACGATAATATCTTCTGCAAAAAAGTACTGCGTGACATGGCACCGCTTTATGTTGATCACGCCAGTCAAGATAGTCAATGGGATGACAGCCCACTGGTAAAAGATGGTTTTGAGTCTTATCTTGGGGTGCCAATTAGTTGGCCAAGTGGCGAGCCCTTTGGCACCTTTTGTGTTATGGATTTTAAACAAACCCATTATCAACAGAGCTTTTTAGAACTAATCGAGCAGCTTCGCGATATGGTCGAAGATGACCTTGCACTGTTAGATAACTTTACGCAAATGCGTGAAATTGCCATGCTTGATTCACTGACCAATATTTATAATCGCCGTGCAATAGATCTGCTTTGCCAACATAAATTAAATATATCGAAACGACTTGGTTTTGATATTAGTTGTCTATTTATCGATATAAACAGCTTTAAGCCACTCAATGATACGTATGGCCATGAAGTGGGCGATCTCGCGCTGATTTGTTTAGCTGACACCATGAAAGAATGCCTACGTGAAACCGATATTATTGGCCGCCTAGGGGGCGATGAGTTTATTGCGTTATTGCAAGTTCAGCCCGGTGATTGCATAGACAGCATCGCTGATAAGCTCAACACCACCTATCAATCTAATTTAGAGAAGCGGGGCATTCCTGTTACGAGCTTAAGTATTGGTTCAGGGGTAATAGCTCAGCCAAAAGAAAACTTTGCTGAGCTATTAAAACGAGCAGATGAAGATATGTATGAGAAAAAGCAAGCTTCTAAGGCAGCACGCTAAGCTATTTGCTTCTCAGCTAGGTTTAACTCCATAGTTGCTTTAAGTAAACGGTAAAGGTTAATTGACGCATCAATTTCTTCTTTACGATTGGTTAAGCTCTCAATATTTAAACCTAGCGGTACATCTAAATGTGCGCAGCTTTGTAAAATTAAGTCGAGATTCTCACGGCAAATACGCACTGATTCACTCAATGTATTTGCCGAATCTAACATGCGGTATTTAGTCGCTTCTGGTACAGAAATACCTAACCATTCCATAAATTCTAAGGTTTTTTCACCACCACAAGGGGTAAACGTCAGAATAATGCGTTTTGGTGCTGTGCCTTGTGCTTTACAGCTACGCGCATAGCTGGTGATTAAATCAATCGTTGCTTGGGCATTGTAAACGGCTTGTGAGATGAAAAACTTACAACCTTGCGCTGTTTTTTCAACTAAACGCTCATGTTCATTACGTTTGCTGGCATGGCGCTCGGCAATAGTAACACCACCTAAAAATACATCACTGTTCTGTTTTGCCAGCGTTTTATATGCATCAGGTAGGCTTAATTTGATGTCGCCATGAGATGATGGGCTACCCACCAACACTAAGTTTTTTAGTTCAAAGTCGTTACGTGTTTCGTTTAACCATTCGGTAAATTCAGCTTCTCCACGCTGGGCAACACTTTTATAAGTGATCACATCAAGTTGTGACAAGCTACGTAGTAACTGACTGTATTCACGAGGATCTACCGTTTCTTTAAACGGAAAAGGACGCGGCTTTGCAATACGGCTACTCTCATCTTGAATGTCGTAGATGATTACACCGTCGTATTCAATTTCGTGTAAACGACCGAGTAGCTTCTGAGCAATGGTCTCAAGCTGTGCTTTATCAGTACCAGACTTTGGTGGTGTGGTACCAATTAGGTAGACACCTTGATTGGTGTCTTCAATTTTCTCTTGTAATGATAAAGCCATAATCCTCATTCCAGCTCGTGCTAATGTCTATGACAAATAATATAGCAGCCATTTAGACGTCTAGATAGATTTTTTTCTTGAAAGTTTTTCAATGACTATGAATTTTACTCAAGTTTAAAGCTGAGCGTTTCGCAAAATTGACACACCTGTTTACATAAATTATTGCTCTGACCCTCATATTTTCTGGCGCTTTGATGCATAATCAAGCAGCAATGATTATGAGAAAAATAACTAACAAGGGAACATTATGAAATTTAGATTATTAGCAACCAGTGTTGCTGTAACACTTGCTTTAAGTGGCTGCGCAAGTAACTCACAGTCAACGATGGTTAAAGAAGTCGAAATTGAGCAGCAAGTAAGCCAAGATGATAACCGTGTATTTAGCCAAGATTACCTATTAGAAGAGCTTGAGAATGGCCTTCGCGTGATGGTAGTTAAAACAGATTACCCAGATGTTGTGTCACTGCAAATTCCAGTATCGGTTGGTTCACGTAATGAGGTTGAAGCAGGTAAAACCGGTTTTGCACACTTCTTTGAGCATATGATGTTTAAAGGCTCTGAAAAATTCCCACAAGATGTGTATTCAGATATTTTAAAAAACTCGGGTGTTGATAATCGCGCGTATACGACCAACGATTACACTAACTATCACTTAAACTTCTCAAAAGAGCACTTAGATAAAGTGCTCGAAATTGAAGCTGATATTTTCCAAAACCTGACTTACAGCGAAGAGCAGTTCCGCACCGAAGCGCTGACTGTAAAAGGTGAGTATTTAAAGAATAATGCTAGCCCAATTCGTAAGTTACTTTCTGCGGTTCGTAACGAAGCATTCGAAAAGCATACCTATAAGCACACCACCATGGGCTTTTTCGAAGACATTGAAGCTATGCCTGATCAAATGGCCTATGGTAAAGAGTTTTTCGCTAAATTTTATAAGCCTGAGTATGTATCTTTAGTCATTGTTGGTGATGTTGATCCACAAGAAACCATGGCAATGGTGAAAAAGCATTGGGGTAACTGGAAAAAAGGTGATTACCAAGCAGATATTCCTGTTGAACCAAAGCAACAAGCAGCAAAATATGTACATGAGAAAAATGATGGTTTACCAGGTCACTGGTTGCTTGTGTCTTATAAAGGCACTGAATGGGATCCAACTAAAAAAGACCGTGCTGCTCTTGATTTGATCTCACAGCTGTATTTCTCTAACAACTCGGCACTTTATCAAGAGCTTGTTGTTGATAAACAAATTGCCAGCCAAATGTTTACCTATAACCCAGATACTAAAGATCCGGGTTTATTACATGTGTTTGTAAAAGTCGAAAACGAAGCGGACCTGGCTAAAGCCCGTGATGCGATTAACCGTACCTATGCACAAGCGCGTACTGAGTTAGTAGATGCGCAAAAGTTAGCGGATTTAAAATCAAACCTAAAGTATAGCTTTATAAATGGTCTTGATTCATCGCAGTCAATAGCTTCAACACTTGCAAGCTACATGCACTTTGAGCGTGATCCTGAAGTGATTAACCAACTTTATGTCACAGCTGACAGCATCACTCCGGATGATATCAAAGCGGTAGCAAACAAATATTTTGTTGATCCGAGCCGTACCACGGTGACAATGTCGGCGCTTGATAAAGTGGCTGGTTTTGAGCAAGAAGTTGATTTAAATGCCTTCGTTGCCAGTATCGAGCAAGCCCCAACAGAGCGTCACTTTAAAGTACTTGATAAAACCAATAGCTCACCACTGGTTGATGTTAACTGGTTATTTAATACCGGCGCAGCGGCTGATCCACATGGTAAAAAAGGTTTAGCAGCACTCACTGCTGCGATGCTAGCGCAAGGTGGCTCAGAAACTATGAGCTACAAAGATATTCAAAAAGCGTTATATCCACTAGCGGGAAGCTTTGGCTATCAAATCGATAAAGAGATGATTTCACTTCGTGGTCGTGTACATAAAGACAATGCCGCGCAGTGGTATGCACTTGTTAGCGACCAGTTGTTAAATCCTGGCTTTAGAGAAGATGATTTCAAGCGTCTGAAAAAAGAGCTTATTGATAGCATTAAAGCAGGCCTGAAAGCGTCAAATGACGAAGAGCTAGGTAAAGAAGTGCTTTATCATCAGCTTTATAAAGGCCACCCGTATGAAAGCTATAACTATGGTGATTTATCAGACCTTGAAGCACTGACACTTGACGATGTAAAAGCGTTTTATGCTAACCAGTTTACTCAATCTAAGTTAACAGTAGGTCTAATTGGTGCGATTCCGAGTGATGTTAAATCGACTATGATGAAAGATTTAACATCGCTTCCACAAGGTAAAGAAAGCCGCTTAACGATCCCTGATGCGCCAGAACTTAAAGGTCATCATGCAACGATTGTTGAAAAATCAGCGCAATCTACCGCTGTGTCATTTGGTTTCCCAATCGATACAATTCGTAGTAGCGATGACTGGACAGCGCTTTGGTTAGTGCGTTCTTACTTTGGCGAACACCGCAGCTCAAACAGCTTCTTGTATCAACGTATTCGTCAAACCCGTGGTATGAACTATGGTGACTATGCATACATTGAGTACTTCCCGCGCGGTATGTTCCAAACGAAACCTGATGCTAACTTAGGTCGTTCAGAGCAAGTTTTCCAAGTGTGGTTACGTCCGCTTCGTTCTAATAACGATGCGCACTTTGCAACGCGTACGGCATTATTTGAGCTTGATAAGCTGATTAAAAATGGCATCAGCAAAGAAGATTTTAAAGCGACTCGTAACTTCTTAATTAACTTTGTGCCACAAATGGTTGCCAGCCAAGATCGCCAGTTAGGCTATGCGCTTGACAGTGAGTTCTATAACACTGAGAGCTTTGTTGACTATGTGCGTGGCAAGCTTGAAAAGCTAACCCTTGATGATGTTAACCGTGTTATTCGCGATAACCTGCAAACAGAGAATATTCACTATGTGTTTATTACTGGTGACGGCAAAGACATGCAAAAGCGCCTTGCTTCAGAGCAAACATCACCAATGGTGTATAACGCTGAAAAACCAGCAGAACTTGTTGCTGAAGATAAAGTGATTGCAGACTATAAGCTTGCAATACCAGCGAAAAACATTTCAGTACTTGATGTCGAAAAAGTATTTCAGTAATAACTGAATAAACAGGCTCTAATCAATGCCTCTAATCAGGGGCATTTTTCTATGTTTAATGGCTCGATGTTATCAGCAACGATAAGCTGATTTCGGCCAGCTTCTTTTGCTTGATAAAGCGCACTATCAGCCATTTCAATGAGTAACATGGCATCATCAATGCTACTAGGGCAGATAGTTGCTAAACCAATACTAACCGTCAAGGGATGACCGGCAAGCTCTGGTAATTGAAGCGTATTTATCGCTGCCATAAAACGCGTCACGAGTTTTTGTGCTTGATGGCTTTGCGTGTTACCAAGTACCAGTACAAATTCTTCACCGCCGTATCTAGCGCACAAGTCACCAGGTCTGCGAGTATAATCTGGTAATAGTTTTGCCACTTCTTTCAAGCAAATATCACCCACCAGATGACCAAAGTTGTCATTAAGAGACTTAAAGTTATCAAGGTCGATCATGGCTAACGACAAGGGGTGCTTTAAACGTGCACAGCGACTCCATTCCTGTTTATAAAAATCATCAAAATGACGTCGGTTAGCTATTTGTGTGAGGCCATCGATACGGGCGAGTTCTTGTACTTGCTGCTCGGCGATTTTACGTTCGGTAATATTCAAGTGGCTGATCACAACATAACCTGCTGTGCCAAGTTTTAAAGGCACTGCGCGCATCATAAACCAGCGGTTTTCGGTATCACTGTGGCAAGGGTATTCGAGGTAAAACTCTGCGAGCTGTTGAGTGATAACTTGGTTTATTCCGGTGTAGGCTTTTGCACCAAATTCATCGCCATTGGCAGCAGCTGATTTGCAAATAGCAAGGTAGTTTTGATCTTCCCATTGAGTGTTACACTGGCAATTATTTTCATCGCCAAATGTCTGCCAACTTCGATTTACAAACTTGATATCACCCGAGTCATTAATCACCACAATATGCTCAGAGATCGTATCGAGTATTGATTTTAGAAACTCTCTTGATTCAACCACATTAGTTCCTAGCCATTGTCACTTTTTTAAGATTAGCAATAAATGCTGGGTTTTCACCGTGGTTTACATAAAAAACAATTAATAAGGTATTGTCTTTTACTTATAGCTTGGCTATTTGAAAGTAGATATCTACAGATATCTGTAGGTGCTGATATGAAAAAACTGCCAGCACCTAGCTCAACGCTCAGTTCTGACAGTTATATTTTATTTATATGCTTAGAAATGCTAAAGCATTGCGCCAATTTTAACTGCTAGTGCAAATAGCATGGTTGCTATTACAAAGCCGATAAGTGTAGCGTAGCCGCGTTGTTCTTTGGTCATCTATCACTCCTAAAAAATAACAAATACCGTTGCCATACCAAGCGCAAAACTTACAAACGAAGAAGCCGCTACGATTGCAGCGAGATTTTGCTTACTCACTGCATGTGTTGTGCTTTGTTCTGGTGTTTCGTCATCGAGCTTAATAAGCTCACCTTGACGCACTTCAAAAACTGCGCATAGGCTCATAGTGGTTTCTTTTGATGCCGCACCTTCTTTTTCAACTCGTTGAATAGTACGTAGGCTTACATCACAGGCATCGGCTAGTTGCTGCTGCGTCCAATCGAATTTAAGCCTGAGTGCTTTTATTGTATTGGGATTCAGTTGCATTACTTACTTCCCAAGAAATGGTTCAATAAAAGTAACGACAGCATAACCCGATATTGCCCCACCAATAAAACAACCTAAGGTAACCAAAGCTACTTGTTTTGGATTATCAGTAAGTGAGGTTTGTGTGCTCTGTTTAACTAATTTGTCAGCTTTATAAAACGAACATTCAAGCTTGCCTGTCAGTATATTTTGCATCTCAAATTTGACTGCATAAGCATTACCTTGGTAGTTAAAGTCATGATGGCTTTTAAAGCCGAAGCTGCGTTTTTCACTTACCAATTCGTCGTTTACATATACTTTTTCTTTACCGCTCATGATATGACCAAAGCATGCGATTTGGTTGTCACCATCTTGAAAGTAAAATTTATAACCTAGCTTGTGTGAGTTTAGTACGTCGTTTTTCATCATCGTTTCCTTGTTAAGTTGATGATGTAAATTTAATGATTATTTTTGTTTTTTACGCCGTCAGCGATATGCCAGTTCCTATTTTGGCATATGACAGGCAAGATGTCATATCTGTTTTGTCATTGAAAAATAAGCACTTTAATTAAGTTTCTCGGCTAGAGTTAGAATTTGCTACTGTCATATGCGATTGGCAAAAAAGCACAGCAAAAAGAGTAAAAATAGGTATTGTTACTCTGGTTATTAGATATAACCAGAACAAATAAACAACGGGTTAGTACATCTTGCTACAAATCCGTTAAACTTAAGGCTTAGCAGTTAGGTACAACCAGAAAGGCAATATTATGCGTCATGAAATTTGGCAAAAGCTTCGAGATGAAGCAAACGAAGTCGTTTCCCGTGAACCGCTTTTAGCAAGTCACGTTTATTCGTGCGTGTTAAATCATGAATGCTTAGGTTCGGCGCTGAGCTTTATTGTGGCAAATAAACTTGCAGATGCGGTGGTATCAGCATTTACTATCCGTGAATTATTCGACCATGCCTTTGTTAAATGTGATCTAATGCTGACGCATGTGGCTCATGACATAAAAGCAGTTAAAGATCGCGACCCTGCGGCCGATAGTTACTTAACTGTTATTTTGAACCTTAAAGGCTTCCATGCAATACAAGCACACCGACTCGCAAATTGTTTATGGCAACAAAACCGAAAAGAGCTTGCTCGCTTCATTCAAAGCAGAACCTCAGAAGTATTTGGCGTTGACATCCATCCTGCTTGTAAAGTTGGTCATGGTATTATGTTTGACCATGCAACTGGGATTGTAATTGGTGAAACAGCAGTTATTGAAGATAACGTATCGATTCTACAATCTGTAACCTTAGGTGGTACGGGTAATGAGCAAGGTGACCGCCATCCAAAAATTCGCGCCGGTGTTTTGATTGGCGCAGGTGCAAAAGTACTAGGTAATATCGAAGTAGGAGAGGGGGCGCGTATTGGTGCAAACTCAGTCGTGTTAAGTGCAGTTCCAGCACACACAACTGTGGTTGGCGTGCCAGCTAAAGTGGTCGGCAAACCGAGCTGTCCCTGTCCAGCAGAGAGCATGAACCAAAACTTTTTAGATGATGGTACGACTACCGCTAGTAATGCCTCCCACACCAGTGCTATGTTGTAGTTTTACACTTTAAAAGAGCAATGGAATTGTCTAAGTTATCCTTCGGATTAGCAGTTACAGCGTCATTTATTTGTGGCGCTGTCGCTATGTCACTTTTTCAATCAGACCCACAACAACAGCCACACACTTATCAGCAAGAATTTGTTGAAGAACAAATAGTTCAAGCACCAGAGCAGCAAGCCACTGCTATAGCGCCTGTTATTAATAAACAAGTCGCTGAAGTTAATTCAGATAGTTCAGTAGCTGATAGCAAAAGCGAGCTTGAGCAACAAATAGCAGAGTTAAAGTTACAAGTCGAAAATCAACAAGCTGTGATTGCTAGTTACCGTTCAAGTGCGATACCTCCTCAGCAAATCGACTCACACCTGGATGAACTTTATACCTTGTTAGAAGAGCAATCTCGGGATGAGGCTTGGGCCTACCAAGTTGAAACAGCCATGAGTGATTTTTTAATCATGGCCGATTTACCAGTGCAACCACAGCTCAGTGTCTCTACATGCAAAAGCTCTGTGTGTCAGTTTAAGCTATTGCAACCAGAGGATGTTGATGATTTGCCAAGTCATTATTGGCGTAACATGACCGATAAGATGATGGAACAAAGCTGGTGGAAGCAATTTAAATTTACCTCCACCACCTCAAGTGACGATAGTCTAACAATCATCGCAAGCACGCAGTAATTTTATACAACTTTTGATTGTAGCTGCCCATCTGCAAGCTCGGTGGTTATAAGCTCACCAGAACTTACATCGTTAACCGATTTCACTACACTACCGTGCTGGTTTTTAGTAATACTATAACCACGTGCTAACACACTGAGTGGGCTCACAGAATCTAAACGGCTCGCTTGTAAAGAAAGCTGGTTTCGAGAACTTGAAAGTTGTTGCTGCATCGCTTGTGTGAGGCGGGCATGCAATTGCGCCAGTTGATGCTCGCTTTTCGCTAGCTGCTTTTCAGGAGAGCTTTGCATTAAGCGTGGTGTTAGGTTAGCAAGTACTCGCTCATATCGCTGGATTTTGCCACTCATTGCGCTGTGTAAGGCCAAACTAAGTTCATCTAGTTTTTGCGCTTGTTGATTGAGTTGATTACGGGGATGGCATAGCTGCAAGCGATGCTCAAATTGAGTGGCAGTACTGCGTTTTACAGCTAAAGAGTGTTTAAAGGCATGATTTAAGTGCCTAACTAACTGCGTAACTTTGTTATGTAGCTCTTCGGTATTTGGACTAACTAGCTCGGCGGCTGCAGAAGGTGTTGCGGCGCGAATATCGGCAACATAATCACTAATTGTGGTATCGACCTCGTGACCAACGGCGCTAACAATAGGTAAGCGACTTTCAAAAATAGCGCGAGCTAGTTGCTCATGGTTAAAACACCACAAATCTTCGAGTGAACCACCACCACGACCTAATATAAGCACATCTACTTCGTTGCGCTGATTGGCGATGTTTATTTTTTCTATTAATTGGCTGTGGGCATCTGCACCTTGCACCATAGCTGGGTAAATCACGACTTCAAGCTGCGGAGCACGGCGTTTAAGTACCGTTAGAATATCGCGTATAGCCGCACCTGTGGCTGAGGTGATCACCCCAACGCGATTAATATTGGTTGGTAATGGTTTTTTATGGGCTGAGCTAAATAGACCTTCGGCAGCTAAGCGCATTTTTAGCGCATCGAATTCTTGCTTTAATAAGCCTTCACCTGCAGGGGCCATATGCTCAACAATCAGCTGATAATCACCACGAGGTTCATATAAAGATACGCGGGCACGCACAGTTACTTGTGCACCATTGCTCGGGCGAAAAGTTTGGCCGCGATTATTGCCGCGCCACATTGCCGCTTTTACCTGTGCTCGGTCGTCTTTTAACGTAAAGTACCAGTGTCCAGATGCTGGGGCTATAAAGTTAGAAATTTCACCATTTAAGATAAGCGATGAAAAGCCTTGTTCAAGAACATGGCGAATTTCCTTATTTAGGCGCGAGACCGTGTAAACAGGCTGTGTTGATTGCGTAAAAGCCATTAAAAACCCCAGTAAAAAATTCTCTGTGTACTTTAACACAAATAAATGAATAATTTTATTTACTCGTGCTCACAACGCTGATAAAATTTGGCCGCAATTCCTTATACTCAGATCCACATGTGAGAAGTTGCACTATGCTAAGAATCGCTAAAGAAGCTCTTACCTTTGACGACGTACTTTTAGTACCAGGTCATTCTACTGTTTTGCCACACACGGCAAATATTTCAACTCGCTTAACGCGTGGTATCAATCTTAACTTGCCGCTAGTTTCAGCATCTATGGATACTGTAACAGAAGCACGCTTAGCGATTGCTTTAGCGCAAGAGGGCGGTTTAGGTTTCATCCACAAAAACATGACAATTGAAGAGCAAGCTAAAAACGTTCGTAAAGTTAAAACTTACGAAGCGGGCATTGTTTCTTTCCCTGTTACTGTGACTGCGGATCTTACAATTGCTGATGCTATCGCGCTTTCAGAAGACAAAGGTTTTTCAGGTTTCCCTGTAACCGACGCTGACAATAACCTTGTTGGTATTGTGACAAGCCGTGATATGCGTTTTGAAACGAAACTTGAGCAACCTGTTTCTACAGTAATGACGAAAAAAGAATCGTTAGTGACTGTTAAAGAAGGTGCAGACCGTGATGAAATCTTAGGTCTAATGCACGAGCACCGTATCGAAAAAATTCTCGTAGTTGATGATGCATTTAAACTTAAAGGCATGATCACTGTAAAAGATTATCAAAAAGCACAAGACAAGCCGCATGCATGTAAAGACGATCAAGGTCGTCTACGTGTAGGTGCAGCTGTTGGTGTTGGCGCGGGTACTGATGAGCGTATCGCAGCACTTGTTGAAGCAGGTGTTGACGTATTACTTATCGATACATCACATGGCCACTCACAAGGTGTTATCGACCGTGTTGCACAAACACGTCAAGCATACCCAGATCTACAAATCGTAGCAGGTAACGTTGCAACAGCTGAAGGCGCGATTGCCCTTGCTGATGCGGGTGTTGATGCTGTTAAAGTTGGTATCGGCCCTGGTTCTATCTGTACT
Source organism: Pseudoalteromonas shioyasakiensis (assembly GCF_022398475.1). GTDB lineage: Bacteria > Pseudomonadota > Gammaproteobacteria > Enterobacterales > Alteromonadaceae > Pseudoalteromonas. The sequence goes on along the minus strand of NZ_JAKEVM010000021.1, from coordinate 31,149 downwards.
ACTCGTATCGTAACAGGTTGTGGTGTTCCACAAATTACTGCTATTTCTGACGCAGTTGAAGGCTTAAAAGGCCGTGATATTCCTGTTATTGCTGACGGTGGTATCCGTTTCTCTGGTGACATCGTAAAAGCACTTGTTGCTGGTGCATCATGTGTAATGGTGGGTTCAATGTTAGCCGGTACTGAAGAAGCACCGGGTGAAGTTGAGCTATATCAAGGTCGTTACTACAAATCATACCGTGGTATGGGTAGCCTTGGTGCTATGGACCAAAAAGAAGGTTCATCAGACCGTTACTTCCAAAAATCGAACGAAGCAGACAAGCTTGTTCCTGAAGGTATCGAAGGCCGTGTTGCTTATAAAGGTCCTATCGCGACAATCATTCATCAACAAGTGGGTGGTCTACGCAGTGCAATGGGCTTAACTGGCTGTGCAACAATTGAAGAGTTAAATACTAAACCTCAATTTGTTCGCGTAACTTCAGCTGGTATGGGTGAGTCACACGTTCACGACGTGCAAATCACTAAAGAAGCGCCAAACTACCGCCTAGGTTAATTACCTTAAGGTATTGAAATTACATGGGCTAGCATTTGCTAGCCCTAATTTATTGATCATCTCCCTTTGGGAGAGCAGTTCCTGACTAACGAGATACTCCATGAGCAAAGACATTCACGATTCACGAATTCTCATTTTAGATTTTGGTTCGCAATACACACAGTTAATCGCACGTCGTATACGTGAGATTGGTGTTTACTGTGAGCTATGGGCATGGGATGTAACTGAAGAGCAAATCCGCGAATTTAATCCACAAGGTATTATTTTGTCGGGTGGCCCTGAGTCTACAACACTTGAAAACAGCCCACGTGCTCCTGAGTATGTATTTAACGCAGGCGTTCCAGTACTTGGTATCTGTTACGGCATGCAAACAATGGCAACGCAACTAGGTGGTAGCGTACACAGCTCTGATAAGAAAGAGTTTGGTTATGCGCAAGTTGAAAAAGTAGGTAACTGTGCGTTATTCGATGCTATCGAAGACCACATTACTGATGGCGGTGCAGGCGTACTAGACGTTTGGATGAGCCACGGCGATAAAGTGATGGAAGTACCTGAGACTTTCAAAACAACTGCTAAAACTTCAACATGTCCACATGCTGCAATGTCTTGGGAAGAAAAACGTTTTTACGGCGTACAGTTCCACCCAGAAGTAACTCATACTCACCAAGGTTTACGTTTACTTGAGCGCTTCGCGATTGATATCTGTGGCTGTGAAAAACTATGGACACCAGCTAAAATCATCGACGATGCTATTGAGCGTATTAAGGAAACTGTAGGTGATGACGAAGTTATCTTAGGTTTATCAGGTGGTGTTGATTCATCTGTTGTTGCCATGCTTATTCACCGTGCAATCGGCGACAAGCTAACGTGTGTATTCGTTGATAACGGTCTTCTTCGTTTAAACGAAGGTCAGCAAGTTATGGACATGTTCGGTAACAAGTTTGGCCTAAACATTGTTAAAGTAGATGCTGAAGATCAATTCTTAGCAGACTTAGCAGGTAAGTCAGACCCAGAAGATAAGCGTAAAGCGATTGGTCATACCTTCATTAAAGTATTTGACGAGCAAGCTAAAAAGCTGAAAAGTGCTAAATGGTTAGGTCAAGGTACTATCTACCCAGACGTAATCGAATCTGCTGCATCTGCAACAGGTAAAGCACACGTAATCAAGTCTCACCACAACGTAGGTGGTTTACCAGACGACATGGAAATGGGTCTTGTTGAGCCGTTACGTGAGCTATTCAAAGATGAAGTACGTAAAATTGGTCTTGAGCTTGGTCTACCATACGACATGCTTTACCGTCACCCATTCCCGGGTCCTGGTTTAGGTGTTCGTGTACTTGGTGAAATCAAGAAAGAGTACTGTGACTTACTACGTCGCGCAGATGCTATCTTCATTGAAGAGCTACACAAAGCAGAGCTTTATCACAAAGTAAGTCAAGCCTTCACTGTATTCTTACCAGTTAAATCGGTCGGTGTAATGGGTGACGCGCGTAAATACGATTGGGTTGTATCACTACGTTGTGTAGAAACAATCGACTTTATGACGGCACGTTGGTCACACTTACCTTATGAGTTCTTAGGTGTGGTTTCTAACCGTATCATCAACGAAATCGACGGTATCTCACGTGTTGTTTACGATATTTCAGGTAAGCCACCGGCAACAATCGAGTGGGAATAATTTTATTATTCTGACCTGAATTGGTACAAAAACGGCGAATTAGCTTGCTAATTCGCCGTTTTGTTTATTTAAGAAGCAGTTAAACTAAAAACTGTGTTTTTTTACTTTACCTTTGAAAAAAGCTCTATATAATTCGTCGTCATTGCAGGGGCGTAGTTCCAATTGGTAGAACAGCGGTCTCCAAAACCGACGGTTGGGAGTTCGAATCTCTCCGCCCCTGCCATTTCTTCCTTCTTTACTTTAATCGCAAATCTCCCTATATTACTTGCTCTTAATCATGATTGAGTTGTTATGAATCCAAGTTACGCTGCGATATTCTCTGTACAATCTTTAGAGTTGAATCAACACTATCGAACTGCGCCTGATGCTTCTGGCGAACAGATACCAAACACTCAACAAGAAACATTGACGCTTCCGTTACAGTTTCACCAAGACCTCGAAAAAGCATTTGCGCCGTTAGTTATTACCCAAATCGTTAAAGCAACGAGTATTAGCTGGCAAGAGGGGTGCTTAGGCTTACCAAGCGATAAGCTCAATGGCGAACAGAAAAAACAACTTTGGTCTTTAATCGGTGAACAACTTGATAAGCTTTAAACCTGTAGATGCAACCTATATTAGCCAGTTAATGGCTATCGAAAACGCCTGCCATAGTCACCCGTGGACAGAGAAAACCATGCTGTCGTGTTTAGCTGGGCGTTATTTTAACTTAGCTGCTTTTCAAGGTGATGAGATGCTAGGTTTTTATATTGGTGAACAAGCAGGCCCAGATTACACTTTAATGGATATTTGTGTTGCGCCGAAGTACCAAGGGCAGGGCATTGCTAAGCAGTTGTTAAATGCATTTATTGAGCACAGCGAGCAGCACCAAGCTGAAAACCTATTCTTAGAAGTGCGTGAGTCGAACGCTCCTGCTATTGGCCTGTATGAAAGCGCTGGCTTTTCCCATATGTCGGTGCGCAAGAACTACTACCCAACCGCGACAGGCAACGAAGACGCTATTTTAATGGGGATGAGCTTTAGCCTTTAAGATGCTTCTTCAAGGGCATTGATAAGTGCATCGTAGCATTGCTCTACCTGTTCAGTTTGATTACTGCGTAGCGCATTTTCAAGCTGACCAGCTGTCTTATGAATGGCCTCAAAACTAAAACACCCCGCACTGCCTTTTAAGCTGTGTGCTAATGAGCGTAGGGCTTCCCATTCTTTAGCGCGATACAACTGCACGACCTGGCTTAAGTAATCAGGTAATTTTGAGCGATAGTTGTCGTTAATTTGTTGGAACTTTTCACTTTTTAGTAAGTTTTCCCACTTGTTTTGACTGTCTTTTTCAATGTGTAAGTAGCTTACAAGCACTTGCTCTAGAGCATCTTTGTCGATTGGTTTGGCGAGTGCTTCATCACAGCCCGCTTCAATGTAGGTGTCAACATCGGTTTTCATTACATTGGCTGTAAGCGCAATGATAGGGCCATCATAGGCTGCGTGACGTAGCATTTGCGTTGCTTCTAAGCCACCCATGACTGGCATCTGCATATCCATGATGATCAGCTGATAATCATTAACTAATGCCATTTCTACTGCTTCTGCACCGTTTTTCGCGATGTCAGGCTCAAGCCCCCAAGTTTGTAACAGTAGTTTGATCAGCAACTGGTTATCTGGGTTATCTTCGGCCACCAGTATATTGGCATCAAAACTGTTTGCTGCGAATGAAAGCTGAACGTCTTTACTTGGCGATAGTTGCTCATAGCTATGAATAAAGGCCTCGTACTTAAGCTGTTCGGCATTTAAGTGAGCAGCAACTTGTACGGTAAAACAACTGCCGTTTCCAGGTTCACTAATCAGTTGCACATCACCACCCAATAACTGGGCTAAGTTCTTCGATATACACAAGCCAAGACCCGTGCCACCAAAGCGGCGAGTTGTCGTCGCATCGGCTTGTTCAAACGGTTTAAATACCCGTTCGACTTCGCGCTCAGACATACCGATACCGGTATCTTGAATCGCAAATTGTAAATGCTGTTTTTCGCTGTTGTAGCTAATATCAATCGAGATACTGCCTTTCTCAGTGAACTTAACCGCATTGCTGGCAATATTGATCAAAATTTGTTTTAAACGTGTGGTATCGCTATTAATAGTTTTAGGTATTGGTAGCTTGTAGTTGATATTAAACGCCAGTTGCTTCTCATTAGCTAACGGACGAATAATCGAATCAATATCATGAATAAGCTGCACTACATTACATGGCCCGCGCTCAACGGCGAGTTTTTCAGCTTCAATTTTTGATAAATCAAGAATGTTATTGATGAGCTCAAGCAAGTGCTTAGAGTTACGTAAAATGGTGCTTAAATGCTGCTCATCATTCACCGCATCCTTGTTGTGCAGAAGTTGCTCTGTGAAGCCCATAATTGCGGTAAGTGGGGTACGAATTTCATGACTCATATTCGCTAAAAAGCGGCTTTTCAGTTGGTTTGCTTGCTCAGCTTGCGCAATGGCCACTTCTAGCTTGCTATTCATCGCTTCGAGGGCTTTAGTACGGCTTTCAACTTTTTCTTCTAGGTGGTGCTTATATTCTTCAAGCTCGTCTTGGTAATGACGAATTTGGTTCACCATGTGGTTAAAGTCGTTGAAAAGCACACCTACTTCATCATTTGTATGGGCGGGCAAATACACCGATAAATCACCATCACCAACTCGGTGACTTGCAGCCCCTAATAATTCGACTGGGGTGAGTAGTAAGTTGCGCACCACAATGTAGATCAAAATAGGCAGTGAAATCACCGAAATAATAACAATTAATGCAGTAATTAAACTGATGGCTTTACCAGACTGATATAGCAAATCTTTGGGAGTGGTAGAGATAAAATAATCTCCGTCGGTCATTTGTACCGCGTAGATGATGCGCTCTTCTTTATCGATACTCGACAGCTCAATACTGGCTAGTTTGCCGTAATCGGCCAAACTCTTTATTTGTTCAAGCTCGTATTCACTTAAGTAGCTGCCACGTAAGTCATAGTCTGAGCTAAATAAAATTTGCCCTTTAGTGGTCAAAAACAAATTTAGGGTGTTATTAAATGGCGCTTCTAAAATACTGGCATTTAATATCGATGGTTCAACATGGACAACAATAAACCCTAGTTGCTGCGGCTGTTTTAAGTAGTAATCGATATTATAAATTGGGTGCACAAAGTACAGGCTAGTCGAGCCATCTTCTTTGGAGATCATAAATTGCTGTTGGCGCAAATTTGATTGCAGTACTTGATCAAAAAACGGGTAACTTTTTGGCGCAGGGGTTAATTGGCTTGAATAAAATGCATCGCTTTTACCGTCTGGGGCAACATAGTTAATGCTCACTATATCTGGGTAAGCTTCTGAATAGCTTGCAAATACATTCATTAATTCGCCAAGGCGTTCAATGTATTGGTTTTTTGATTCAGGTTCGCGGGCTAAAAAGTCTGCCAATACAGGGGAAGTCGAAAGCAACCGGGTAATCGAGTGAAATGAGTCAATGTAATTGAAGATTTTTTGCTGTTGTTGCTCAACAAAGCGACTGACAATCAGCTCAGCTTGTTTTTTTGTTGAATTGGTCACATTGGTTAACGTAAAGCCACCTAAAAACAACAAAGGTAAGATCACTAATGGTGTGATATACCATAATAATCGAATACTGAGCTTACTGGTTTTCATGACCTAAATTGATATCCCTCCGTGCAATTTATCAATAGTATGCGTTACAACTTGATTACACAAGCTTAGCAAAAAAGTGAACAACGAAAATCCGCAACGAAAGGTGAATAATTACTTACAATCGCTGCTTTTTTGGCTAAGACAAACAAGGTATAATGCTCGGCAATTCTATTTTATTTTTACAGTGCGCACCGAGCTTTATAATTTATAAGGCAGTTAAGTGCGCTTTGTTATGACTAAAAGCAGCTTACATGTCTAATTTAACTACCGAAATTAATAAACGACGCACCTTTGCGATCATCTCGCACCCGGATGCGGGTAAAACCACTATTACAGAAAAAGTTCTGTTATTCGGACAAGCGATTCAAAAAGCGGGTACCGTAAAGGGTCGTGGCTCAAACCAGCACGCAAAATCAGACTGGATGGAAATGGAAAAAGAACGTGGTATCTCGGTAACTACGTCTGTTATGCAATTTCCTTACAATGAGCGTCTAGTTAACTTACTTGATACTCCAGGACACGAAGACTTCTCTGAAGATACTTATCGTACACTGACTGCGGTTGACTCATGCCTAATGGTCATCGACGCAGCGAAAGGTGTTGAGGATCGTACTCGTAAATTAATGGAAGTAACACGTTTACGTACCACACCTATCGTAACTTTTATGAATAAGTGTGACCGTGATATTCGTGATCCAATGGAGTTATTAGACGAAGTTGAAACTGAGCTAAACATTGCCTGTGCGCCGGTAACTTGGCCAATTGGTTGTGGTAAAGAGTTTAAAGGTGTTTACCACATTCACCGTGAAGAAACGATTTTGTACAGCACAGGTCAAGGCCACACAATTCAAGAAGTGCGCGTTATTAAAGGTTTAGATAACCCTGAGCTTGATACTGCGATTGGTAGCGAACTTGCTGAACAGCTTCGTGAAGAGCTAGAGCTTGTAATTGGTGCATCACACGAATTTGATTTAGATCTGTTCTTAGCTGGCGAATTATCACCAGTCTACTTTGGTACAGCACTTGGTAACTTTGGTGTTGACCATGTTCTTGATGGCTTAACTGAGTGGGCTCCTGCGCCATTACCACGTGAAACAGAAGACCGCCAAGTAGCGGCAACTGAAGATAACTTCTCTGGTTTCGTATTTAAAATCCAAGCGAACATGGACCCTAAACACCGTGACCGAATCGCCTTTATGCGTATTGTTTCTGGCGAATATAGCCAAGGTATGAAGATGAATCATGTGCGTATTGGTAAGCAAGTCAGTATTTCTGATGCGGTAACCTTCATGGCCGGTGACCGTGAACGAGCGCAAGATGCTTACGCAGGTGACATCATTGGTTTACACAACCACGGTACAATTCAAATTGGTGATACCTTCACGCAAGGTGAAAAAATGAAGTTTGGTGGTATTCCTAACTTCGCGCCAGAATTATTCCGTCGTATTCGCTTAAAAGATCCATTAAAACAAAAGCAATTGTTAAAAGGCTTAGTTCAGTTATCTGAAGAAGGTGCTGTGCAAGTATTTAGACCGCTTATCAATAACGACCTAATCGTTGGTGCGGTCGGTGTACTACAGTTTGATGTGGTTGTTGCGCGCTTAAAAGCAGAATACAACGTTGATGCGATTTACGAAGGTGTGAGTGTTAACACTGCACGTTGGGTAAGCTCAGACGATACCAAAAAGCTTGAAGAGTTTAAGCGTAAGTGCGAAAGCAACTTAGCGCTTGATGGTGGCGATAACCTTACTTATATCGCCCCAAGCCGTGTAAACCTAAACTTGTCGATGGAACGCTATCCAGATATCAAGTTTAACCACACGCGCGAAAACTAATACGCTAAGTCTGCTTCAAATTTAAGTGCCCGTACAGCGGGCCATAAAGGTAAAAATTACAATGAATATTCGTACTCTTTTAATCGACAAAGCAATTGCTGCTATGGTTGCAGCAGGGTTACCTGAAGACACTAACCCAGCGGTAACACAAAGTACACGTCCACAGTTTGGTGATTACCAAATCAATGGCGCAATGGGCGCGGCTAAAAAATTAAAATCAAACCCGCGTGAACTTGCACAAAAAATTATCGATAACCTAGACCTTGCTGATATCGCAGAAAAAACTGAAATCGCGGGCCCAGGTTTTATCAATATTCACCTAAAGCCTGAGTTTTTATCAGCTAGCTTAAAAGCAGCAAACGAAGACGAAAAGCTAGCAGTTGCGCCACATGCAACAGCACAAAAAGTAGTTGTTGATTACTCATCACCTAACCTTGCTAAAGAAATGCACGTAGGCCACTTACGTTCAACCATCATTGGTGATGCAGTTGTTCGTGCCCTTGAGTTCCGTGGTGATGAAGTTGTTCGTCAAAACCATATGGGTGACTGGGGTACTCAGTTTGGTATGTTAATCGCGCACTTAGAAGATCAAATCAACCAAGGTGTAGACTTAGAGTCTGTAGCGCTGGCCGATCTTGAAACCTTCTACCGTGATGCGAAAAAACGCTTTGATGATGAAGAAGGGTTTGCCGACAAAGCCCGTAATTACGTTGTTAAATTACAAGGCGGCGACGCACACTGTGAAAAACTTTGGAAGTTATTCATTGCCACTTCTGTAAAGCATTCTGAAGAAGTTTATAAGCGTCTAAACGTCACACTTACGCAAGATGATATCATGGCTGAAAGTGCATACAACAGCGAACTTGCAAACATCATCGCACTTTTAAAAGACAAAGATATTGCTGTTGAGTCTGATGGTGCGCAAGTGGTGTTCTTAGATGAACTAGCTAACAAAGACGGTGAGCCTTCAGTGTTTATCGTACAGAAATCAGGTGGTGGTTTCTTATATGCGACAACCGACTTAGCTGCTTGTGATTACCGTTCTAATAAACTGGGTGCTGATCGTATCCTAATCTTTGTAGATGCACGTCAAAGCTTACACTTCAATCAAGTTGAGCTAACAGCACGTAAAGCCGGTTTATTACGTGATGAAACAAGTTATGAATTCTGCCCATTCGGCACCATGATGGGTGAAGACGGTAAGCCATTCAAAACACGTACTGGCGGTACCGTTAAGCTTGCTGATTTGCTAGAAGAGTCAATCACTCGTGCCGCAGCTAAGCTTGCTGAGCGTGAGTCAGATTTAAGCGACGAAGAACGTAGCGAAATTGCCCGTAAAGTTGGTATTGGCGCAGTGAAATATGCGGATCTTTCTAAGCACCGTACTAGCGACTATATCTTCAACTGGGACACTATGCTGAGCTTTGAAGGTGCTACAGCGCCTTACTTACAATATGCATACACACGTGTTCGCAGTATTTTCCGTAAATCAGGTATCGATGCAGCGTCATTAACAGCAGATATTGCAATCAACGAGCCACAAGAAAAAGCGCTGGCACTTAAACTTCTTCAGTTAGAAGAAGTACTCGATCTAATGATCAGCGAAGCGACACCGCACGTATTATGTGGATACCTATACGAACTAGCAAGCCTATACATGACGTTCTATGAAGCATGCCCAGTTCTAAAAGAAGGCGTAGAGCCAAGTGTTCGTGACAGCCGTTTAGTACTGTGTAATTTGGTTGCTAAGACGTTGAAGTCAGGATTGGATCTTTTAGGTATCGAAGTCATGGAGCAAATGTAATCTGCTTCGTGTAGTTCGCTTTGAAAGCACTCCTAGACTTGCTGATGATGTGCTTCGTAGGTTGGGTAGAGCGCAGCGAAACCCAACATAAATCGAAGGCCCTAGACTCTAGGCGCTAGGGGAGTAGCTTGTAGAACCTAGAACCTAGAACCTAGAACCTAGAACCTAGAACCTAGCTTCGTAGGTTGGGTAGAGCGTAGCGAAACCCAACAAAATTGACAGCTCAATAACCTTGATTAATCTTTAGCTGATAGCTGATAGCTGATAGCTGATAGCTGATAGCTGATAGCTGATAGCTGATAGCTGATAGCTGATAGCTGATAGCTGATAGTAGCGATAGAGGGAATTTTATGAAACTTGAAGATATTCGCCGTGAATATTTACAGGATGGTTTATCTGAAGACATGCTTGATGCGTCTCCAATCAAGCAGTTTGAAAAATGGCTTGAGCAAGCTGTTGCCACTAATCTGCCTGATCCTACGGCGATGGTCGTTGCAACGGTTGATGAGCATGGTCAGCCGTCGCAGCGTATTGTGCTGTTAAAGCATCTTGATGAAAATGGCTTTGTATTTTTTACCAATACCGGCTCGCGCAAAGCGCAGGAGCTTAAAGGTAATAACAAAATTTCTCTCCACTTTCCGTGGCACCACATGGAGCGACAAGTCATTGTTTATGGTGAAGCTAAACCTTTACCAACAACTGCTGTGGCAAAGTACTTTTTATCGCGTCCTAAAGAAAGCCAGTTAGCTGCATGGGCATCTCAGCAAAGTCGTCCTGTGTCATCGCGTAAGGTACTAATGGAAACATTTGCGAAAATGAAGCAAAAGTTTTCTGAGGGTGAAATTCCACTGCCTGATTTTTGGGGAGGCTACTGTGTTGAGCCTACTAAAATCGAATTTTGGCAAGGCGGAGCACACCGCTTACACGACCGCTTTATGTATCAACGCCAAGCCGACGGTAGTTGGCAGTTTGGTCGTTTAAATCCGTAAATGCGTTTTATCGATTCCCACTGCCACCTTGATTTTGGCGAATTTGATGAGACTCGCACAGAGCTCATCAAGGCATGCAAGCAAGTAGGGATCGAGCATTTTATTGTGCCGGGTGTGAGCTTGGCACAATCTACAAAACTATTCTCTTTTGCTAAATCAGAGCCAAGTATTTCAGTTGCTTTAGGCTTACATCCTTATTTTTTATCTGACCACCAAGCTCATCACCTCGCTGAACTAGAGCAATTAGCGAAAACCCATACTGGGCAGTTTATTGCCATCGGTGAGTGCGGACTTGATCGCAGTATCGACAACCTCGATAAACAAACGCAGCTTTTTGAAGGGCAGATAGAGCTTGCCAACCAACTCGCTTTACCACTGATTGTACATCACAGACAAAGCCATGACTTAATTGCTCGCTCATTTAAGCGCTGCAAGCCAAAGTATGGAGGTGTTATTCATGCCTTTTCAGGTTCAGAGCAACAAGCTCATAGTTATATTAAACAAGGGTTTAAGCTTGGTGTTGGTGGCGTGATTAGTTACCCGCGCGCTGCTAAAACTCGTAAAGTTATAAGCACAATTGAACCGCAGTATTTAGTGCTTGAAACCGACTCGCCATCAATGCCGCTAGCTGGTTTTCAAGGGCAGATTAATACACCACTTAAGATGCGTGATGTATTTGCTCATTTATGTGAGCTTAAAGGCGTTACAGGCGATACAAAGCAGAAATTGGCTGCTAAACTTTATGATTCTTGCTCTGCACTTTTTTTGATGTAACGGTTGATTTGCCAGTGTTTTAAGCCGCGGCCTAGCTGCCAAGTAAAAATACAGGTGATCACTAACATTAATAACACTTGGCGACCTAAATCATGAAAACTACTGTGGCTGGTTGCAATAGAAGCCTGCGTTAAATAGGTAATCGACACAAAGCCAATTGGCCTTTCATCATCACTTATCACCGGCTCTACAAATGGGGTTTTAAGTTTGCTGATACCCGGCGTTGAATCAGGTAATAAACCAAAAGTGTGGTGACTTTGCCAATTATCGCTGGCCGCAATTTGAATACCTTGTTGATCGTAAATCGTTGCCGCTAAAACATACTCATCTTCAGCAATATGATTACACAAAGCATTTAACTCTGGTTTGTTTTTTTCTTGCAGTGGGGTTTTTGCATTTAGTGCCATAAACTTGGTTAAGCTTATCGCGGTGCTGTCAGCACTATCATAAAGTAATTGGTGGCTTTGAAAGCTACTATTCATGGCAACCCAACTTAACAGCACAAAACAGGCTGCAGCCAAGCTCAAGCGCACAACACGTTGGCGATAAGTGGCTGAAAAGGGAATTTTAAGTTGGTTATTTTTCATAGTCACCGTATACGTTACTGACAGCTTTTAAATTTGATGGTACAACATGATAACTTTAACAGCCCCTTGAGTGCGAGTGCCAAATGCACGACCAAGGACAGACATAAGTCTAATGTGGAGCCACTATGTCACAGCTTAGCTTAGCTGCTACACCTTCAGCAAATTTAGCAGAACAAATCAGCCTAAATTGCTGGTATAAAATTGAAAACAAACACCTTATTACAACAGACTTTACGCCAAAAGCAAATCAAGGCGTGTTCAGTGTTGCCTTTGGTAATGAGCTTAATGCTGAGCAATTACTTGCTATTAGCGATTTTTTAGCAGCGCAAGGGTTTAGCAATTTATCGCTTTGTTGTTATCAGCCAATCTCAGACATGCCAGTAGCGTGGAGCTTTCATAGCGATACAACAACAGCACTAAGCCCTTTGGTATTAGTTGAGTTTGCTAAGCAATTGGGTATTCAACTGGTGCAATTAACAAATCCACCAACAGTGAATGAACCAGGTTTATTGCTGATGGATATGGACTCAACAGCCATTACTATCGAGTGCATCGACGAAATAGCGCGCCTTGCCGATGTTTATGACGAAGTTGCCGCTGTAACCGCACAAGCAATGGCTGGTCAGCTAGACTTTGCACAAAGCTTAAAGCAACGTGTCGCTAAGCTTGAAGGTATCGATGTAGACTTAATTGATGGCTTAAAAGCGAGTTTACCGCTAATGCCGGGCGTGAGTGAGTTATGCCAATACCTAAAAACGCATAACTGGCATTTAGCTATTGCATCAGGTGGTTTTGTGCCATTTGCTGAGCAAGTACAGTCACTGCTAGATTTAGATGAAGTGCACGCCAATACCCTTGAATTCAAAGATAATCGCTTAACAGGCAAGGTCATAGGCACAATTGTTGATGCTGAGGAAAAAGCCCGTGTACTTAAACGAATCGAACAAAAGCTTACATTAAACAACCGCCAAACTGTTGCTATGGGTGATGGTGCGAACGATTTGAAAATGATGGCTGTGGCAGGGCTTGGTGTTGCTGTGCATGGTAAACCTAAAGTAGTTGAGCAAGCACAAACTGCAATTAATGAAGGCTCATTACTGCAAGTTGCTTACTTACTCTCTCTACCGTTAGATTACTCGCTTTAACCAAGTCGCTTTGCGTTTGCTCATTTCATTGATCAGCCTTTGGTCAATATCAAAATGGGTAAGCGCTTCTTCGGTTATATCAATTAAATCACCCACACCAGCTACTGCCCATAGTGCTTCTTCTAAGTCTTTTGCTTTATGTAATGCGTACTGACTAATATATTTGAGTTCATTCGCTAAGTAATCAATATCAGGGCGACCAGTTCGTGATACATATAAACGAAATACAAAGACTAAATCGTTTTTCAGCGCTTTTTTCACAAACAAAGTTTGTGGTTTGTAATCATCTTCACTAATACAGCGGCTGGTAATTGCATCGCTTATTTCGGCTTGGCGCGGATCAAAGCGAACAAATAGGGTAAATGGCAGAGGTGGATCTTGGCGACTACGGTCTTTGATCAACGGGGTGATCACTTCTGTAATTTGATCCGTTGATAAGAATCCGTCGATGCTGGTTGTTTCGTTCAATAACGCAAAATTTTGTAGTAGTACATGAAGATGGCTTGGATATAAGCCTTGGCCAATAGCGCCAGCTTTAAAGTGGGCAGCTTCTTTATGTAAATAAAACGGGAATTGGCATACGCTTTTGGTCACCATATTTCTGAGTGCAGTTGATAGCCCCGGAATTTTAGGGGTTTCTTCACAAACACGTAATTTGTCTTTGTTGTTATCGATTAATACGGTGAAAAACTTAATCGCCATATGCGGTAAGTCACCAACTTTATGCACTTTTAAATTTACTGTTGTCAGTGATTTACTTATAGCCATTACTTCATAAGCCAGATTTGTTAAATCGTGCTTTTTGGTAATTTTTTGCAAATCAGGCAAGTTTAGTTTGATGATATCGCCTTTTCTGAACTCAACCGGTTGGTCGCATTCAATTTGCAAGCCCATCACAGACAAATCACGAGTATGGCCTGTAATTGTTTGCTCATGATGTTCAATGCTGATAGCTGTTTTGTATAAATAGCGTTTATGAGCACGAAGGTTCACATACTCAAGCGCCACAGGCTCTAAATGAGGAGGCGTTTTATGCTTACTGTGACCAAACTGTTTAAGTTGGTTTACCGCATCTTTATTATAATCAAGCTGTTGGTATGTTTGTTGTTCAAACTTAGTACCCACCGAGGTCAAAATCAGTAGATATTTAACATCTTTAATCAACCCCTGCACCCGTGGTGTCGGTGGCTTATTTAGTTTTTCGATGTTTTTACCAGCACTGCTTGGTAGCGACAGCGGAATATACGAATCTTCCGGATGGCTTGGCATCAACTGAAGCTTAAAGCATTGCCAACTGTCTTTTTGGCTACCAAAGCCGAAAAATAAATCTCTCAGTTGTGGTTGGCTATCAAGCTCAGTTCGTGTAGCTGAGTAGTAATAAATTTTGCTAGCAACGGTATGAGTGAAGGTGTACAGGTATTCTTCTTTTACCGCATCTGGTGAACTGAGCAAGTGACCTAAACGTTGCTGATTTATAATGCTATATAAGCATGACAACTTACGCTCATCACAAAAATAGCGCTGAATAAAAATGTTATTTTCTGTGGTTAACGCAAGGCTAGGATAAAGCTTGTCGCCTTGTAAGCTCAAAAACGTATAAAGCGAGGTAACACGTGGAATGTAGTATTGCTCGTAGCCTTTCGATACAACCGCATCTAAGGTATTGTCTAAGTTCACTTTATAGCGACGTTTATTACCGTGAATAAAGCTTTCTAAGAACTCATCAAACTTATCATTATTTTCAATAAAGGTGCGCTTTAAGCGTACATGGTTGTATTCACGGGATACTTTTTCTACCGCAACCACTTCGTATTGAATTCCGTTTTTTAAGCCCAGTTCAAAATCTTGCTCTAGGCCAACTAAGCGCAGACCAATTAATTGGCCTTTTTTAACTTTATACCGTGGTGCTAACTTGATTTTTGCGCCACTTAAAGAGATGTCCGAGGTAGTTGCTGCAACCTTATTGTCTTTATCTAGTTCAACGGTAATTTTAATTGAGTAGTTCATCCGCTCTTCGCGGCGACTTTCATAGGATGCAAACTTAATGACCTTAGCAGACTGCTCTGTCGTGGTACTATCGTCAGTTAAAGCTTGTTCAGCGGCTTTTTTTTGCATTACGCGGTGATTGTTTTCGGTATTCATTACCGCTTCGTAAACGGCAAGGGTGTAACCACCGTGGCGCTTTATAGCATCTTCAAACACTTCAATGGCGGTATCGTCCATAAAGTGTTGCTTACCATCATATTCGTAGGGTTTCACTTGGCCGGTTACCTGGCCACGTAAATCAATAAAGCGTGCTACAGGCTGAGATAAGCGCGACATTTCCATTTTGATCAGAAACTGCTCTGGCTTAGTTAAGCTAGCTGTCTTTGATTTAAACAGTTTGTCGAACTGGGGAGTGCCTAAATGTGCCTTTAGTTCTTCAACTAGGCTTTCATATTTAAGCAGTATGTCTTCAGCCATTTATAAAACCATCACCGTCTATCTAAAAAAGTAGGTATACTAGCGGGCTATTGAAAGCCAAAGCAGTGTAACTAGTTTTTTATTTTATTAGTTATTGTTATATGTATTCGCCAATTAAATGGCAAGCACTGTAAAGTTTTATTTGTAAGCAAAAACTGTGCCCTTAACCATTTCTTAATTAAGCACTTAGCATGATTAAGCGTTTTTCATGGGGCAAGTTACAGCATATTATCTTTTGGGACTACAAAAGTGACTCTAGTTTAATTACCTGAGTCATATGTTTTACTTTAGCTATTATATGCTTGAAAATACAGAAATAGTCACAAAACAGCGACCAAAATAGGTAAGGCCGAATGGCAAAATCAGCAAAAATCGAATTTGTCTGCACTGAGTGCGGCATGAACTATCAACGCTGGCAAGGTCAGTGTAAGTGTGGAGCGTGGAATACGCTGGCAGAATTTAAGCCTTCAGCGGGGCAATCGAAGCAAGCGGCAAGCCGTGCGGCAGTGGCAGGCTATGCCGGTATCGCTAGCGGTGGCTCAAAGAAAATCAATGAAGTTGCGACCACTGAGGCCGAAAAACGCCTCACGGAAATAGGTGAGCTAGACAGAGTACTAAGTGGTGGCGTAACCACTGGCTCTGTTAACATTATTTCTGGCGACCCAGGTGCCGGTAAAACCACCTTGCTGTCAGATTTAGTCGCACGTATGTCAAAGCTAATGCCTTCTTTATACTGCACAGCCGAAGAATCTTTATCGCAGTTTAAAAACCGTGTGAATCGCTTACGTTTAGATTACAACGAAGACGAGCTTTACTTGCTGTCTGAAACCAGTGTTGAAGCCATTATTGAAGAGCTTGATAAAAACAAAATTAAGTTCGCGGTGATTGACTCAATTCAGGCCGTGGTAACAGAAACGGCAAATGGTAGCCCTGGTTCACCCTCACAGGTAAAAAGTGCAGCTCAGGCACTAACACAATACTGTAAGCAAAATGATGTCACTATATTCATCATTGCTCATGTAAACAAAAATAACGAAATTGCTGGGCCGCAAACACTCGTGCACATAGTTGATGCCTTGTTACATATCGATACTAACGATGGCCAAGTCAGAACACTGCGTGCTAATAAAAACCGTTTTGGCGATATCGATACCGTGGGTATTTTCAGAATGTGCGAGCGCGGAATGCTCAGCGTTGATAACCCAAGCGAAATCTTTTTATCAGGTTCTAGTACCGAGTCTCCGGGCTCTGCTATCACTTGTATCCGTAAAGGTAACCGTAACTTACTACTCGAAATACAATGTTTAACCACAGAAACCGAAGCTGAATTCCCGCAGAGAGTATGTGTTGGTTTGAATATGAATCGTATCAAAATGCTAACAGGTATTTTACGTAAGCACACAAAAACAAAAATCTTCCACGATACTTTTTTCAACATTGTTGGTGGTTTAAAAATCGATGAGTCAGAGACTTGTATCGATTTAGCATTGGTAGCAGCACTTTTAAGCAGCTTGAACGAATTTGTTGTACCGCGTACCACTTGTATTATGGGTGAGCTAAGTTTAAATGGTGATGTAAGA
Source organism: Pseudoalteromonas shioyasakiensis (assembly GCF_022398475.1). Taxonomy (GTDB): domain Bacteria; phylum Pseudomonadota; class Gammaproteobacteria; order Enterobacterales; family Alteromonadaceae; genus Pseudoalteromonas. The sequence continues at coordinate 14,064 of NZ_JAKEVM010000021.1, read as the reverse complement.
CCAATCGACAGCGGCGTACCTCGAGTTAAAGAAGCTGCGCAACACGGTTTTACTGAGCTCTTTATTCCATATCGTAATTACCATAAATCAATGGAAGGCCTTGGTGCTAAGATCACCCCAGTAAAAACCGTGCATGAGCTATTGTCGTTAATAAACTAAATACAATTTGATACACTGATAAAAAATTTACACCAATTAAAGGAAATAAAATGAAGAAGTTAATTATTGCAGCGGTTGTTGCTGCGGCTGTCGGTGGCGTAGCTTACGCAAATTACGCAACTACACAGGAAGTGAAAAAGGTGGTTGATAAGCAAATTAGTGCGTTATCAATCCAAAGCGGTGTAGAAATTAAATACAGCGATATCTCAGCCAGTATTTTTGATAGCAGCATGCAGTTATCAGAGATCACGGTTTCAAATAGTTTAAGCAATGAGCCTGTTGCAACAATTGATAGCATTGATGTGTCGGGTTACGAAGTGGATGCAGTGCCGCCACACACTGGTTTTGTTATGAAAAACTTTCGTTTTAGCGATGAATTTTTAGCGCAGCTGCCAGAAAACTCTAATAACAAGCTAGCATCAACAAGCTATAACGTTGACTCATCGCTTGATTATAATAAAGCTTCAGGCGACAGCGACTTTGCTCTTAAAGTGACTGCAAATGAGGTGGCTGACGTTAACTTTAATCTTGGTTTAGCTAAAACCACAGCGCTGATGGAAGCATCACTCGCTGTGAGCCAGATGCAAAATGAAGCAGCTGATGGTCAGCTTACTTTAGAGCAGCAGCTACAACAGCAATCAAAGATGATGGCAGCACTCACGCAGTTAGAGCCACGTAGCATCAATATGTCGATTGCTGATGAAGGTGAGCTTAAAGCGGTCGTTGATAGCTTCTTAACTGCGCAAGGCATGACTCATGAGCAATTTAAGCAAGTCGTTGCTATGCAGTTACAACAAGTGCCAGTAAGCGAAGAACTTGCAACAGCGATTAGTAACTTTGTGAATGGTTTATCGTCTTTCTCAGTGTCAGCTAAATTACCAGAAGGTAAGACTATGATGGAGATTAATCAGCAAATTCAAATGCTGATGGGTCAACCAGAAGAGCTTGCAAAATTTATCAACCTACAAGCAAGCGGCGAATAAGCTCAAGCCTTTTGTAAACCTAACCTTAAAGTGATGAGTGATTTAACTTACTCACTTTAAGGTTGTTTTTTATCTGCATCACACCTTGGCTGTGCTCTAAAAACTTCTGTGCTAAAGCACGTTGAAAGCCAGTTTCTGCAATGCCTTTTAGTTCAACAGTATCACCATCAACAATCACTTGTAGGTTTTCAATGTGAAAATTAGGATTGCTTGTTAATTTCTGCAGTGCCATTTGCTGTAAGCGCGGTTGCGCCGATGTGCTTGTTGTTAGCACGCTGGTATTGGCGCTTACGTTTGTTGCGCATGCAAGTAAAAAAATACAGCTTAATGATGTAAGTACTACGGTTAATTTGAAGCGGCTCATACAATTCCCTCGTTAATCTAGTCTGCTGTGAACTATTGCTGAACCAGATACAATTATTATTCCAACATTTAACCTATTGATTTTAATGAGTTTGATTTGTATTGATGGAATGAGTAGGTAATAAAGTGTGAACTAATTACACGCTTATTAGGTAAAAATGGTAGGGTACAAAAATGCCGAGACAAGCTCGGCATTTTTTCAGTAATGGTAATAAAGCTACTTTTTCTTCTTAACTTTAGCTTTGGCTTTTTTCTTGGCCTTTATTTTTACTGGATCTTTTTTCTTTTTAGAGGGGATCTTCGCTTCTTTGTGCTGTGGCTCAAGCCCTTTAATTACTCGGCGTTTAAGCTTTTGCTCAATGTAGCGCTCAACCTTACCAACAATGGCTACGTCATGAGCCTCAATAAATGAAATCGCAATGCCTTTTTTACCTGCACGACCAGTACGTCCAATACGGTGTACGTATACGTCTGCGGTGCGTGGCATATCAAAGTTGATAACATGGCTGATATCAGCAACATCAATACCACGAGCAGCAACATCCGTTGCAACTAAGATATTGTTGCGACCAGAGTGAAAGTTTTCCATCGCTTTCATTCGTTTGTCTTGTGGCATTTCGCCGCGTAACCAAGCTACACGAAGACCTTCGTTGTTTAACTCACCAACTAATGTTTCTAGGCGCTCACGGGTTTTTACAAACACAATTGCTTTATGAATGTCGTCACCATTTAACGTTTCAACCAACATTTTTAGCTTGTGATCGTAGTCGTCCGCAAGGTGAACCCATTGGTGGATTTTGCCTTTCTCTTTACGTGAAGATTCGGCTTCAAGCAGTGCAGGGTCGTTTAAGATACGCTCTGCAAATAACTCAACGCTGTCACCTTCAAGGGTCGCTGAGAATAAGAAACATTGGCGACGGTTACGTGCTTCATCACAAATACGTAGCATTTCTTTACGAAAGCCCATGTCTAGCATGCGGTCAGCTTCATCAAGAATAAGCATTTCAACGTTTTCAGCATGGAAGTTCTCTGTTTCGAGATACTCCATTAAACGCCCAGGTGTGGCAATGAGAATATCGTTATTACTTTCGAAAATTTCTCTGTGTGTCCCGTAGTTTATACCACCTGTTACAACCCCAATTTTAAGATGAGTTTGTGCGGCGAGTAATTCACATTGCTCATGAATTTGATAAGCAAGCTCACGGGTTGGTGTCATGATCAATACGCGCGCAAAGCCAGGATCGCGACGTGGGAAATCAAGCAAGTATTGAATTGCAGGGATCAAAAACGCGGCTGTTTTACCCGTACCAGTAGGGGCTGATGCCAAAATATCACGACCTTGAAGAGCTTCAGGGATCGCTTGTTGTTGAATACTGGTTGGCGTATCAAAACCCATTTTATTAATGGCATTTAACAGCTTGTTATCGATATCAAATTCAGAAAATTGCATAGAGTGACATAAATAGAGGACAATTGAGCCTAATTATACGCGTTAACGCGGCTGTGGTGAATGAAAAGGTGAAAAAATGTCAGGCTTTGTGTTTAAACAATTTACGGTAACGCAAACACGCACTGCGATGAAAGTGTCGACCGACGGTATTTTGTTAGGGGCGTGGGCTGATGTGAGTGGTGCTAAGGGCATTTTAGATATTGGCACAGGCACAGGGCTGTTGGCGCTAATGGCAAAACAAAGAGCGCCTGAAGCAAAAGTAAGTGCCATAGAAATTGACGCGGGTGCCTGTAATGATGCTCGAGAAAACTTTGCGGCTAGCCCATGGCCTGATATAAACCTTTTCGAAGGAGCTGTACAGTCGTTTAGCGCAGTAGAGCCTTTTGATGCGATCATCACCAACCCACCGTATTTTAATGCGAGCCTAAAAGGTGAAAATGATGCTCGAAATACTGCCCGCCATACTGACGGCCTTAGCTTCAGCGAATTGATAGAAGCGTGTACTAGGCTTAGCCACGGCAAAACGCTTTTGAATGTGATTTTGCCTTGCGTAGAGGCAAAACAATTCATTGCGGTAGCTGAGCAGGCAGGCTGGTACTTAAATCGCCATTGCTTGGTACGTACAACCGAGAAAAAACAACAAAGTCGCAGCTTGTTGTTACTCAGCCAAAACAACGGCGAATGTGATACATCATCGTTAACCATACATGCAGCTGATGGCAGCTATAGCCAAGATTATAAAGAGCTCTGTAAAGCTTTTTACCTAAAGATGTAATCGTTATTCAGCAATGCTTGCTTCAAGGCCATCTTCACTTAAAAGTAAAGTGTATGACTGCCCATATGATGCGTTGCAGATTGAGACAGGTTCATAAACTCGCTTATCTTCATCATTGAGCTTTGATACTTTTAAATCATCAGCGCAGTCATCAATGTGGTACCAGTAACTTAATTGATTTTGATATAAATTGACGATTTGATTTTCGATTTTTAAGCGAAGGTTTTCAGTTGCGAGAATACGTATAGCAAAAAAGTCATCTTTATCATCATTAGCTTTTTTTACTAGAGTTAAACGAAGCTTTTCTTCATTTTGCCAAGCCACAAAATGATAAGGTTGATTTTGCTCTACCTGATACATCTGTGTGGCTGAGTTACTTATGTCGCTGTGATCGACTACATAAAATGAAATACGGCTACGTTCATTGTGAGCATGTGTTACATCAACGGGAAGTGATTGCGATGCAAGCGTGTCAACATAGTATTGAGAGTCTTTAACTTCTTGAGCATCACCAAACAGGTCAGTGTTTGCCATGTAATAGTCCACTTCTAAATCAGTGGTATTTACGAGTGTGTAATTGTTCTCATACATTTCATCGCCAAAGTTATGAGTTTCTTCAACTTCTAATTCATCACAACCAGTTAGCAAAATACTTGCGGCAATCATTATAGGTAGCGCACTTTTCATTGTTATTCCTTTTACAAATGAAGGAGCTGATTAGCATACTTATAAGTTATTGTACCTTTATTGGTTTTTAAATTGTACCGGTGGCTGTAATTGCATTACTTCATCAAGCTGAATTTGTTGCACATATTCAAGCTCTAATAGGGCGTCTAACACGGCTTTACTGTGCGACTTTTCTATTTCGGCACTGCAAAAGTCAATAATGCTAAAGCGGCGTTTTATCAGCAGGCCGTTGATTTCAGGTAAAGGATGTGTGGTTTCAATTAGCACGCGGGTCGTAGGGCAGGGATCGGCATAGCCTGAACGTAATAACTTTTTTAAATTAAACAAGTTATCATCGAGCCGACCCAGCTCAATGGCGGCTTTAGCGCTATCAGGAATAAATAATGGCTCAGCAAAGCGATTTATTTTTATTTCGCCCGTGGCGTTAATTGTAGCTACCTGATTACTGTCGTAACTGACAATGTCACCGGTAATTAATGTGAATTGACTCATTGTGTTCCCTCGCAATGTTGTGTCGATTTCGGAGCTTAGCAAAATGGTGTGTTTGGTTAAGCCCTGATATAGTGCCAAAGTCTTAAGTTTTATACGAGTTTTTTATGTTCCGTTTATCAATTGTTTTATCTGCCTTATTATTTTCTCAGTTGAGTTTTGCTGCATTGACGCCTGTGGGTCTTTGGAAAACTATTGACGAAGAAACGAATGAAGCGAAATCTTTAGTACGTATTAGTGAGCAAGGTGGTGTATTGGTTGGTAGTGTTGAAAAAATCCTTAACCCAGCCAAGCAAGACGCAATCTGCGAAGAGTGTAAAGGTGATAAGAAAAATCAGCCTATTTTAGGGTTAAAAATTATAGAAGGCGCTACAGATGCTGGCGATGGTAGCTGGCAAGAGGGTGAAATTCTAGACCCAAACAATGGTAAAACCTATACCCTTAAACTGACCCCACAAGAACAAGGTAAGGTGCTTGAAGTACGCGGATATATTGCATTTTTCTATCGTAATCAATATTGGCAACGTGTTGAATAGCCAATAAAAAAGCCAAGCGATGCTTGGCTTTTTTATTCATGACTTACAAGCTTTCGCTGTACTCAGTCATGATTTGTTCAACCCAGCTTGCGATACGTTCATCACTAAGCTCGTATTGACTGTCTTCATCAAGGGCTAAGCCAACAAATTGTTTGCCATCTTCAGTGAGTGCTTTTGAAGCCTCAAATTCATAACTTGCATCGTTAGGCCATTTGCCTAACAAGGTAATGCTTTGATCACAAATTTCATCGTGTAACATGCCAAGCGCATCTTGGAACCACTGACCATAACCTTGTTGATCGCCCATACCAAACAGAGCCACGGTTTTGCCGTTTAGGTTAACATCTCTAATGTCGTCCCAGATTGATTCCCAATCTTCTTGCAACTCACCAAAATCCCAAGTTGAAATGCCGAAGATCACGAAATCAAATTGCTCTGCATTTTTTAATGGCTCATCTTTGATATTGTGAAGGCTCACTATGTCGTGACCAATAATATCGCGAATTTTCTCTGCCGCTATTTCTGTGTAGCAGGTTGTAGAACCATAAAATAAACCAATCTGCATCGTATTTATCACTGTGTATTTGCCTGATATGATAGGCGTAAGTTTACCGTAAGGTATAATCAATTGATACCTTGATAAGGATGAGAGTACGCGTGGCTGATAATAATTCACAAGCCCATAAAGGTGTAATAACAGCAAATAACGCCGAACATTTAGAGTTATTTTTAGATACGCTGTATCTTGAGCAGGGGGTCAGCGAAAATACACTCGCTGCTTATCGCAGTGACCTTGAAAAGTTTTGCCAATTTTTAAAAGATAAAGACCTACTAGCTGTTCGCTCTGATGACATTGAAGCGTATTTAGCATACCGTGTTGATTTAGGGCTAAAGTCGCGCAGCACAGCGCGAAGCATCAGTGCGCTTAAGCGTTTTTATCAGTATTTTGTACGCGAAAAAGCCATTGCCGATTCGCCGATGGTCAATATTGCTCAACCAAAAGCTGGGCAGTCATTACCAAAAACGCTGTCAGAAGCCGAAGTCGAAGCTCTGCTTGCAGCCCCAGACATAGAAGATCCTATGGGGCTTCGCGATAAAGCCATGCTTGAGCTGTTATATGCCACAGGGCTTCGTGTTACAGAGCTGGTGGGGCTCAGAATGGAGCAAATTAATTTGCGCCAAGCGGTGGTCTTTGTAAAAGGTAAGGGTAATAAAGAGCGTTTAGTTCCCCTAGGCGAAGAAGCAATGTATTGGCTTGAGCAGTTTTTAAAAGTGGGCCGTTCGCAAATGATTAAACATGCCACTGACTTTGTGTTCCCATCTAAGCGCGGGATTGGCATGACACGACAAACTTTTTGGCATCGCATCAAACACTATGCTATTTTGGCATCAGTTGAATCGCCGTTATCACCGCATACGCTTAGACACGCGTTTGCAACGCATTTGCTTAATCATGGGGCGGACCTTAGAGTCGTGCAAATGATGTTAGGTCACAGTGACTTATCAACAACACAAATATATACCCATGTAGCGAATGAAAGATTGAAGTCGGTACACGAGCAACATCATCCACGTGCTTAGTGCAAGATTTTTAAAGATGTACCGGTCTATATGAAAAATGATCAGGATATAGGATATTTATGAAAAAGTTAGTTTTAGCCACAGCACTACTAGGCACAAGCTTAAATGTGTTTGCCAATGGCGTATCAACAACAGACGCTGCTGATGCCCCTATTATTGCTAAGTTTGCTGAATTAGGCGTAACCGTTAAGCAAATTAACCCAAGCCCAGTGGCAGGCCTTAAAGAACTAATTACTGATAAGGGTGTACTTTACGCAAGCCCAGACGGTCAATTTCTAATGCAAGGAACACTGATTGACCTTAATAACCGAGTTAACCTAACAGAGCATGCACTGAGCGATGTACGTAAAGAAGGCATTGCTGAATACGAAGACTCAATGATCGTTTACAAAGCGAAAAACGAAAAGCATTCAATCACAGTCTTTACCGATATTACCTGTGGTTACTGCCGTAAGTTACACCGTGAACTTGATGATTTCTTAGATGCGGGTATCACGGTTAAATACCTTGCTTTCCCACGTGGTGGTTTACGTGGTAAAGGTTACCAAGATCTAATGAATGTATGGTGTGCTAAAGACCCTGCTGAAGCGTTAACAGAAGCAAAAGCGGGTGCAGAAGTTGCAGACGTGCCTGGTTGTAACGCACCAATTGCTGAGCATTACCAACTAGGTCAAAGCTTTGGTATGTCGGGTACTCCAGCAATTATTTTAGAAGATGGCACCATGATCCCAGGTTATCAATCAGCTGCGCAAATTAGCCAAGCGCTTGATGCCTTACCAAAAACATCTTCATAACTGATTTTTTAAACGAAAAGGCCTATTTGTCGTAGGCCTTTTTTATTTGTATTAAGCAAAGAAGTACCATTTCCGACATGGAAAAAATAATTCAAGCTCGTCCTCATGTTGATGATTCGCATCTACCACACCATTTACACCCTGTAATTAAGCAAATATATGCGACTCGACAGGTGCAAAGTGCCACCGAACTCGATAATAGCGCTGCGACATTACATGACTTTAAGTTGTTTAAAGATATCGACAAAGCTGCGGTGCTATTGCAACAAGCGCTCGCGGCTCAAAGTCGCGTGTTAATCGTCGGTGACTTTGATGCCGATGGTGCAACCAGCACAGCAACCTTAATGCAAGGTCTTGCGATGTTTGGCTTAAAGAATCTTGATTACTTGGTACCTGACAGATTCAGCCTAGGTTATGGCTTAAGTCCTGCGCTTGCTGAGCAAATAGTGACTATGCAACCCGAGCTTGTGATCACTGTTGATAACGGTATTTCATGTATTGATGGCATTGCCATTGTAAAGCAAGCAGGAATTAAGGTGCTGGTAACTGATCACCATTTACAAGGTGAAGCCCTGCCAGATGCCGATGCCATCGTGAATCCGAATCGCCATGATTGTCAGTTTCCATCGAAATCGATAGCAGGCGTTGGGGTTGCATTCTATCTGCTCATTGCTTTACGTAGCCACTTACGTGAACAAGGGTATTTTCAGCATAATCCAATGCCAAATTTGGCTGAGTTACTTGATATTGTAGCCCTTGGTACCGTTGCCGATGTGGTCGCTCTTGATGCCAATAACCGAACCTTAGTCCATCAAGGTTTAGCACGTATTCGCAGTGGTAAAACACGCCCAGGTATCAGTGCCCTAATCGAAGTGGCAAATCGTAATGCAGCCCGTTTAAGTGCCAGTGACTTTGGCTTTTCATTGGCACCACGCTTAAATGCAGCAGGGCGTCTTGATGATATGAGTTTAGGTATAGCCTGTTTGTTATCAAGCGATATAAATCAAGCACGTCGAATTGCCGGTGAGCTCGACAGCCTCAATCACGAGCGCCGTGAAATAGAGCAGGGCATGCAAACTGAAGCACAGGCGGTGCTTGACCGTTTAGCATTTAAAACTGAGTCAGTGCCTGATGCGATTTGTTTATATCAAGCTGATTGGCACCAAGGTGTGATTGGTATTTTGGCTGGTCGCTTAAAAGAAAAGTATCACCGCCCGACGATTATTTTCGCAGCGGGCGATAACGGCGAAATAAAAGGCTCTTGTCGCTCTATTGAAGGGCTGCATATGCGTGATTTACTCGAGCGAGTAAATACACTTTATCCGCATTTGATCAGTAAATTTGGTGGCCATGCTATGGCGGCCGGGCTGAGTATCAATGAGCAAAGTTTTACTGAGTTTAAATCCGTGTTTGAGCAAATGGTGACAGACACACTCACTGAAGAGCATAAGCAAAGTATTTTACTTACCGACGGTGAATTACCTAATGAGTGCTTTTCGATGGAGTTTGCCAACTTACTAAAAAATGCCGGCCCCTGGGGACAGCAATTTCCAGAGCCAGTGTTTGAGCATGTGTTTGAGGTAATACAGCAGCGCATTGTCGGTGAAAAACACTTAAAACTGGTTTTAAAACATCAATCAGGACGATTAGTTGACGGTATTGCATTTGGTGTTGATGTGCGTGCATGGCCAGATACCGAAGTGCGTTATGTGAAAGCTGCTTATCAACTCGATATAAATGAATTCCGTGGTAAATTCTCGTTACAGTTGATTATTCGAGAGCTACAAAAAGCGACATAAAAATATCGTTATAATCGACATAAAAGGCTAATAAAACGCTCGGTTTTTTGTTAAAATCGGGCGTTTTTAATATTTGTAGATAATTTACCGTATTTATTGTCGATATCGGTGCGCGGTAAATCAGCCATTTTGGAGTAATGTACATGTTTGAAGTGAATCCTGTGATTAATCAAATCAAGGAAATTCGCGAACGTACTGAACTGCTTCGGGGGTACCTTTGACTACCCTCTTAAGAAAGAGCGGTTAGAAGAAGTTAACGCAGAACTTGAAGATTCAGCAGTGTGGAATGAGCCAGAGCGAGCTCAAGCACTTGGCCGTGAAAAGTCGGCACTCGAAGCTATCGTTGAGACCATCGATAATCTAGTGTCAGGTACCGAAGATGTTGAAGGTTTAGTCGAGCTTGCTGTTGAAGCAGAAGATGAAGAAACCTTCGCAGAAGCCGAAGCTGAATTAGGCGATTTAAACGCACAGCTTGAAAAGCTAGAGTTCCGTCGTATGTTCTCAGGCGATCATGACCAAAACGATGCTTACCTTGATTTACAATCAGGTTCTGGCGGTACCGAAGCCCAAGACTGGTGCAACATGCTACTGCGTATGTATTTACGTTGGGGTGAAGCAAAAGGCTTTAAAGTTGAACTGGTTGAAGCAACTGATGGTGATGTGGCTGGTATCAAAGGCGCAACAGTGCGCTTTGTTGGCGAATATGCATACGGTTGGTTACGTACAGAAACAGGTGTTCACCGTTTAGTGCGTAAGAGCCCGTTCGACTCAAGTGGTCGTCGTCATACCTCGTTTGCATCGGCATTCGTTTACCCAGAAATCGACGATAATATCGAAATAGATATTAATCCGGCAGACTTACGTATTGACGTTTACCGCGCATCAGGCGCCGGTGGTCAGCACGTAAATACAACAGAATCTGCGGTTCGTATTACTCATATACCAACTAACACTGTTGTACAGTGCCAAAATGAGCGTTCACAGCACAAGAATAAAGACCAAGCAATGAAGCAGTTAAAAGCGAAATTGTTTGAACTTGAAATTCAAAAGCAAAATGCTGAGAAACAAAGCCAAGAAGATGCTAAATCTGATATTGGCTGGGGTAGTCAAATTCGTTCATACGTACTTGATGACTCGCGCATTAAAGACTTACGTACTGGCGTTGAAAACCGTAATACACAAGCGGTTCTTGACGGCGACTTAGATAAATTTATTGAAGCCAGCCTTAAATCTGGCCTATAACCACCAAGCTAAAAAAGAGCTAAAAAATGACTGATCAAATCCAAGACGAAAATAAGTTAATCGCTGAGCGTCGTGGCAAATTAGACGCAATCCGCGAAAATTGCCCAGCCAACGGTCATCCAAACCAATTCCGTCGTGAACATTACACGGCTGATTTGCAAGCTGAGTTTGGTGATAAATCGAAAGATGAATTAGTTGCAGAGCAACACGTTGTATCAGTAGCAGGTCGTATTCTTGCAAAACGTGGTCCTTTCCTTGCGTTACAAGACATGAAAGGTCAAATTCAAGCGTACGCATCAAAAGACGTACAAAAAGAATTAAAAGCAAAATACGGTCAACTAGATATCGGTGACATCATCGGTGTTAAAGGCGCACTTAATAAGTCAGGTAAAGGCGACCTATACGTAGAAATGACAGAGTACGAGTTACTGACAAAGTCATTACGTCCGTTACCAGAAAAATTCCATGGCTTATCTGATCAAGAAACTAAATACCGTCAACGTTATGTTGATTTAATTACTAATGAAGCGACACGTGAAACCTTCCGTATTCGCTCAAAGGTTGTAGAAGGTATCCGTCGTTTCTTAGCTGATCGTGACTTCATGGAAGTTGAAACGCCGATGCTACAAGTGATCCCGGGTGGTGCGTCTGCACGTCCATTCGTAACACACCATAATGCACTTGATATCGACATGTACTTACGTATTGCACCTGAGCTTTACCTAAAACGTTTAGTTGTGGGTGGCTTTGAGCGTGTATTCGAAATCAATCGTAACTTCCGTAACGAAGGTTTATCAACGCGTCATAACCCAGAATTCACGATGATCGAATTCTACCAAGCATACGCTGACTACATTGACCTGATGAACATTACTGAAGACATGTTACGTACTGTTGCGACAGACGTACTTGGTTCACCAGTTGTTGTAAACACAACGAAAGATGAAAATGGTGAAGTGGTTGATTCAGTAGAGTACGACTTTGGACAACCGTTTACTCGTTTAACAATGAGCGAGGCTATCCTTAAGTACAATCCAGACTTTGATGCTGCGGTATTTAATGACCCTGAAAACCATTTTGAAGAACTTAAAGCGTACGCGAAGCAAGTACACGTTAAGATCCCAGAAAACTGTGTATGGGGCCCGGGTAAATTCCTATGTGAAATCTTCGAAGAGACAGCTGAGCACAAGCTAATTCAACCGACTTTCATTACCGCTTACCCGTGGGAAGTATCTCCACTTGCACGTCGTAACGATGAAAACCCATTTGTAACTGACCGCTTCGAATTCTTCGTTGGCGGCCGTGAACTAGCAAATGGTTTCTCTGAGCTTAACGATGCACAAGACCAAGCAGAGCGCTTTACTCGTCAAGTTGAAGAGAAAGACGCAGGTGATGATGAAGCGATGCACTACGATGATGACTATATCCGTGCATTAGAATACGGCTTACCACCAACAGCGGGTGAGGGTATTGGTATCGATCGTCTAGTGATGTTATTTACTGACTCACCAACAATTAAAGACGTGATCCTATTCCCACACATGCGTCCTCAAGCTGATTAATCAGCTAAAAGTCTTGAAAGCGCCGCTTTTTAGCGGCGTTTTTGTTATCAGAAATTTCTGATTTTTATTGCTCTCAATTTTAATACTCAATTGTAATTAGCTGATCTAAAAAGAAATGCTGAATTAGTCTTCCAACAAAGTTACTAAGTTGTAAAATTTTTCTACAAATACAAAGGCCAATAGTATTATTTTTAGCCAAGATATGACATCATTGCGCAATTCTCGTTCAATGTATAAATGGACTTAATAATAATGACTAAAAAGCCTTCGCCGTTGCCTACAGATACGAACAAAAGCGAGCATCAACGTGAAGATTTTTATCGTGCTTGCATAGCCGAATTTCAACAATTGGGTTATCAAGATCAATACCTCGCAGAGTTAACTGATGAACTGATCCCATTGACGGGTCTTGAGCCGTTGAGTGATAAAGAAAAAACGGCGAAAGGATAAACAAAAACAAGCTGTTTTGGCTCGTTATGGACAATCTATAACCATCTATGCGATTTTCCTTGAAAAGTGTTTGACATATTTCCTGAAATCTTTATTATACGCCCCACAAGACGGAGAGGTGGCCGAGTGGCCGAAGGCGCTCCCCTGCTAAGGGAGTATAGGGTTTGTAGCTCTATCGAGGGTTCGAATCCCTCCTTCTCCACCATTTTTCCTAAAATGGCATGTCTTGAAAGTAATATGTGTGGACGCGTAGCTCAGCTGGATAGAGTACCTGGCTACGAACCAGGCGGTCGGAGGTTCGAATCCTCCCGCGTCCGCCACTTTTTACTTTAACTCTTGCTAAGAGAATAAATTAGCAATGTTCAAATGTGCGTGTGGACGCGTAGCTCAGCTGGATAGAGTACCTGGCTACGAACCAGGCGGTCGGAGGTTCGAATCCTCCCGCGTCCGCCATATTTGAAACTCATATCGAGTATAAAGATAAAATCATTGCAAGATTATAAAATGCAACTGCGGACGCGTAGCTCAGCTGGATAGAGTACCTGGCTACGAACCAGGCGGTCGGAGGTTCGAATCCTCCCGCGTCCGCCACTTTCTCTTAGAAAGTGACATAAGCCGACAAGCTGTCGGTTTTTTTGTGTCTTTAAGATTCAGTCAATGCAAGACTTAAACATGCAGAACATAATGCGGACGCGTAGCTCAGCTGGATAGAGTACCTGGCTACGAACCAGGCGGTCGGAGGTTCGAATCCTCCCGCGTCCGCCACTTTCTTCTTGAAAGTGACATAAACCGACGAAAGTCGGTTTTTTTGTGCCTGAAATTCGCGTAGGTGTGGTTGTAGGAGCGACTTCAGTCGTGAATAAACATACCGTTTTATTGCACCTCATTATTCTTTGGGCGACTTTGAACCACGCAGCCGGAGGTTCACTGTTTCAAAATACCTCCCGCGTCCGCCACTTTCTTCTTGAAAGTGGCATAAACCGACGAAAGTCGGTTTTTTTGTGCCTAAAATTCGCGAACCACACACTTTCTTCACCACAAATTAAACCCTCAACTCAAAATATAAAAAATGCTCCCGTAGGCGTGATACTTGTTTCGCGCGTATCAAGGTGCTGTTGCTCCAGACGATTAACGCCTCATCGAGACGATAGATTTTATACAGTAAATTAATTTATAAGCCTGCATCTTATTGGC
>NZ_JAKEVM010000209.1 GCF_022398475.1 Pseudoalteromonas shioyasakiensis | reverse complement strand
GTACTTAACGGCAAATGTGACTGTAATACTACACATTAAATAACCAAATGTTAATTAATAAATTTGACGATTAATTGCCTCCCCGTTTAAGTCCTTGAATTAACTTTTTTTAATTTTGTTTAGGTCATTTTTTTAGCAATTTTTTTGACTTTCCACTTCCAAAATCTGATTAAATAACATAGTGTGATTTAATTGGTGGGTACATAATTAATGATTCAACAGGAGTTAAAATGAAAAAAATAAACAAGTTTCATCTAAATTTATGCTCTACTGCGCTTGCTTCAATTGGCTTGCTAGTAGGGCATTATGCGCACGCTCAAGTCACTAGTAGCGATGAGCGTGCGTCTGAATTAGAGGTGATTGAGGTTCAGGGGGTACGAGCAAGCCTCAATAGAGCGCTAGGTCAAAAAAGAGAATCAGTAGAAGTTACAGATTCTATCTCTGCTGAAGATTTAGGTAAGTTTCCTGATTTAAATATTTCAGAATCTTTACAACGTGTCCCTGGAGTAACTTTAAATAGGAACAGTAATGGCGAAGGACAAGCAATTAACTTAAGGGGACTTGGACCACAGTTTACACGTGTTGAAGTAAACGGGATGTCGGGTACGTCAAATGGTAGTGGGGGACGTTTTGCTACAAGTTCTGGAGGACGAGGATTTAACTTCGAACTTTTAGCAGCAGAACTGTTTTCTAATGTGACAGTTAAGAAAACTCCCACAGCAAAGCAAACTGAGGGTGGTATGGCAGGTGTTGTAACGCTAGAAACACCTAAACCCCTGAGCTATGAAGGGACTAAGTTCACTGTATCAGCGCAAGGGAATTATAGTGAAGTTTTAGAAGAGGCTGATCCTAGAGGGTCTGTGTTCTTTAGTCATAATATAGATAACACACTTGGCTTTTCTGCAAGTCTTGCATATTCAGACACTCATTTTCAGTCTAATACCGTGGAAAGTGGTGTCTGGCGACCAATGAATGTAGTGGGGCGAGGAGATTCGGATGATCTCATTGCTAACGGCACTCGCTATTATATTTTTGATGAACAAAGAGACACACTTGGTTCGACGTTTAGTGCACAATACCGCCCTACAGATAGTCTTGAAATGTTGCTTTCAGTGCTTTATGCAACATCAGACAGTGAAAGGCTGGCAAACAGAAATGATATGCCAGTAGAAAACCCTGGTGAGACTGTCAATTATAGCTCTGAAAATGGTATCGTAAATTCAGCATCTTTTACTGGTGTCCAGCAGCGTGTTGGGACAAACTACTTAACTACTGATGAAGAGTTCACGCAAGTTACATTTGATACAAAGTGGGATTTAAACGATTATTGGCAAATCCGCCCATTTATTGGCTATTCAAAACGCGATGCTTCACGTCAATTTGACCTTTATTCATTTCGATTAGCTGAGGATGGTGAATTTGATCCTGGTACTGTTTCTTATGATGTTAGAGGTGACTTTGTAGATTTTCAGTCTTCCCACACTGATTTTACGTCAAACCCCGAAGATTTTTTATTCAATGTTTTTATCTTACGTCCATCGGTTGACGAGGATGAAGAAATAACGGGTAAGCTTGATTTCAGCCGGTACTTTGATGATGGGGCATTAACCGGCATTGATTTTGGCTTTAGGTATTCAGAACGTGAAAAAACACGAGTTCAAACTCAGGAACGACTTCAACGTTTACCTGAAACAGGCATTGAAGATATGCCAAGTTTAGCGAGTGTTGCGATGACGATGCCTTTTGACGTCGATGGTTCATCGGCACCAAACTCACAACTTGTTGCTGACCCACGTTTAATACGAAGTGTTTTTTATCCTCAAGGTGACGCTGTTTCGGGAGCTTTTATAAGGCCATTACCTGGATTTGGTGCATCAGAAAGTTGGCAAGTAAATGAAGATACCTTTAATGCTTATGTTCAAGCTAACTTTGATTTTGAAAATACCCTACTCAATGTTGGGCTAAGGTTGGTTAAAACAGATCAAACAGCCTCTGGTAACACAGTTGAAAATCAATTCCAACCTACGGAGCGCATTACGCCAATTACTGTATCGAATAGTTATACTGAGTACTTACCTAGCGCAAACTTAAGACATGAACTTGACGAGAATTTACTTTTAAGAGCTGCTTATTCTGTTACGTTGACGCGCCCGGATTTACCTGCACTTGCACCATCTGAGACTATTCGAGGGATTGACGAAGGGGGTGGTACAGGTGCAAAGGGTAACCCTGAGCTACAACCTTTCACATCTTCAAACTTTGATTTCGGTATTGAATGGTACTTTGAAGAAGAAGCACTACTAGCTGCCAATATATTCTATAAAGACATAGAAGGTCTTATAGATACTACTTCATTTACAGAAGTGCGTTCATTCCCTAGGCAGTCTGACGGTGTAATTGTCTCTGCACCTATTATATTTACCCAGCCAGCTAACGGCGTTGATGCAAGTGTTAAAGGTGCTGAATTTGCCTTCCAAAAACCATTTACTTTCTTACCTGAAGGTATTTGGCAAAATTTCGGTGGGCTATTTAATTTAACAGTTACTGAGAGCGCAGCAGACTTTAATACAGAAGACGATGTGAGAAGTAGCGGCCTACCTGGGTTATCGAAATTAAGTTATAACGCATCTATTTATTATGATGACGGTGCGCTAGATATGCGACTCTCTTACGCTTGGCGTGAACGCTATCTTGCTCAGTTCTCAGATGATTTTGGTGTTCCAAGGTTTATTGACGATTTTGGGCAGCTAGATTTGTCTGCGAATTATCGAGTGAATGAAGATCTGCAATTTCAAATGCAAATTTTGAATCTAACTAACGAACAAATGATAAATCAAGCAACTTCTCGCTACTTGCCATATGGAGTCAGTGAGCTTGATCGCCGTGTCTTGTTCGGTGTTCGATATAGCTTCTAGAAGTACTGATAATAATTGATTTCCTTATTATCAGTTTAAGTAGGCTGGCCTGCCCGCCAGTCTACTTTTTTGTTTGATTGGTTTATGAAAAGTGGAGTTAACTTTGTTTAAATTATTTAATTGCATCATTTTAGGGTTAATAACATTACAACCCTCACTTGCTAATTCAATGACTGAGCTTTCTAAAGGTGTGTATTTTGAAGAGATAGTTATTCGAGCATCTGATGAAGTAAGTTTTGTAATCGAAACTCAGCCTTATCATTTGCCAAGGAGTAAGAAAGTAGAAAAAATTCTCGCTGATTTTTCAGTGAAACATCATCTATCAATGGTCACCCATAAATTAGAGTTTCCTGATTACTTAGGTAATCAGGTACCTTTTAAAAAGTTCTCTATTACGCCAATTTACAGCCTTTATGATGCTAAATCATTCTCAATGCAACTTTTAGAAATGGGTATTCAAGTACATGAAATACTTAAATGCTCTAAGTGTAAAAGTGACAAAAATCAATTGATCAGCGTAGTGAAAATTGATCCTAACCTTTTTCGTGGAAAGGTAATCTCTAGTTTAGCTAATCAGTCTGTGAGTGGGTTAGCAACGACTAGTGAAATTAGTAAGTCAAATGATTCTTTAGTGAGTGTGAATGGTAACTTTTTTGTGATGCATTCTAAATTAGGTTTACCTGGAGATATTTCTGGTATTGCAGTTGAGAATGGAAAGTTATTGAGTGAAGCTGTTAATAATAGACCTGCTTTAATCATAGAAAATAAAGGTAAAATTAAGGCTACTATTGCACATAGTACAAATACAAAAATAGTTTTACGAAAGGGGAATGAGGAGCTAGACATTCACGGTTTAAACCGCTTGCCAAATAAAATACTCAATTGTGGTAATTTGCAAAATGGCGAGTTTCAATTTCCTACGCATGATGTTGTTTGTACAAACAGTAATGAAATTATCGCTTATACAAAAGAATTTGGTCCGCTCCATCTATTAGATAAGATTGAAGCGGAGCTGTATATTTTAAATGATACTAATAGCAGTTTGTCTAAAGTTAGTGGCTATCCAAGTATGCTCAAGGATGACGAAACTTTAATTTTGGCAACAGGTAACACTAAAGGGTTGCTTGATATCTTTGTAAATGATCCAAAAAATGAGAGTGTAACTGTTAGCTATCAGGTATATGCGGATGGAAAAGAAATTAGTTTGCGAGAAGGTCTTTTCATAATTGGAGGTGGTCCCACTTTATTGTTGAATTCGCAAATTCCCTTAGCGGATTGGTATAAGCAAGGTTGGCATATTTCTAGCCATAAATCAGCAATCGAAGGGCAAGATACAACAGATTTTGAATCAGATGAAACTCTGGATCGCAGTAGCTTTTATGCAAGTTGGGTATATGGAGAACACCCTAGAACTTCTGTTGGTGTTGATGCAAAAGGAAATATGTATATTTTTGCTGTCTACGGAAGAAATCCATATCTAAGTCAGGGAATGGGGTTGACAGAGCTTGCTGATTTTATGAAAAGCAAAGGCGTGGTTAATGCGATAAATTTGGATGGTGGTGGTTCAACCGCGATGGTTGTTAATGGTCGTTTGACAGGACTACCGTCTGATAGTAAAGGGGAGAGAAAGGTGGCTGATGCGTTATCGATTATTGTTGAATAGAAGTTGTAAAATAATTTATTTAGAGCATGTCATAAGTTAAAAGTTGATTAGGCGTGTTTATAAC
>NZ_JAKEVM010000208.1 GCF_022398475.1 Pseudoalteromonas shioyasakiensis | reverse complement strand
AGTATACAGTTTGATAACAAAAAACATAAAGATAAAAACTACCAAAAGTGTTTATTTTACTTAATTGTTTTAGTGTTACTTGTTGTAGTAAAATAGAGACAGGACTATTTTATTGCTCTTTCTGATAGGGATTCTCTTTTGTTTTTAGATACTCTTGTAAAATTACCCCGTACCCAAAAGCGAATCATTTCTCTTTTAGTTGATACAGTTTTTATTTTTTCATCGTTCTGGATTGCCTTTATATTAAGGCTTGATAGTTTAGAAGAACTACGTGATGTGAATAACTGGTTGATATTATCAGCTATTTTACCGCTGAGTTTATTGTCGTTTGTGAAGCTAGGGTTGTACCGTGCAGTGCTTAGATATATTAACTCACAAGCATTATGGGCAATTTTAGCCGGAGTGATCTTATCAACAATCTATTTTATAGGTTTTTCATTTTTCTTTAATTTTCAAGTTCCTCGAACTGTACCCGTGATTTATTTTTGTATTTCACTATTGCTGGTTGGCGGTAGTCGCTTAATAGTAAGGGCAATCGTAGGTAAGTTGATTATGCGTCGAAAAGAAAATGTTGTTATTTATGGCGCAGGCTCTGCAGGTCGTCAATTGGCAACCGCCCTTGCTAATGGACCTGAGTATGCGCCAGTTGCATTTATCGATGATGATATAAAAAAACAACACACTTTTGTTCAGGGGTTGAATGTTTTTTCGTCACAGAATATTGCTGATGTAGTCCGCTCTAAACATGTTTCTAAAATTTTATTAGCATTGCCTAGTGCGAGTCGCAACCGCCGCAAAGAGATACTAAATAATATTGAAAAATATAAGTTACAAGTGATGACGATTCCTGGAATGGCCGATTTGGTAGCAGGGAACACGTCATTAGAACAAATAAAAGAAGTAGGTGTTGAAGATCTTTTAGGGCGTGACCCAGTAGAGCCAAACACCGAATTAATGTCTGCTAATATTCGAAATAAGGTTGTTTTGGTTTCAGGTGCAGGTGGGTCTATTGGCTCTGAGCTTTGTCGTCAAATTGTTAAAAACTCACCAACGAAGCTAGTCTTGTTTGAACTTTCTGAATATGGCTTATATGCAATTGAAAAAGAGCTGAAAGACTACGTTTTTCAAAACTCCTTAAATATCGAAATAGTGCCAATTCTTGGCTCTATTCAAAACTTTAAACTCATCTCAATGACACTCTCATCATTTAAAGTGCAAACTATTTATCATGCTGCGGCTTACAAGCATGTGCCTTTAGTTGAGCATAATGTTATTGAAGGTGTTAAAAATAATATATTTGGCACCAGTAACATTGCCCGTGCTGCGATAGAAAATAACGTTGAAACCTTTGTACTTATTTCAACCGATAAAGCGGTTCGACCTACCAATGTGATGGGGACAACCAAACGTATGGCTGAGTTAGTGCTGCAAGCATTATCTGATACACAAAAAGCTACGCGCTTTACTATGGTTCGTTTTGGTAATGTTCTGGGTTCTTCAGGCTCTGTTGTACCATTATTCAGGCAACAAATTAAGCAAGGCGGCCCTATCACTTTAACCCATAAAGACATAACTCGTTATTTTATGACTATTCCTGAAGCTGCACAGCTTGTTATTCAAGCAGGTGCAATGGGTAAGGGGGGCGATGTGTTCGTTTTAGATATGGGCGAACCGGTTAAAATAATGGATTTAGCGACTAAGATGGTCCACCTCTCTGGCTTAGAAGTGAAATCAAATAAACACCCTGAAGGTGATATTGAAATTCAATGTACTGGCCTACGACCTGGCGAAAAGCTTTATGAAGAGCTATTGATTGGTGATAACGTTGTTGGTACTGATCATCAAAGAATCATGAGTGCCCATGAAGTTAAAATGCCATGGGATGAGCTTGAACAAATTTTATTTGAGCTTAAATCGTCATGTGATTTAAACGATCATCACTCTATTCGCAAGTTGTTGTTAGAAGCGCCAACAGCCTTTAATCCCACAGATGGTATTTGCGATTTAAATTGGCAAGAAAACTTGAAAAATAGTGCTAATGTAACTTTACTTAAAAACGTAAATTAACATTAAAATCAATCTATTTGGATGGTTATGAATATAACGATCGCGGGTACGGGTTACGTTGGCCTTTCAAACGCAATGTTGTTAGCGCAAAATAACCGTGTAATAGCCTTAGATATTTTAGAAGATAAAATAAGGCTGCTAAATGATAAAAAATCGCCTATTAGTGATCCTGAAATAGAAGACTTCTTAGAAAACAAGCAGCTTAATTTTAAAGCGACTACAGATAAAAAACTAGCATATGAAAATGCAGATTTTATAATTGTTGCAACACCCACTGATTATGACCCCACTACAAACTATTTTAATACCAAATCTGTAGAAGCTGTTATTGCTGATGTTTTAGTAATAAACCCCAATGCAGTAATAGTGATTAAATCGACAGTTCCGGTAGGTTTTACTGAAACCATAAAAAGAACATTTAAAACAAATAACATTATTTTCTCACCTGAGTTCCTACGAGAGGGCAAAGCATTGTACGACAACTTGAATCCATCTCGCATTATTGTGGGTGAGGATTCAGATAGGGCAAAGAAATTTGCTGAATTGTTAGTTCAAGGTGCCAATAAAAAAGAGATAGATGTTCTATATACCGATTCAACAGAAGCAGAAGCAATCAAGTTGTTCTCAAATACTTACCTTGCTATGCGCGTAGCCTACTTTAACGAGCTTGACAGCTACGCAGAAAGTCATGGTTTAAATTCTAAACAAATAATCGAAGGGGTAAGTTTAGACCCGCGTATTGGTGGTCATTACAACAACCCTTCTTTTGGTTATGGTGGCTATTGCTTACCTAAAGATACCAAGCAATTATTGGCTAACTATCAAAACGTACCAAACAACATGATACGCGCCATTGTAGACGCAAACTCTACTCGAAAAGACTTTATCGCAGAGTCGATCCTCGCAAGAAAGCCAAAGGTAGTGGGTATTCATCGTTTAATCATGAAGGCTGGTTCGGATAACTTTAGAGCATCCGCTATTCAAGGCATCATGAAGCGAATCAAAGCTAAGGGTGTTGAAGTGATAGTTTATGAACCTGAATTACATGAAGAAACTTTCTTTAACTCTAAAGTGACCCATGACCTAGCTGAATTAAAGTCTTCTGCAGATGTAATTATTGCCAACAGAATGGTAACTGAACTCGATGATGTTGCAGAAAAAGTGTACACCAGAGACCTGTTTGGTAGTGATTAGTTCTCACTTGGGGTAATAACAATTTTGTAATAGACACGCCTAAATTCTCTGCGTATAATCGCTGGCTCATAAAAACCAATCCTTTTGGATTGGTTTTAAGGAAAATGAGTATTTTAGGTGTGGCTATGGAAAGTTGGTACTTACTTTTTTGTAAATCAAAACAAGAGCTAAGAGCTCAAATTAACCTTCAAAACCAAAGTTTTGAGGTGTTCTTTCCCGAACATAAAATCGAGCGAATCGTAAAGGGTCGCCGATCAATTCGTACATCCCCTCTTTTCCCTAGTTATTTATTTATCAAGCTAGACTCGCAAAACTGTAACTTTTCTGCGGTAAAAAATACCCGTGGAGTAAGTGGTTTTGTTGCTTATGGTCATAAATTTCAAATCGTACCTGAGCAGTTAATTACTCAACTCAAATCTATGAGTGATATGAGTGAGGTAACATTTTCGCTACCAAAAGCCGGTGATGTTGTTTATCTAAACACAGAGTTATTTAAAAATGTTCAAGCTATTTACCAAGAGTCAGATGGTGACATGCGTAGCATTTTGTTAGTTAATTTATTAAACAAACAAGTCACCGTAAGTGTAGATAATAAAGAAATCAGTTTATAAGTCGCGATTCAAAACGACATTAACGTAGAAACGGCTTTAGCCGTGAACATGTTTTAAATGTTCGGCGTTAAAACGACTCCTACGGTGTAAGCATTAAGCTTTTACACGTGAAAAACAAAAAATAATAATAAAATCAGTACGTAGGAACTGCAACCTAGGGGCGGAAGCGTGCCCGAAGGGCCAGACAAGCAAAGGGTTTTGCTTTCAAGATGGAGCGAGAGGAGCTCTGCGACGAACTGGAACGGAAGCGTGCCCGGAGCCGTAGGAACGGCTTTAGCCGTGAATGAGGAAAAATGTTCGGCGTTAAAACGCCTCCTACGGTCGTAGGCGTCACGCTTGCTTGGCGCGTCTCAACCGCGGCACCGCTGTTTTATACTTCGCGCGAAATAAATTTCACGCCTACAAAATGGAATGCACGGTGATGGCCTGGCGCCAATCCCGTAGGAACGGCTTTAGCCGTGAAAGAGGAAAAATGTTCGGCGTTAAAACACCTCCTACGGTCGTAGGCGTCACGCTTGCTTGGCGCGTCTCAAACACGGTGCTACTGCTAATAATTCGCGCGAAATAAATTTCACGCCTACAAAATTGCACACACAGTGATGGCCTCGCGCCAATCCCGTGGGAACGGCTTTAGCCGTGAATTGTTGAAAAACGTTTGGCGTTAAAACGCCTCCTACGAAGTAGGCTTTTGTATTAATAACGCAATACCGCTTGCAAGCACACACAAGCAACGATTTATAATCTTGAAGAACCTAGAACCTAGAACCTAGAACCTAGAACCTAGAACCTAGAACCTAGAACCTAGAACCTAGAACCTAGAACCTAGAACCTAGAACCTAGAACCTAGAACCTAGAACCTAGAACCTAGAACCTAGAACCTAGAACCTAGAACCTAGAACCTAGAACCTAGAA
>NZ_JAKEVM010000207.1 GCF_022398475.1 Pseudoalteromonas shioyasakiensis | reverse complement strand
TAGCAATACCAGGATTAATTAATAAATTAGGCATGAACACAATATCGGTTTCACCAAAACAGTAGAAGTAAAAGGCAATAGTGAGTAATGAAGGTAGCGGGAAAAAGAAAGTTTCGCTTGCAACTAAGCCCACCACCGACCAGCTAGTTAAAAGCAATGAACCGATAAAAACGAGAAAGCCATGCCATAAATCGTGCTTTTTAGCGTAATGTTTGGCAATTAAAATAGCGGCAACGCATGCTGGCAATGTTATTACGGATAAAATGACGTAATCCATAACAACTTATCCTCATTCTCCTTATAGTCGGGGCATTAAAACAAAACTCAGTACTTCAGATAAATCAGAAAACACTGATCTTATTACCTGAGATGGCTTATCTTATTTTGTTGAGAATTATTCGCGCAACACGCTGATGATTTGTGTAATATATGGCACACTATAGCCACCCAATTTGGCTTTACTGATACACACTCGATTTTTGTTGTGTTTCAACTAGAGCTTAGCGTGTTTTTTCAACTTAAAATCATATGTTTAAGTTGTATTAGGTAGAATAATAAATGAGATTATCAGATACCCATATTCAGCAGTATATTGACGAAGGCCGCATTGTTATTGAGCCTACACCGAGTAAAGAAATGATTTCAGGTGTGACGGTAGACTTGCGGTTGGGCAACAAGTTTCGAGTTTTCCAAGATCATACCGCAGCCTATGTTGACTTAAGTGGTCCAAAAGATCAGTTAAATAAGGCGATGGAATCAATCATGAGTGACGAAATTGTGCTGGCTGATGAAGAAGCATTTTTCCTTCACCCAGGTGAATTGGCACTGGCTATCACCCACGAAAAAGTTACATTACCGGCAGATATTGTTGGTTGGTTAGACGGTCGCTCATCGTTAGCACGTCTTGGTTTGATGGTTCATGTTACAGCACATCGTATTGATCCGGGTTGGTCTGGTAATATCGTGTTAGAGTTTTATAACTCAGGCAAATTGCCACTGGCGCTTCGCCCAATGATGAAAATTGGTGCCATGAGCTTTGAAACCATGACAAGCCCTGCTGAAAACCCATACAACGTTCGTAAAGACGCAAAATATAAAGATCAAAATTCGGCGGTTGCAAGTCGTATCAGTGATGATAATAAATAATTAGAGTTTGTGTGGCTTTCGGGCCACATAACATTTTGTTACTGAACTTTTTACCTAATTAAAGCCTGCATAATTGGCAATTTAAGCGTATTCCTCCCATACTTTTAGCTGGTGTTTAAAGCACGGAGCTAAAATGCACTTTATTGGCAAGCAAGTCCATCGGGTTATAAAAAAATTGCTCGTATTTCTGTGTTGTGTGTTGTTACACAGCGTAAGTACTTTTGCTGCCAGTGATAGTGCGTCAGTTTGGCTGCTTGACTCCGCTGAGCCACTTGCCAAATTAAGTGAATCCTTGGAACAATCACTACAAAATGCTAAAAAGCTGAATGCACTCGAAAGCAGTTCTATTCGCCTTGCCCCGCAAACATCTCATTGGTTAATAATCGATTTATTCCAACTACCCGACAATAATAATTACGTTGTTTATCTTGGTGAGCCTAATTTAACCTGGGCTAAATTTTATCTTTTAGATGAAAACTATCAGGCTACCAATAATCAGCGACTCGCTTCACTCGAAAGCTTATCAAATGTTCGACCGCACTGGTTAATAGAGCATAGCCAGGGCCATCGCTGGGCATTGGTTAACTTTGAGCACGATAGGGCACTGACGATAGAAGTTGGGGTGGTTTCAGCCAAAATATTTGAAACCAATTTACATCAAATAATTTTAAGCTATGGCGCAATTTTAGGCGTGCTAGTTTTATGTATGTTTGTATGTGCTGTCTATTTTTTTGTATCGCAGCAACCAAAATACTTAGTGTTGGATGCGTACTTCGTGTTGGTTTGTATCGGATTTTTGATTGATAACGGGTTAATAAACTATCTTGTTGATGGTTTAGACTGGGAAGCAAAATGGCCTGTTAATGAGTTTGCATTATGTTTTATAAGCTATTTTTTATATCACTTTCTAGCGATCCATACCTATAAAGTTACGTTTAAAAAGGCTTGGCAAGCTATGATGGTTTGTTTACTCAGCGCAGCCGTGTTGTCATCACTATTGCCTCAGTTTAATCGTCAGTGGCTTTTTATAGTCAGCTGTTTGGGCTTTTTGTGCTTTGCTTCTGTAATCTTTTATAGTTTGATTAAGCGTAAAAACAACCGTACTCACCTGCGTGTTTTTATGCTTTTAACTATTGTTATTCAAGTGCTGAGTCTATTTATCTGGAATGGCTTTGGCATTGGTTACCATGGTGTTCATAACACCATCTTACTTATGGCATCACTTGCGATATGTTCCGTACTGTTATTAAAAGATCGCCAGCAAATCTCAGCGTTTAGCTACTCCATGTTACATGATGCAGATACTAAGCTACCAAATAAGCAGTTTTTACTCGCGCAAATGGTGAAGAAAGTATCGCAGAAACAACACTTTTCAGTTTTATTATTTAAACCTCATGTACTTTCAAATGCCCGCTCTACATTTGGTTTTGAGCAAGCCAATATTTGTATCAATGAAAGATTAAGTATCTTAAATACTCAGCTACAGAGTATGAGTGCACTAAAGCTTGAAATTCAAGCAAGCAGAAGCGCGTGGCTTGCTCACGTTGATGACAGTACGTTTGGCTGTTTAATTATGGGCGAGCTTGAGCTAAGTCACATAGAGCAGTTTGCATGTTTGATCCATGGGGTCTTTGAAGAAGGGCTCACCCATGAAGATATTAATTTAGTTGATAGTGTTGATATTGGGGTTGCCTATTACCCGATGCATGGCAATACCGCGAAACAAATCTTGCAATGTGCGATACAAGCTATGTCTGAAAAGCGTTTACAAGGTGAACGTTGGCGCATGTTCGATTCAGAAACTGCACGCCTTTCTGAGCAAAGGTTATCGATTGCTGCTGCACTTAAAATTGCGATTGATGAGAACCAACTCAGCTTACACTTTCAGCCGCAGATATGTTTGAAAACAGGCAAAGTAGTGGGCTGTGAAGCATTGCTGCGATGGCAGCATCCTGTATTTGGTGCAGTAAGCCCAGATGTATTTATTCCAATTGCAGAGTCAGCAGGGGTGATCAATCAGCTTACAGAGTGGGTCGTTGAAAGGGGCATTGAATGGCAAGCGAAGTTTTGCAAACTGATACCCGATCACGTTATTTCTATTAATATTTCAGCAAAAGATTTATTAAATAAAGACTTACCCGTGCTTTTAATCACTATTTTAAATGAGCAAAAAGTGCGTGCCGAATCTGTGATGCTGGAGCTTACAGAATCTGCAACTTTGGAGGAAAGTAAAAAGATCAAAGCGACACTTGATGACTATCGTTTAATCGGTTTAAAGCTAGCAATTGATGATTTTGGTACCGGCTACTCATCGCTTGCTTATCTGAGCCAGCTAGGCTTTGATGAGGTGAAAATAGATAAACAATTTGTGTTAAACCTGCCATTTTCAGTGAACGATCAGAGTATCTGCCGGGCAACCTGTGACATCGCCACTACTTTGGGTGCACATGTTGTTGCTGAGGGGATTGAAGATGAGCAAAGCCTAGCAATGCTGCAAAGTTATGGCTGCCATTTTGGACAAGGGTATTATTTTTCAAAACCACTTTGTGCAGATGATTACTTAGCTTGGATAAGCGAGGTGCAGAAAGTTGAAATTAGCCTTGATGCAACAGCGAACCTAACTGATTAAAGTAATTCAGCAGTGCTGAAAAGCAGCGCATTGTATGCTGCTCATCTGGGTAGATTAAGCCACTTGTCGATAACCCACTCACTAAAAAGCTATTTTTTATATCAGGGTGCATGGCAATACACTTTTCAAAACAGCGAGCTGCTAGTTCTTCAGGCATACTCATATAAAGTTGCTTTACTTGCCTATCAAAAGCGATAGATTGCTTCACGAACGCATTTGGATTTTCACCTGAGGTGTCTAAAAATACCTGATGGTAAAACTCATTTAAGTGTTGATTAAGTGGATGACTCAAATCTGGTGACTGTTCGAGCCACAGTGCTGAGCAAAATTGCAAACTCTTTCTGCTCTTAAATAAATGCTGACAAATATGGTGATCAAACGCATGAAACCATTCATGGGCCAGAGCGCCACCACCGGCATTTTTTGCTAGCGCAAGGGTTTGACTGTGAGCATTATAATGAGCCTGCACACCTTTTTGGCCACCATGACCAAAGGCAAAATTAAGCTTTCCCCTAAGGCCTATTGCCGTTGGGGGTAAAGTCAGTATTTGCGCTAGATCAGCTAAGGCATCGTAAATTAAATTCGCCGCTAATAGCCTCTCTTGCTTATTAACCCAATTGCCAACCAGCATGGTACGAAAACCAAAGGTATTGCGAATATCGTCAAAATCGACCTGATCATCAAAGCGATAATCTGGTCCCTGACGGTGAAAACCGGCACTAAGCCGTTTTGATACACGCATTATAAATAGCGTGCCTTAACATCATCTGGCATATGTTGGGTTTGCTTATCGACCAGCGCTGCTAATAATCTGTATAGCGGTGTTACATCAAGGCCTTCAATCAGTTTAAGGCTATGAGCCACTGCTTCTAAAGTTGATAAACTATCTGCGCGTGGTGCTTTACGAATGACGTATTTGTTTTGTGGTATTTGCTTAAAACTCACAGCCAGAAACCCCTGAAGGCTTGGAGTTAATTGCAGCATTTTGTAGGCTTTTTTCCACGTACCATCAATCACAATTAAATGAGTTAAAGACTGTTTGAAAGCATCTGTAGTGGCAGTGTGTTCATCTAAACATAATGCATTATCAGCAGGATAGAGTACCGCAGTTGTTGCTTTTGGCAATGTTGCGAGCTGTAAAAAGTCTTGTTCTGACTCACCTGCAATGATTTGGCAGTTATCTAAGCCTAAATTCAGTAAATTAGCGGTGTTCTTAGTAACTTTTTCCTCACTAGGGTGGCGTAATATAATGA
>NZ_JAKEVM010000206.1 GCF_022398475.1 Pseudoalteromonas shioyasakiensis | reverse complement strand
ACTGTTTATTGAAAATTGAAATTTCATACCTCGTTATTTGCAATTATATGATTGATTAATTTTTAGCAATTAGATGTGATTTTTCTGCATAAAGCCGATTTAATTTAACGCCTCAAAGAAAAATTAGTTTAGTATTGAAAAAACCACGTTATGAAAAGGAAAGTTATGAAATTCGTCCAGCGTATTAATGCCCTGTTTTTTATGGTGCTACTGCTTGGTTTTAGCCAATATGCACTTGCAGAGCCGGGGTTATGGAAAGTAGAAAAAAACGGCGTTGCTTCTTATTTATTTGGTACCGTGCATGTTGGCGATAACAGCATGAAAGGCTTGCCAAGTAAGGTAACAAAAGCACTCGATAACTCAGATAAAGTCATTGTTGAGGTGGATATCAGCGCCATTTCACCGATGGAAATGCAGCGTCGCTCATTACCATTTATGATGCTGAAAAATGGCAAAACCTTACAATCTGAATTATCACCAGAAAACTATGCAAAACTGCAAAAGTACTTTGCTGATAAATCAATTGATATTGCGATGTTTAAGAATTTAGCACCATGGGCGGTGATGGTCACCATGATGCAGATGGAGTTCCAAAGTGTTGGTTTTTCAGATCAATACGGCATCGACAAGCAAGTACTTGCTTACGCTCAAGAACATAAAATATCTATTGGTGAGCTCGAAACTCTTGAACGCCAAATGGAAATGTTTGAGCACTTAGCAATTATGAATGACAAGATGATCGAAGAAACATTCGAGCAACTTGCAGACGTAGACACCTACTTTTTTGGTCTTATCAAGGCTTGGAAATCGGGTGATATGAAAACACTTACGCAGTTTTATAACGAAAGCTTTGATGACTCTGAATATGGTCAACTAAGCGAACAAGTGATGTTGATAGACCGTAACAACGATTGGGTTAATCAACTATCAACTCGCATCGGTAAAGAAAAGCTGTTCATTGCAGTGGGCGCTTTGCACTTACCAGAGCAACACGGCTTATTGAAGCAATTAACAGATAAAGGTTTTACCATTACCCGTATCTAAATGATTTCAATCGTTTAAAAGCGCCTTATGGCGCTTTTTTTGTGAAATCAGCCATCTCTAAATAGTTGTTGATACCGGCTATTTTGTCACTCGCGTGGTGATTAACATACACCACGGTGCTGGTGCCTGCAGCACAGATTTTTTCTATTAGTAATAACACGCGTTGCCTATTCGCTTCATCGAGGCCTAAGCAAGGTTCATCAAGGATCAATAAGTTAGGATGTTTAACCATAGCCCGAGCAATCAACAATAAACGCTGATCACCAAAAGACAGCTGGCTAAATGAACTGCTTTGTTTATCACTTAACCCTAATAACGCTAACCACTTTTTGGCAATGGCAAGTTGCTTATCGGTGGCTTTTTGGTAAAGACCAATGCTGTCATAAAAGCCCGAAACAACCGTATTGAGCGCGGTGATACTCACTCGATAATCCATATGCAGCGCGTTAGAAATATAACCAATGTGCTGTTTAATTTGCCAAATACTCTCACCGCTTCCGCGCTGGTAGCCAAACACCTTGATATCGTTGTTGTAACACTGCGGGTTATCACCTGTGATAAGGTTCAGCAAACAGGTTTTACCTGAGCCATTTTTACCTGTTAACTGCCAATGTTCGCCTTGGTTAATTTGCCAGTTTAGTTTTTCAAAGATAGCCTCGCCGCCATAACTCACTGCTGCGTTATTGAGTCTTACCAGCATTGAATCCGTGAGCGGAGGCGCTTGATGGTCAATATCAGCCTCAGGTATTTGTAACTGAGTATGAGTTAGATGCAATAGCTTTAGTAAATCATCGCGCTGCTCGGGTGTAGGCTTCGCTAATTGCTCTGTGACATGACCCTCTTTAACATAGGTGTAATGATCAACAAAGTCAGGGATCTCAGTTAAGCGATTGAGCACAAAAATAAGGGTCGTTGTTTTACTAAGCTCTGCGAGTAGCTGATTAAGCCCTGCCATTGCCGTGACATCTAAACCATCAAAAGGCTCATCAAGCACAAGTAAATCTGGTCGACCTATTATGGCTTGAATCAACATCAGTTTGCGGGTTTCACCGGTCGATAAATCGCGAAATGCCTTGCTAAGTTTGTCACTAAAATCAAATAGGCTTATTAACTGCTGTAGCAAATCACTATCAAGCTGTTGCTCGTCTCGACCTGCAATAATTAACTCATAAACCGTACTCGAAGGCGTAACGCCATCAATAATATCATCTTGATCTTTAGTTAGCTCAGCCGCAAGGAGCTGCTTTTGGCTGTCTGGCGAAACCAATGCTATACGCTCAAAGCTATTCTCATACTGGCCTTTTTCTATTTTCGCAAAACCGGCAATGGCAGCTGCCACGGCCGATTTACCCGCCCCATTCGCACCAAGTAAAACCCATTGCTGCAATGGCGATACATTGATATTGAGATCATCTAAATAATAAACGTCATTGCCCTGCCCCTTTAGGCTAGCTTTAACATTAACCAACTGCACTTGTTGCACTTTGAATCCTCATTCTAAGTTACCGTTAGCTTGACGTTACCGTATTCGATAAAAAATTAAAAATCGTTTAAACCTTTTTTGAACACAGCTGCGACTAAGGTATAAAAGGTCATCAACAGGAAACAGACAATGAAAAAATTACTTTGTGTAGCAGCAATTGGCTTAGCACTAACAACAACATACGCAATGGCAAAAGATTCACGTGAACTAAATCACAACTTCGCAGTGAATAGCGCAAGCCAGCTTGATATTGATTTTCCGGTGGGCAGCTTAGAGGTCGAAAGCTATGACGGTAGCGAAGTCGTCGTTACGGTTCGCATTGAACCAAAAAATGACAATAGCTGGTTCAGCTCTGATGTCGATTTATCAGATATTGAATTAAGCCACTCGCAAAGCGCCAGCTCACTTAGCTTAAAATTAGATAACGACGACATTCAACAAAACTGGCATGTAAAAATGCCTAAATCGATGGCAATTGATGTTGAACTTGGTGTTGGCGATATTGAAATTAACGACGCAAGTAATTCAGTTGAGATTGAGCTTGGTGTGGGCGCGGTAAGAATTGATAGCGCGCTTGATGACTACAAACGTATCGAGCTTGATACAGGTGTCGGCGACACTAAAATTCGCGGCTTAAAAAATGACGGTAACACTAGCCGTAAAGTGGTTAGCTCGCATTCAAGCTATCGTGGCAATGGCCAATACGATATTGAAGTCGAGGTGGGTGTTGGCGACATTAAAGTAACGAACTAATTTAACGCTTTGGTTATCCCTGTGAGCTCTCAGTAAATAAAATGCTGAGAGCTTTTTGCACTGAATCTAGCGAGATCGGTTTATATACGTGCAAGTTTGCTCCAAGCTCATATACTCGTTGCAAATCTTCATTCGATGTATTGGCGGTCACCACCAAAATTGGCACTTGTTGCCCCTGCTCATTACGAATAATATCAATCGCTTTAAAGCCATCCATAACTGGCATATTTAAATCCATAAAAATTAAATCGTAATGCTTATCTGAGGCTTTATCTGTTGCAATTAAGCCGTTTTCAGCCACATCAAAGCTGTAATTTAAATGGCTAACCATGCGACCTAAAATAGTCGCATTCAATGGGTTATCTTCCACAATTAAACAATGTAATGCTTGCGGCAGCGGCGCTGGCATTGCTGATTTAGGCGTGCTTTCTAGTTCAAAATTAATTAACACTTTCACACCTTGTGGCTCAGCATTAAGAAATTGGATTTCTCCTTTTAATGCTTTAACAATGTGCATAACCCTAAGCAGCCCCGTTTTTAAGCCTTGAAAATGTTGCTCTGAGTCATTTTCGTAGCTAAGTAAATCTGTCGGCGGCTTTTCAAAGCCTTTACCGTTATCTTGTATTTCCATTACAAAGTGCTGCTCACCTTGGCATGCAGCTGTTACGGCAATACGGCCTTGGCTTGGAGTAAATTTAACGGCATTGTTAATGATTTCAGCAACGATTTGCGTCAACCTTGCATGGTCAGTGCTCACTTCTTTATTGAGTGACTCAGCTAAGTTCACACTCAAGGTAATACCTTTATCGTTACAGGCATATTCATAGGGTGAGATAGCTTGCTTTAATGTTGATAACAAATTGCTGCTAGTAAAACTTAACTGCCATTCTCCCGAGGTTAGCTGCTGTAAGTCCATTAATTCGTCTAGCATAGCCACCAGCCTATTAACGCAATAAAGCGCCTGCTGTTTAGTCAGTTGCTGACTGTCGCTGATATCGAGCGCTTCGATTGATGCGGTCAAACCTTGCAATGGTGTTCTAAATTCATGACTGGTACGGGCTATAAAACGCTCTTTATTTTTATTAACACGCTCAGCAAACTCTTTTTGTTCTTTGTATTTAGCAATATTTTTAGTGACCAGTTTCTCCATGGGTTTAAAAATGAAAAATAACTCAATGGCTAATAACACCATGGCGATGAGCCAAAACAATAACTCTAAAACCGCCAAAAATGTGACTTTTTGAACTGATTTTTGCTCAAGCAACTTAACCGCTTGGTCTAGCTTTGTGAGTAGTGCTTCAAGCTGATTACTAACAAATGTTGAGCGGTCCACATAGGCAAAATCATTAGTATTGTTTAATAGCTGCTGCGCTTTACTCACATAACGCTTCACGTGCTCATCTAATGCGGTAGGAGGCGAGAAGTAATGGGCCTCAAGCGCCTCATTTAAATGAATATAGTGACCTTGCTCATCCTGCTGAATTAAAAATTGATGCCCTGCAATAAATTGCTCAACGGCTTGTTCCAGTAGTCTTCGGTGTTGCTGTTGGAAATGATCGGATTCATGGTAAATGAGTGCATTGCCGTACAAGGCTACTTTTTGGGACAGCATGCGTTGCTTACCGGCAATGTTGATAACTTTGGCGTCACCCTTTTGGATATACAAAAGGCTCTGTATCAAGATAGCTGATACAGAGATCAATATGGCAATCGCCAATAACCCCCAGCGATATCGTCTTCGGATATCTGTGACTAGCTGCAACATGTTTTACTCATTATTTTTTAAAAATAATTGTAGTTCATAGAATACAAGAA
>NZ_JAKEVM010000205.1 GCF_022398475.1 Pseudoalteromonas shioyasakiensis | reverse complement strand
GAATTTAAGAACAATACTAATAAAAAAATAGTCGATTGTTACATTTTTGTTTCTAGCAGTTATTTTGTTTTTTTATATCGGAATTTTGCAGGGCAAACCGGCTGTATCTGATATAGATGCATTTATTGAAACGTCTTTTCAATGTGATACTAAGTCAGAGGTTAACCTTAACGAGTTGGTGGTGTATTCATCAGGCAAAGTATTGGCTGAGGATGTAGCTAAAACTTTGTGCGCTGATGACATCATTAGTAAACAATACGGCAAGGTCACCTCTTATTGGGGTTATAAAACTTCAGACACAATTGAGTTTTTAGGTAAAGGGATTGCAGATTTGATCCTGGCTAAAGAAAACTTGATTAATGCCTTTATGGCCGAGTCAACCTATAACTACCAAGCAGTTGTTGGCTTTCCTGACTACACTGCTTATTTAATTTCTAGTAAAGAAAAGCCACGCATTGAAAAAAGCTACTTTTTAGATAAACGTATTGGTTTGCTTGATTACCCAACGAGCCGCTCTGGACACATTCTCCCTAAACAATTATTTAAAAAATTAGATATCAACCTTGAAAATCTAAACATCACTTACGCAAGTTCCCATACTGAATTAAGAGAGCTTCTTGCAAGTGGTAAGGTCGATTTAATTTCTTCTTATTGGCAAGACAGCGACCAGCAACGTTTTTCTAAAAACTACATTACGCCTATACGCGACAATATAAGTGGTAGTCGTTGGTATTTAAAAATGCAGGATGAAAACACCGACCTTTTATGTGCAGTTCAAGCGCAGTTAACCCAATTGGCACACAATCAAAATTCTCATTACTTTAATCATGTTGAGTCTTTTTGGGAATGTGAGTCGACTCAGCAAACAATGAAAGTAGGGGATAGCAATGCTGCCAATTAGAGTAAAACTTGCTTATGGGGCAGTATTTATAAGCTGTTGCTTGGTTTTATTTGCTAGCTTTATTACAGCAAAAGCTTATAAGACAACAACTAATGATGCCCTGACTCTAGCAAAAGTTGAAAACCGCATTGCCCTTGATTTAAACCATTTAAATTTACCTGATGATTTTTTAAAGCATTCAGGTAGTAAAGATATGGTACTCAATTATATCGCGCGTCTTAATGCACAATTAGCTGACTCAGGCGTGATGGTTTACTCCATTGAGGGGATCTCTGATTATCCTGCTCGTGCAGATTTAATCACTAAGCAATTGCATGCACCACAAAAATCATTAACGGTTAGCTTTGTTGTGGCATCGTCTTTATTTGCTAAAGATGATATCGCAGTGTTTATTTTGGTGTGTTTATTTGCAGCTGCATTTACTTATTTATTATTTATAAGTGAACGCACTAAAATCCAAATAGCTAAACACGAACCAGAAGTTGCTGTTCAGGCAGAAGAAAAGCCTAAATTGATAGTCGATCTTCAAAATAAAACCTTGGCCGCTAGCTGTGCTGTTGATAAAACAGTGGCGCTTGCTAATAAACCGCTCTGCTTTTACCTTGCATTGGTTGAGTTTTGTATTGAACATCCGGATGTAGTGCTTAATCAAAATAAAGATGTACCAGAAGAATTACTGACTTTAGCGAACAAGTATTTTTACCGGTTAGTAGAGCTTGGTCACACGATACGTAAGCGCCCAAACTTTACCAATAGTTTAGAAAAAACATTAAGTGAAATTCGGGCTGCACTTGATGAAGTTTGGCAAGAGCAGCCTGAGATAAAAGAAACCTATTATCCACCTAAGGCCCATGGTGAAGGCTCCCGTTCTCGATTACATCATTACGGATTGAAAGCGATCGAGATTGCCGATATTGAAGTCATTGGGAAGTAATCTAGTTTAAAAGTAAAAAGGGAAGTAACTGACTTCCCTTTTTCTATTTAAGTAGTCTTTATTTAGGGGCGTAATCAGCCGCTTTAACAGGACTATTTTGCTCAAAGAAACGTTTTAATGCCTGTGCATCTGTATCATCTGTACTCACAAAGCCTTTTTTATTGGTAAGAGTAGGATAGCCATCACCACCAGAGGCATTATAGCTGTTAATGCTCATACGATAAGTTTTAGCCATATCAAGTGGCTTTCCAGCAATTTTAACATCAGATAAAGTGTCGTTAATGCGTTTAAAGCTTAGCTTATAATATTGTAAGTAGGCACCTGAATCAGGTGGGAAAGAAGTAACAACTTGTAAGTAGTCAAATAGCTCTTGGCCTGTCATATCAATATAGGTGATACGGTTTTTAAAAGGATGAACTTTTAAAATATCTTTATAACTTACATCGCCTGCTTGAATGCTATCGCGAATACCGCCACCGCTTATCAAACCAAAATCAGCACCCACTGACTGCATTTGTGCAGCAATAATAACGCGTGCTAAGTTTACTTGCTCATAGCGTACTTTATTGCGATCACCTTCAAGTTTTGCATCCACGTTACCTATTTTACCAGCAATTTGTGCTGCACCTTTTTGCTGATAAACCGCAAGGATGTCTTGTAAGTTTTTGTTTGGTTCAATGTACTCAGCCGCTAGCTTTTTATTACCGTTTTCATCATCGATATAAAGATTTACCGGAATAAGAGAGTAATTGAGCAAAGTTAATTCATCGTTTTCTAATTTGAATTCTGCTTTACCAACATATTTACCCCACTCATGGGCTTGCATGATCCAAGTACCATTTTGTTGGTCAGGCTTACACTCTTTACCTGGCATAAAGCTTTTGTCAGCAACATTGGCTTCTTTCATACACACAGGCTCTTGTGAATGACCGCCAACAATAATATCAAGCATCCCTTTTGGTAAATTGCGCGCCATAGTCACATCACCGGGTGCGTTAATACCAAAGTTAGCATCAACATAGTGACCCATGTGAGTAACAGCGATGGTAATATCTGGGTTGTATTGTTTATCAATTTCTGGAGCTAACTTTGCAGTAACGTCTGTAGGGTCTTTAAATTCTAGACCACCGATATATTGCGGGTTACCGATTTTAGCGGTATCTGTGGTGGTTAAGCCGATTACAGCAATTTTAAGTCCATTCTTTTCAAAGATTTTATAGCCTTGGTAACGAGTTTCACCGGTTGTTTTATCGATGATATTTGCTGATAGAAAAGGGAAGTTTGACCATTTTTGTTGTTGATCAAGTACTGCCAGTGGATTATCAAACTCATGGTTACCAATTGCCATGGCATCATAACCAATTACCGACATACCTTTAAAATCGGGCTCCGCGTGTTGTAAGTCAGACTCTGGAATACCCGTATTGATATCGCCACCAGAAAGCAGTAAAACAGCATGACCTTGTGCTTTGGCTTCGGCTTTTAGTCGATCAATTAAAGTCTTACGAGCAGCCATGCCATATTCACCTTGTTCGTTATGCCAAAAACGACCATGGTTATCATTAGTATGAAGCAGAGTTAAATATTGGGCTGAATCAGTATTATTAGAAGAGGAGCTACATGCGGTTAGGGTAACCAGTAGCGATGTTAGTAAAAAAAAGCGCATAATTGTTTGCCTGAATAGAGCAGTAGGTTAATTATGCGCTTAGTTTAAACGACTTAAGTTTAAATTAAATGTCTTTTATAAACTTTTGTCGCTATTTTCTGTATTCAGTTGTCCTGTTGCGGCAAGTTGTCTGCGTTGTAGTTCTTGTTCTGCGTAATGAGACTTTTGATGATTATTGCCGACCATCCAATTTAAAAAACTAGCGGGTAACTTACTATAAGGCTCACCTTGGTGTAGGCCAAAATCGCATATTGCGTTCTCTTCATTCGCCATGGTTCATTCCTGTGTGTTCATTGTTGTCGTGCAGATACTAACAAACTGAGCCTATTTGATAAGACGATTTTGATTTATTCTTTAAATTTTTTACAACCATAATGAATACATGGTGTAAATTAATGTAACTGAGATGTAATTGCTTTGGCGCGTTTTGTGTAACTGTTTTGTTTGCTATTTAAGCGTCTGTCTATTTTGTTTAAGCTTCTTGCAGTTATATAATAAAAATTATCAGGAAAGATAAACAATGAAAAAACATCTACTTTCAACAGCTTTATTGGCTAGCTGTTTTACAGCCAATGCTACTATTGTTGAAATGCAGACAGATCTGGGCAGTATTACTGTTCACCTTTATGATCAACACACACCTATTACCGTTGAAAACTTTTTAAACTATGTTGCAGATGGCAGCTACGACGGTACGGTTATCCATCGCTCAGTTGATAACTTTGTATTGCAAGGTGGTGGTTTTAAGTTTGATACTGATTTTGAGGCGATAGAAACTGCTGACGCTATTACCAATGAGCCAGAGCTGTCGAATGTTAAAGGTACCATTGCAATGGCCAAGCTTGGTGGTAATGCTAATAGTGCGACAAGTCAGTGGTTTTTCAATTTAAAAGATAACAGCGCTAACCTCGACTTACAAAATGGTGGTTTTACTGTTTTTGGTGAAGTAACTGTACAGAGTATGGATGTTTTAGAACAAATCACCTCTTTAGTTCATTGTGGAGAAATCCCAGTAGTAAATCTTAATGAAGAGCAGTGCCCAGATACAACATCAGGTTTCAGTGGTGAAAACTTATTTTACATTAACAGTGTGACTGTGATTGATGATGATCCGAATTCGTCTGCTTCTTTATCACCAAAAGAGAACACGCTAATTGATGAAGATAACTCTTCAGACAATGATAGTAGTAGCTCAGGTGGGAGTCTTGCGTGGATGCTATCTTTATTAGCTCTTGCAGGCTTTAGTCGTCGTAAATGATTCCGTATACCCAAACCACCTCAAGATGCGAGTTTCAGTTGGAATTAAAAGCGATTTAGGCAAGGCATTGATTGCAAGTAATAGTGGTTCTATTGTTAAAATCAATAACGCAGTATAAATCGCTTTTAAACCAACCCTCTGGGCGCTTCACAGGCACTTACTCTCATCGTTGTTACTTCTTAAAAGGGGATGCCATTCTTGCAAAGTAACGCCTTGATACTAAGCACCTGTGAAACGCTGAATTCTGCATCTTGAGGTGGCTTGGGTATATATAAGGCGCTAAAAAGCGCCTTATTTCTTTGTATTGATGATTATTAGAAAATTCTAACTAAAATCAGCACCCACATTATTAGCATTATAAAGC
>NZ_JAKEVM010000204.1 GCF_022398475.1 Pseudoalteromonas shioyasakiensis | reverse complement strand
AGTAAATATTATCACGCATAAGCCACTATTTTTGTTAGTATATTCAACAATTATGGAGAGACTGAGGCAAACAATGGAAAGCTATCAATTAAATAAAGACTATAAAGTAAGCAGCGTTTTCATTGCTGAAATTAATGAGACTGTCATTATTGTTGATGACTTTTTACACAGCCTTGCGCCAGTTTATCAATTTGCTACACAGACGGCATATTTCCAGCCTTTAGGCAGCGATGGCACACTCTACCCAGGAAAACGAGATGAAATGCCTGCGCCTTACTACCGAGCTTGTGAGCAGCTACTTAACGAACTTTTAGAGCAAGAAATCATTACAAGCGGTGAAAATAATTTATATCTTCACCGCTGTAAGCTTTCATTAGTTACTCAAAATGCGAATGAATTAAATACCTTGCAGCGTATGCCACATATTGATTCAACGGATGATAAAACATTTGCAGCAGTGCATTATTTGTCTCCTAAAGAGTGGGGCGGCACAGGCATATACAAATACCTGCCTGAGAATATTATTAAAGTGACAGCTGATAACCAAAATAGCGTGCATAACATGATTGCTGATACTGAAAAATACAGCGCAACTCATCAAGGCTATTTAAATGAAACAACAGCGCTTTTTGAAAAAGTGGTGGATATTGAAGCCAAGGTAAATAGGCTCGTAATTTATAAGAGTAACCTATTGCACAGCGCAGCTCTTTTTAATCACAAAAAGTACAGCAATGATCTAAGCAACAGTCGTTTATCTATCTCTTCATTTTTTAGAATTAGCTAAGCTGACTAATACCTTTTTAGCCAGCTCAGTTAATAAAGTTAGTTTTTCTGTAAGCCAAATTTCTTTATTTTATTTAACAGCTCTTTGTGCTTAGGTAGCTCATTTAATAACTGCTTGACGCGCTGCTGTTTAAATTTAGCAACTTGTTGATTGTCGCTCTGCTTATATTGCTGCTTAGTGGGTACATAATGCATACCAAACAATACATATAAGTAGTTTTCTAAGTCGAATAAATCGAACTTACTGGCAAAGTCTTCGCGTACTGGTGTAAAGCGCTGCCAGCGTGCTAGGTTATTTTTTAGTTTTTCTGATAACTGGTCGGCTTTTTTGTTATCACGCCAAAAGGCTGAATCAGTTCTATCCGAAATACAGTAATGCATTTTTATAAAATCGAACGTTTGTTGCCATACATAATTCACCTGCTGATTGTAATCACCAGCAACTAAGTTAATGTCATCTCGGGTACGCGGAAAACGCTTTGCTAATAACCCCGCAGAAAAGTCTGCAATTAAGATGGCAGTTGCTTCAAGTGGCTCAACAAACCCTTGTGACAAGCCTATAGCGACACAGTTTTTGTGCCACATTTTTTCTCTATGCCCTACTTTCATCGGGATCTTTCTTGGCGTTAAGTGCTCAAATTTATTACCTAAATAATGATGCAATTTAGCGTGTGCTTGCTCATCGCTCATATACTTAGATGAATAAACAAACCCCACTCCTCTTCGCTCTGTGAGCGCAATATCCCAGATCCAACCAGCTTGGTGTGCCGTAGCAATAGTGTAAGGCGGTATTTCATCATCGCTTTGTGTCGGTACTTGCAATGTGATTGCAGTATCAGTTAATAAACTATCTGACTTATCAACAAAGCCCACCCCTAGTTTTTGCCCAATAAAGGCAGCCGAAAAACCGGAGCAATCAATAATAAAGTCAAATTCTAAGGCGTTACCTTCTGAGTCGATTAGGTGTGTAATAAAACCTTGCTCATCACAGCTGACATCTTTAATTTCTGCAAACAGGTGTTTTACAGCAAAATGTTGCGTGGCATGGCTTCCTAAGAAAGCAGCAAACTTTTTAGCATCAAAATGATAGGCATAGCCATTGATACCTGCATATTGAGGTGTCGCAATTGTTTTCGGTGCTAGGTTATTTTCACAACACGCATGTTGCTTAGAAACAAAGTCTGCGTAATCATTACCGTTACCCTCAGCAAGCCACTGCTGCGTTAACTCCTCACCGAATATATGTGGGTGATCAAATAAATGATGGTAAAAGTTAGCACCATGTTTGTGTTTATCTAGCCAATTTACAAACTTGATTGACTGCTTAAAAGTAACATCACATTCATTGATAAAGTCACTTTCACTGATACCAAATTTTTGCAAAGAGTTGCGCATCGAAGGAACAGTACCTTCACCGACACCTATGCTGGCAATATTAGGAGACTCGATTAACGTGATCTCAATGCCACTTTGCAAAAGCGCATGACCCAAATGGTTAGCGGCTAACCAACCTGCTGTTCCGCCACCAACAATTGCGATTTTTTTTATCATTTTTACTCGCCCACTTTTTACTCACAAAAAAGCCCAGTGCGAGCTGGGCTTTCTTAATTTCGTTATCTAAATCAAATTAGAAACGTAGTGATACACCTAGCTTGTAGCGTGCTTCACCTTCAAAGCTCCATGCTGGGTAGCCGTTACGAAGCTCAGGAACTACTTCCGCATCAGAAGGAGCAACACCGATTTGTACGCTGTCTTCTTCAGTTAAGTTAACAGCTTCAAACGTTACGTCAATGTTATCAGTTACGCTGTAGTTAGCACTGAAATCAAGTGTACCGTATGATTGATGCTCACGGTTACCGTAGAAACCAGGTAGCTCACGGATCATGTACTCTGAACGCCAGTTATAAGCTAAACGTGCTGAGTAAGTATCTGTTTCATAGTAACCCACTAAGTTCACAGTATGCTTAGACGAATCTGAGAATAATGGGATCATATCTGGGTAGTTTTCAGCTTCTGATGGTGCATCTACGAATGTATAGTTTGCTGAGTAACCAAAGCCACTGTCAAAGCCATCTTGAATTTGTAGCTCGATACCTTCGATTTGGCCACCACTTGCATTAAGCTTAGTAGATAGCGTCCAGTTATCACCTTGAGTATCTGGGTCTACAACACCGATTTGTTGATTCAAGATTTGGCTTGAAGTAACAAATGATGTGATGTCTTTGAAGAAGTAAGTTGCACTTACCATACCGTCACCATCAAAGTACCACTCGATACCTAAATCAGCTTGAGTTGCTTTGAATGGGTTAAGGCCTACGTTACCTTTAGTTAGTACTTCGTTATTTGCTGTACCATCAGCGTAACCTGCAAAAGATGATGCAGAGAACATATCTGTGTAGTTAGGACGTGCAATAACTTGTGCAGCAGAGGTACGTAAAATTACATCTTCAGCTAAATCGAATGCGATATTGATGCTAGGTAATACGTCGTTGTAGCTCGCTTTATCTGTGCTTAGTGAACTTTCGTACTCACCATTTGCAAAACCGTAGTAATCTGATTCTGCATCTGTAGAGATATAACGTAAACCGAAGTTACCGCGGATAGATTCTGCAGAGAACTCTGCCATTGCGTAAACTGCGAAGTTTTCTTCTTCGATTGTACCGTAACCTGAGCGGTATACAGCTGAATCATTATCGAAGCTTGCAATTGCAGCACGTGCATCAGATACCATTTTGTCAAAATCTGGCTCAGGTAAAGTGAAACCTGCACCTGATGACATTGTACCTGAGTAGTAAGTCTCACCATCACCACTTGGTAATGTATCAACTAAAGTAGTTGAGTAAGTCTCTTGTTTTACTTCATGGTCAGCCCAACGGAAACCTGTTTTGATTGCTGTGATAGCACCAAAATCAACAGGGAATGAAAGGTCTAACTGTGCGTAAGTTTCTTCATCTGTGTTAGGCTGCTTTTTAAGTGCCCAACCAGCTGGAGATAATGGACCCGCAAAATCTGATGCTTCAAAGTATTTGTTATTGATATCAATTTTGATTACATCACCAGTAGCATCATAAGTACCAGCGTAATCAGATGGAACACCGATGAAGTTACCGTAGTTTGCTGTTAGGTCTGTACCACCTTCTGATTCAGTTGTACCGAAACGACCTTTTAATGTGAAGTAGTCAGCTTCGTATTTAAGGCTGAAATCAGCAGTATCAGATGACATGCTTGCGATACGTGCCCAAGTTTGAGTCCAACCTGGATTTACACCTTCACCAGTACGACGGTAGAAAGTACATGTACCTGATGCATTTGTTTGCTCACAAGCTGCTTCTTTGTCGTCAGGGAACATTACAAAGTTTGAGGTATTTGCATTGTTTGCATCTAACTCAAGGCTCATGATGTTTAAACCTAGCTCTAGGTTTTCTGTAGGACGATACTGGAAAGTTGCATTTAATGCTGTACGTTCACGCTCTTGTTGGAACGTAGTAGGAACAATATCACCCCAACCGATCAGTGATTCGATACCGTTACGTTGGTAGTTTGTTTCAGCCCAAGATACTGAACCTAGTAGACCGAATGTTTCTTCGTCATTTTTCCAGCTAAATAAACCAGAAACTTGAGGGTCTGTTTCTTCAGAGATTGTGCCGTAGTCGGCTTTTGCACTTAAGAAAGTTGTACCAGCGTCAAGATCAAGTGGCTTACGAGTGTTAACAAT
Source organism: Pseudoalteromonas shioyasakiensis (assembly GCF_022398475.1). GTDB lineage: Bacteria > Pseudomonadota > Gammaproteobacteria > Enterobacterales > Alteromonadaceae > Pseudoalteromonas. The sequence goes on along the minus strand of NZ_JAKEVM010000204.1, from coordinate 691 downwards.
AACAGTACCACCAACACCACCTTCTACAACGTCAGCTTGAGAAGATTTATAAACTTGGATTTCACCAACTAATTCAGGTGGTAAAAGCGTGTAGTTGAAGCTACGGTCGATTGATTGTTGGTCATACCAACCTGTTGATGCAACAGTTTGACCGTTTAAAAGTGTGCGTGTTAATTGGCTTGAAGCACCACGAATAGACACTTGCTGACCTTGACCGAATTGACGGTTAACAGCAACACCTGAAATACGACCAAGTGCTTCACCTACATCACCATCAGGAAACTTACCGATGTCTTCTGCAGAAACAGCATCGACAACGCTGTCAGCAAAGCGCTTAGTATTCATTGAAGCTTCAAGTGAACGGCGAATACCGCGAACTTCAATTACTTCAACATCTTCTTGAACTTTAGTTTCATCTGCTGCGTATGCAGCGCCAGTGAACCCAGCACTCATTACGAGGCCGATATTAACTGCTAATAAGCTTTTCTTAAAATTTTTAGCTAACACAGGATTCCCCTTGAATCATTTTGTTGGTTTTTTATATCACTTCTGCCCAGTGATGATGACAACGCTGTCATCTAGTAACAAACCATACACTCTAAATTACATTTGTGCTACATCTTTTTGGTTAATTTGTGCAAAAAATTTACAACGAAATAATCAAGTTATTGATATAACTAATATTTAATAT
>NZ_JAKEVM010000203.1 GCF_022398475.1 Pseudoalteromonas shioyasakiensis | reverse complement strand
TTCTTATTATCTGGGTTAGGGACTTAAATTTGCAGTGCTATTTTGTGAAAAATGACTAAAATAAAAAGCAAATTAACGAAAAGAGTAGTCAAAGTGATAACTTCACAAGATGAAAAACTATTAGCTATCTTAAGAACGAACGCGCGTGCGAGTATTTCTGACCTAGCGAGAGCGCTTAATTTATCGCGCTCAACTGTTCAAAGCAGAATGTTAAAATTAGAAGAAACAGGGGTGATCAAAGGCTACAGCGTAGACTATGGTGACGCCTATTTGAGCCAAATGGTATCGGCCCATGTTTCGATTAAAGTGAAGCAAAAACTGACCACCAAAACGAATCTTGAACTAAAGCAAATTGATGCTATTTCACAGCTCTATGCAATTAGTGGTGAATTTGATTTGATTGCTGTCGTGCAAGCACAAAACCTTGAAAAGCTGAGTCACCTATTAGATGACATTGGTAACTTAGATGGCGTAGAGCGAACAACGTCGTCTGTGATTTTAGAGACAAAGTTTAAGCGTTAACCCTTAATCAGGTAAAACCGCTTCTTTTGTCTATAATAACTATTACTCGTTAGTTATTTAGGCTTGTATTGATGCTTGCTTCATTATTGCTGTCACTCACTGTAGCTCAGCCTTTTCAGTTAGGTACTAACTTACCAATTAACGCACCACACAACGCAATTACGCATGTTGAATGTATTTTCAAGCAAATCAATGTGCCATTTCACTTGCAGAAGTTACCTTGGTTAAGGGCTAAAAGGGAAGTGCAGCTGAATCGGCTCGATGGTTACTTTACCGCAAACCTGTTATCGCAAATGCAAGAGTATGGTGAGCTTTCTGCCCCGATGTTTTTAGAAAACTGGTACTGGTTTACCCACGCAGATTCGGCTTCAATAGCCGAACACGAACTTCGTTATGGCGTCGTAAGAGGAAGTCATCAGGCTGATTGGTATCAATTAACAAATCGGAAAATTGAAGTCGAAGTTAACACCACGCAAGAGCTTATAAAAGTATTTAAAAAGCAGCGGGTAGATAGAATCTTGCTTGATTTAGAAGAGTTTGAGTTCAATGCTGTGCAGTTACAGATAAAGCCAGATGAATACACGCAAACATTCTATCGTTATGTGCCTTTGGGTTTATTTGCAGCAAATAAAACACTCGAGGAGTTTCCTGACTTTTTAAATGCCTTTAACAGTCACATAAGTAGTTGCTCACAAAGTCCCTTTGTATTGTCAAAAATTGAAAAACTTACTTTAGTGCAAGGGCTTTTAGAAAAAATACAGCAATTAGCGAATTCAGAACAGGTGCAGCAAGCAGTAATTAAAAGTAATCAGCAACCACTCGCGCAGCAAGATCTCGAACAGCTTGATCATCAGTGGGCGCAACAAGTCCGTGACAATACATCTATACTGGCAGAGCGCTACCTAAAACTTGAAGGTTCACAATTCTTACAAGTATGGCAAAAGCAGATGCAAGGTGTCATTACAGAAATAATCGTCACCGATAAACAAGGTAAAAATGTCATTATCAGTGAAGTCACAACAGACTATTGGCAGGGTGATGAAGCCAAATTTTTAAATATGTACCAGCAAGATGATGACTATTACATTGATACAGTGGAGTTCGATGAGTCGACTAAACACTTTCAGGTACAGTTTAGTGTGCCCATATTTGATAAGGAAAATCAGCACATGGGAGTGCTGATATTAGGTGTAGATATCGAAAAAGCGCTCTCTAAATAACGCACTTAGTCATTGATTGGTTTTGGGCGCTTTGCGAATGACTTTCTTTTCGACTTCATCGAGCTTAATGACATAGGCATTACCGCCAATGCCTTTAAATTCTTCATCTGTAAAAACAATTGTGTTGTCATCGTAAAAAGTGATGGCTTCTTTTTGTGTAACAATGCCTAAGTCAATGCGCGATACATCCCCTGAAAAAAACTTATCGCCTTGATAATTTTCAAATAACCAAATGCTGGTTGAATCTAGTAGAACTAACTTGGTTCTATCAGGGCTCAGAGCCGCAGAAGTGATCCAACAAAGTTTTTCCATTGTGGTGCAAGTTTGAAACGAATCTATTAATTGTGCATCAAAGTTAGCTGCATGATCGCCAACTTTATACACTTTTGTAATACCATCAAATGGCTCAGTGCGATTTTTAGTAAATAAATAGAGGTGTCGGCCAAGGGCTACAAAGGCTTCTAAATCAAAATTACGTTGTTCTGGTTGAATAGGGCTGCCATCCATTTCAGGATAAGTGAACTTGATTATCTCTGCTTCTGTGGTGTCGCTTTTGATATCGATAGGGTTTTCTATTTTATAAATGGTTAACCATTTTCTATCGTTTTTATTATTGCCAAAGTCCCCCAAAAAGAAGTGACCAAATTTGTTTTGTGTCATATCTTCCCAATCAATGTTTTTAGCATTGGTTACTAAAATTTCTTTTGCTATAGAGCCATCTTCATTAAGACGGTATAGTTTTGGTTGGTCACCGCTGTCATTAATGGCCCAAAGTCGATTGAACTTATCAAATTCAATACCGGAGATTTCTCTCAGTTTTGGGTCCACAGTTAAACGTTTTTTGCTGTAAAGGGTATAAATAGAAGAGCCAACCAGTATTCCAATGATGGTGACTGACAAGATAAAAACTGTAAGTAAGCTTTTTTTTAACATTAACAAGGGAATGGCTTTGAATAATGTGTTTAGTATAACTTACTAAAGCGGTTGCTGTATATTCCAAACCCCTGTTCCAGTAACAGACATAAAGTTAATGTTATCTTGCAATACTTTGTGGCCAACATTAACAGACGACTCAGGGTGGCTCACTAGGTAGCCTTGAACACTGTTTATGCCCATCGATTTAACTAGTTCAAATTGAGCGAGTTCTTCAACTCCTTCGGCGACAACTTTAAGACCGAGTTTTCGGCCAAGCTCGCTGACAGAGTGCATGATTTCATTATATTTAAGGTTATCGTTAGCTTGCGCAACAAACAGTTTATCGAGTTTGATCACATCGATAGGTAAATCTGCAAGGGTACTTAACGAGCTAAAACCAGTACCAAAGTCATCAATCGCAATGGTGATCCCTTCGCTTCTGAGTTTTTCTAACGATTGAATAATCTTGTTGCTTGCTTTGATTAAGGTTGATTCGGTTATTTCAAGCATCAGCGCTTTTGCAGGCAGCCCTGTTTTGGCAAGCTTCTCCATGACCCACTCATAAATATCGTAATGTTTTAATTGCACGCCAGATATATTCACAGAAATAGACACTTTCTTCATCCCCGCATTATACCAAGCAGACATTTGTCTACATGATTCCAGCATGATCCAATCACCAAGTTCTAGTATCAGATTAGACTCTTCAGCAATGGGGATAAACTCGTCAGGCGTGATTGAGCCTTCAACAGGGTGATCCCAGCGAACTAATGCTTCAAAGTAGTCAATTGCACAATCATCTACATGTACAATAGGTTGAAAAGACAAATGAAAACTGCTGCTAGCAATAGCAAGACGCATCTCTTCTAGCAAGTAATGATAGCGCCTAATCTTTTTACCCATTTCAGGAGAATAGACTTTAAAAATACCACGACCATCTGTTTTGGCTCGATACATTGCTACATCAGCCATTTGCAGTAATGCTTGTGGGGTGGATGCACTATCTGGGTAAACCGCAATACCTATACTAGCGCTAATTTTGATTAGCTTGTTACCTAAAACAAAATCACGTTCGATTTCGTGCAGTACATTTTGTGCAACCTCTAGTGCTTTGTCTTTATCATCTTTTAAGCTAATGAAAATAGAGAACTCATCACCACCAAGGCGCGCTAAGTTTTGTTCTAGTTGACTAATTGGGGAAATATTACTTATTTTATGGTGGCGTAAAACACTGCTCAAGCGTGTTGCTACTTGAATTAACACATCGTCACCAAAACTGTGACCAAAAGAGTCATTTACCTGTTTGAATCCATCTAAATCTATAAATAGTAATGCACAGCTGAATTTATCCATCTCAGCAAGTCTCAATTGTTTGGCAAGGTGTTCTATATAGGCATGTCGGTCAATAAGGTGGGTTAACTTATCTTGATAAATACTGACTTCAGATTCACGTGTGTAATTAGTTATATGGGTTGTAAGTGTTTGAAAATTTACTTGTAACTGTTCAAGTTGTGTATGCTTGTTTAGACCTGATTCACTGGCTAAGTTTAGACTATTGAGTAATTCAATTGATTTAGTATTGAGCATCTTGAGAGCGTATTTCTCATGATTATTTTGAAATCTTAAGTTAACTAACCAACTGATGGCTAATGCTAACAAGATTAAAATGATAATGTTTACCGGTGAGAATAATGTAGTGAGTATAAGATCAGAAGTCGCAGCTGTTACGACTGACTCATTTGTTGTATTAATAACAATATAAGAAATATTATTATCGTAAACTAAATGCTGGCCACTTAATACGAGGTTGTACCAAGGAGCTGTTACCACTGTAACATCTGTACCTTGAAAGGTATGTAGTTCTAAGCCTTTTGGCGCGTACATCAAATCATTGACCTGTTTAGTCAAGAAGATATTTAAGCCGTATATAAAAGCTATTAAAGTTATAATACTTATTGATAAAGTTCGAAGAGCATTGGCCATACATTACTACCATTGTGGTGTCTTTGTTTTACAATAAAACCTCACCAGTTAATACATCGAGTATATTGTTTGTATCTAGATTAGACAAAACCTTTCTCATACTTTGGGGCATGGATGAGTATAGAATGTGAAAATTCATAGTCATTAGTGTTAATGCTCTAAAATGTTTTTCTTATGCTAATTAATTGAAGCCTTACTTTTATACTGCATTATTGCCATTCATCGAGCAAACTTTAGCACTGTTTCCGACAAAAATGCTTAGATACTTTCATACTAATAGTGTTTATGGTTATTGTTTAGCTAAACAATAAGTCACTACTTTGTATTTATTTTATTATCTCTGGTGGCTGTGTGTGGAATTTATTATTTTTTCTGCTAATTGTTAATTTTTAAATGTTATATACCAACTTTTGCTGTGGCCTGCTAGTTTTATCCGAAACAGGTTTTAAGCTAGCTATTCTTGTGGTCAGAAAAAGTGGTTATAACATTACTGAAAAGCAGCACTGTTAATGCTTTCAGGGATTGGTAGTCCGTTCGAATTTACGCTTTTCTACTTATTGTGTTTGTATATGCACTGAGATAATTTTTAAAAAAGTTAATTGGGTAGTGC
>NZ_JAKEVM010000202.1 GCF_022398475.1 Pseudoalteromonas shioyasakiensis | reverse complement strand
GGTATTTTTAATCAGTAAATTTAATCTTCAAGTAAAAAATATCTCGTTGGTCACAAAGCAAAAAAACCTCTATAAATCACATCAAGCTTAATGCTTATAAGCACCCATCTAGTTAAGTGAAGTTTAGCCTCATGCGTTCACTTAATTGGCTGGGTGTTTTCATTTTTTCATAAGACTTAATTTAGGAAAAGTCGTGTTTAAAACCTTGATTGTGGTTGATAACAATGAGCAACGTATTGCTCAAAATTTCGAAAATGTCATTACCTTTGACACCTACTTACGTGATTACCCAAAACATAATGAGCCAAAAACACGCATTTTAAACTTGTGTGATACAGGGCAGTATTTAAGTAAAGGTTATTATTGTTCTTTGCTTGCTGAAGCAAGAAAGCACCAGGTATTACCGAGTGTAAAAACAATTAATGCGCTACGTAGCGATGAGCACAGCACGCGTCATAAAGCGCTTGCTGGTGGCACTGTCTTTTTTGGTCACACAGATCAAGAACAGCAAAATAAAGCAACCAAAGCATTATTCGCGCAATATCCTGCGCCTATTTTGGTGTGTGATGATCACGGTGTTGTGAAGCAAGGCACGATTGCATCATTAGATGATATTGGCTTTACAGAGTTTGTAAAACAGCTCAATAGCTTTACGATGTCTGTATGGCGCATTCACGATAAAAAACGTCGTTACCGTTGGGATATGGCTATATTGGTTGATCACCAAGAAAAAGTGCCGCCAAGTGATAAAGACGCCATTGCTAAATTTATTAAAGCAGCCGCTAAACATGGTATTTATGCCCAAGCACTGACATTTGATGAAATTACCAATATTGCACAATTTGATGCGTTATTTATTCGTCAAACAACTGCCATCGACCATCCAACCTATCGTTTAGCGAGTAAAGCACAAAGCTTAGGATTAGTGGTCATTGATGATGCAGAGTCGATACTGCGCTGTTGTAATAAAGTGTATTTGCACGATGCCTTTAATTATCAAAAAGTGCCAAGTTTAAAAACTCACGTTGTGGCTGATACAAACGAAGAGACAATTGAAAGTTTAGAAGCAAACTTCAGCTACCCACTGGTATTAAAAATGCCAGAAGGCTCTTTCTCAAAAGGCGTATTTAAAGTCGCTAATCGTGATGAGTTAGTTGCTAAGTTAACTGAGCTGTTTGAGTTCAGTGCACTTGTGCTTGCACAAGAGTACATGTACACCGAATACGACTGGCGTGTTGGGGTGTTAAATGGCCGTGCAATTTATGCGTGTCGTTATTTAATGGCTCGTAATCACTGGCAAATTTACAACCATGATGCAAAACGCTTTTTCTCAGGTGGTTTCGAGACCTTGCCAACCTTTGAGCTACCAAAAGTGGTACTTGATGCAGCTTTAAAAGCCTGTAAAACAGTGGGGAAAGGTTTGTATGGTGTTGATGTTAAAGATCATCAAGGTAAAGCGTACGTGTTAGAAGTGAATGACAACCCTAGTATCGACCATAAAGTCGAAGATGCCTATTTAGGTGATGAGCTTTATATGATCATTATGGATGAGTTTAAACAACGCCTAGAAGCACGAGGCCGCGGTTAATGAACGTATCTGTTTGTCAAATCCGCTTTGCTAAGGCTGCGGATTTGACGGCTCTTGTCGTCATTGAAGAGCAAAGCTTTAACCAAGATAGATTAAGTAGCCGTAGTTTAAAACGCTGGATCAGCGCAAGCCACGGCTTACTGATGGTGGCTGAGGTAGATAATCAACTGGTTGGTTATGGTTTAGTGTGGTGTCACAAAGGAACGCGGCTTGCTCGGTTATATTCACTGGCGGTTTTGCAATCTCAGCAAGGTAAAGGTATTGCTTCAAAGTTACTACTTGCGCTTGAAAATGAAACGGCTAAACGGGGCCGTTTATACATGCGTTTAGAAGTTGCGGTAAACAACCAATCAGCAATTCGTTTATATGAAAAACTGGGTTACCAGGTGTTTGGTCATTATAGTGATTATTATGATGACCATAGTGATGCCCATCGAATGCAAAAAAACATTCGTCGTAATATCGAATTTAATGCCGATAAACATACACCTTGGTACCAGCAAACTACCGAATTTACCTGTGGCCCAGCGGCGTTATTAATGGCAATGTCATCATTGAATGATACCGCAATGAGTCAACTTAAAGAGCTGGATATATGGCGTGAAGCCACGACTATTTTCATGACTTCAGGGCATGGCGGTTGTCATCCTCTAGGGTTAGCACTTGGTGCAATGAAACGTGGCTTTAAAGCTGATGCTATTTTAAATACCCGTGATACCTTGTTTATTGACGGGGTAAGAAGCGAAAAGAAAAAAGCCATTTTGCATACCGTACACAATCAGTTTGTGGCTGAAGCAATAGCTGCAAAACTGCCTGTGAGGTATCAAGAGTTAACCTTGGCTACCATTGAAGATTGGCTTGCTGAGGGTAAAGCGGTGGTGTTATTGATCAGCACCTATCGGTTTGATGGTAAAAAGTCACCGCACTGGGTGTGTGTAACGCATATTGATGAGCATTGCTTGTACGTGCATGACCCGTTTTGTGAAAACGAAAAACAATTGGCGATTGATTGTCAGCATGTGCCAATAGCTAAAGCCGATTTTACTAAAATGGCTAGTTTTGGTTCATCGCGTCTCAGTACTGCGATGGCCTTTTATTTATAATTTTGATTGTTAGTTTGATTTGGAAGTGCAGTGACACTGAGTAGTTTATTTGATATTGCCCCTTATTCTTGGTCAGCAATTGGTAGCGCTGCATTTTGCGGCGCAATTATTGGTATGGAGCGTCAATTACGCGGCAAACCTGTGGGTATTCGTACTTCAGCGCTCATTGTGTTAGGTACTTATTTGTTTCTATCAACAGCGTTTATGTTGCATGGAGAAGATATTGATCATTCACGTGTGGTTGGCCAAATTATCACCGGTATTGGCTTCTTAGGTGCCGGGGTGATGCTTGCAAAAGATGGCGCGGTTGTTGGTGTAACATCCGCTGCAACGATCTGGGTATTAGCATCAATTGGTGTTGTCATTGCCACCGACAACTTGCTAGCTGCAATAAAATTATCTGTGCTGGTAGTAGGTATTTTATATGGCGTAGATGTACTTGAAGCTAAATTTAAGAGCTTAGGTCGCGGCGTGCATGCCCGTGTAAAACGCTATTCAAAGTTGTATTATCGAAAAGAAAAGTGAAGTTAGAAGGTAATAGAGGTTAGAATTTAGAAGTTAGAAGTTAGAAGTTAGAAGTGAGTTTCTAACCATAGTATTTAAATGCTTTTTGGTATTGATATACTTTGTTTCATAAGGCATAAAAAAGGGATTTATATATATGAAATTACTCTTGTTTATTCTGACTTCACTCTGTTTTGTTATAAGTCATACGGTTAATGCGATTGTACCAAACACTGAATATTATCAATCAGCGCTAGTGTATATTATTAAGTTAAATGAACAGCTTTCTAAAGTTGAAATTGCATTGAAAACAGAACATAACAGAGACGTTTATCAACAATTGCAAAAAAACTTACAAGATGAAATTGTATTAATCCAAAAGCGAGTTGCTTTATACAAACAAATAGAGCAACAAAATTTGATCATGTATTCAAGCACTCATACAACAAAGTAGTGAATGGAAAAAAGTTACATAATTAAGCCAGCTAGTTTAGAAGATTTGTTACTTGTCGATAGTCAAATTCCTGAGTTTGATGGTCGAAATATCCTTAGTAAATTACAAGCACAGTGTGCAGATGTTGACCACCTAGCTTTAGTCGCTTATATCGATAATAAGCCTGTGGCCTACAAACTGGGTTATGCGTTAGATTCAAACACCTTTTATAGTTGGCTTGGCGCGGTTGCGCCAGAATGTAGAGGGCAGGGCATTGCACAGGCTTTATTAAACGCGCAAGAAGCATGGGTTAAAGCCCACAGTTATCTAGCTATAAAAGTTAAGTCGATGAACCGTTTTCCTGCAATGCTGAGTCTGCATATCAAAAATGACTATGCAATAGTAGGTTATGAAGACAGAGGCTGCACACAAACTAGTAAGATTTTATTCACGAAAGACATTTAAACTTTTTAGCTTACTTTGGCAAACTAATTAAAAAGTGGGCGCCTACATCACTTTCTTGTACGCAAATATCGCCTTGCAGTTGTTGGCTAACTATTTTCTTCGCTATGCTGAGGCCAAGCCCTATACCTGATTGGTTGTTTTTACCTTTATAAAATGGGGTAAAAATTGAGCTTAATTCAGTGCTACTGATACCAGTCCCGTTATCTGTGTAGTGAATTTTTAACACCTCATCAAAATCAAAAATATCAATTTCTATTAAAGGGTCTGTAATATTGTTGAATGCATGCTCAATTGAGTTTTGCAATAAAATAAACAGCACTTGTTTTAGCAAGTCTATTTCAACTTCTAATTGGCTATGCGGGTTTTGATAATTAATGTCTAATTTGATACTGCGATGTTTTATTTGCTCTTCTAAGTGTTTATACAATGACTCAGAGAGTTGCTCTAACGTCATGATTGTTTTACTTGATTGTGATTTGGTATACAACAAATCTTGTAAAATACGTATCTTGTAAGCAGATGAAGTTAAGTTTCTGTCTAGTAGTTCATTGGTATTTATCAATGTCTCTAAAGTATTTTGCAGTGCTTGTTGGCTAAGTCGTTTTTTTAAAAGTCTGGTTTGTGTTTCTTTGACAGCAAGTTGGGTAACATCTACTGCGGTAATGCAGTTACCGAGTGGTGTGTTGAGCTCGTGGGCTATTCCTCTAATTAAAGTGGCTAGTTCAGCAAACTGTTGCTGCTCAAACGCTTGTTTTTGCTGATACAATAATTTCAGTTGTGTTTCGAAGCTTTGCTTAATGGTTTCGAGTAGTTTTATCACAGGCTCGTTATATTCATGGGGTTTGCTATCTAAGATACAAATTGTGCCAAATGGGGTGGTGTCTCCTGCACATATAGGTAAACCTAAATAAGAAATCATATTAAGCTTGATATCTGGGTTTTCTTTGAAGTCTTCATCAATAAGTGCGTTTGGAATGTTCAGTAATTTCTGCGTTTTTACGACATGCTCACAATAAAGGCCTGAATCTTCTAACTCTTCACTGTCACCAATTTCATAAGGATTATCTTGGTTATTGTTTTTTGAAAATACACTAATAATATTGTTTTCTACTTTCATTACTAAGGCGACGGGCACATCAGCAAAAAGGGCTAAAACTTCGAGGGTTTTATTCCAACTTTGCACTAATTCATCATAATCAAGCTGATACATTTTTAGACTCAAACAAATACCTATACAACTAACTAAAAG
>NZ_JAKEVM010000201.1 GCF_022398475.1 Pseudoalteromonas shioyasakiensis | reverse complement strand
GTTTTAATTGTGTGGTAATCATTGGTCATGGCTATTTTATATTCGCGCCATTTTATTATTTAACGTCGAAACAAAAACAACGACTTAAAAGATATGATAATAACTTACTGCATTGGTTAGAGGTTACGCGTAAACGCAGTAAGTTTCAGGGCTTTTAATGCAAGTCAAAGTATAAAAAGCCCTTTGAAATAGTTACTTAATTTTGCCACTCTTTAAGTACGTCTTTCACATACTCATAGCGCCATGAGTTGAATAGATCTGGCTTTGATGCAGCTTTACGCTCATCTGCATCGAGCTTCCAATTCCAGCTGATCAGTTGGTTAATCTGTTTTTTAGAGGCCAATACATCTTCAGGAATACCCTGCTCTTTTGCAGCTTTGGTGATTTTTTGTTTAATATCTTTAGCGGCTTTTTTATATGCCGGAAAATCGATTAAACGTTTTAATTGTGCAGGTTGTTCGCTTACAGGAACGGCTTTACCACGCTCAATACATTTTAAAATTTCTACGCCCGAACGGTTCACTTCCATTGGCTCAACACCCGGCACTCTGCGTAACGCATTTAAACTTGCAGGCTTACGCTTAGCTATTTCAACCATGTTGTGCTCTTTTACCACAAAATTAAGCGCGAGGTTTTTGCGCTCTGCCTTTTCACGGCGCCATGCGGCAAGTTCGCGTAATACTGCTAAGTCGTGCGGTCGTAATTGCCAAGCATTTTTAATATCTTTATAAAGCTGATCTGCTGGTGGTTGGTAAGCACGTTTTTGCGCGACTAACTCGCTTTCGCTGATCACAATGTCAAAAAAGCCAGCTTCATCAATTTGTTTTTTAATAATTTCAAAACAAGGCAGTAAGTGGTACGTATCTGCAGCGGCATAATCTAGCTGCTTTTCTGTGAGTGGGCGCTGTAGCCAGTTAGTGCGTGATTCACTTTTATCAATTTCGATATCAAGCAACTCTTTAACCATGTGGGCAAAGCCCATGCAGTTTCCATGACCTAGTATTTGTAGAGCAAACTGGGTATCAAACAGCGGTGTTGGTACAAAGCCAGCGTATTTTTGAAACACTTCAATATCTTCTGACGGTGAATGCAATACTTTTAACACCTCTGGGTTTTTAAGTACTTGCCAAAAATCAAAAAGCGACAACTCAGCCAGTGGGTCGATTAACGCTAAATGCTCACCATCGTATACTTGAATAAGTGCAACTTCAGGGTAAAGCGTACGACGACGCATAAACTCGGTATCAATTGCCAGTACCGGTTTTCCTGTTATTTTTTCTACAAAATCATTTAATTGATTTTGCGTTTCGATCAGTTGATATTGCACTTATACCCCTTTCATTACCATAAAAAAGCCGGCTAATGCCGGCTTTAATTATTTTTGTTCGTCCTTTAAGGCTCTTCTTAGAATCTTACCAACGTTTGTTTTTGGTAGTTCATCTCTAAACTCAACGAGTTTAGGCACCTTATAGTTCGTTAAATTATCACGACAGTGCTTTATTATATCTTTTTCAGTTAAAGATTGATCTTTTTTCACGACAAAAACTTTAACTTGTTCACCACTGACCTCATGAGGAATACCGATAGCTGCTACTTCAAGCACGCCATCGTGCATAGCAACAACTTCTTCGATCTCATTTGGGAACACGTTGAAACCAGATACGATAATCATGTCTTTCTTACGATCAACAATGTAGAAGAAGCCTTCATCATCGTAAGTTGCAATATCACCTGTTGCAAACCAACCGTCTTTTAAGCACTCGGCTGTTGCATCTGGGCGGTTATAGTAACCTTGCATAACTTGTGGGCCTTTAACCCAAAGCTCGCCTGGCTCACCTTTTGCTGCTTCTTCACCATTTTCAAGCATAAGCTTAATTTCAGTGCTAGGAGCAGGTAAACCAATTGAACCGTTATAACCTTCAAGGTCGTAAGGGCTAACAGTTACAAGTGGTGCACACTCAGTTAGGCCATAACCTTCCATTAATTTTGTTTTCGTTACAGCTTGCCATTTTTCAGCAACTGGACGCTGTACCGCCATACCACCGCCAAGTGACATTTTTAAGCTTGAGAAATCAAGTTCAGCAAAACCTGGGGTATTTAATAAACCGTTGAATAAGGTATTTACACCCGTTACTGCAGTAAATTTGTGTTGTGCTAACTCTTTTACAAAGCCAGGCATATCACGAGGGTTTGTAATAAGTACGTTTAAACCACCGTATTTCATAAATGTTAGGCAGTTCGCTGTCAGAGCAAAGATGTGGTAAAGCGGCAGTGCCGTAATAACCACTTCTTTTCCGCGCTCTAATACTTTGTCTAAACAACCTGAAACTTGTTCAAGGTTACCAACCATGTTGCCATGCGATAGCATTGCACCTTTAGATACACCCGTTGTACCACCTGTGTATTGCAAGAATGCTAAGTCATTTAAATCAACCTCTGGCTTTTTGTAGCTCTCTTCGTTACCAGCAAGCGCATCTGCAAATTTGATTGCATTTGGCAATGTGTAGCTAGGCACCATTTTCTTAACGTGCTTAACCACAAAGTTAACGATGTGCTTTTTAAGGCCTCCCACCATATCACCCACTTGAGTAACCACGATGTGCTTAACGTTGGTTTTTGGTAATGCTTTTTCTAGGGTATCGGCAAAGTTAGCAAGAATGAAAATTGCTGATGACTCAGAGTCATTTAACTGATGCTCTAATTCACGCACGGTGTAAAGTGGGTTTACGTTTACCACTACACAGCCTGCACGAAGAATGCCTAAAATAGTCACAGGCGTTTGTAGTAGATTCGGCATCATCACCGCTACTTTATCGCCTTTTTTCAGACCAAGATCATTTTGAATGTACGACGCAACACGTTTTGTAGCACTGTCTAACTCACTATAGGTCAACACTTTACCCATGTTGGTAAAGGCTGGAAGGTCACTATAGTCAGCAAAACTTTTTTCAAACAAGTCGAGTAGCGAGTGATAATGCTCAGGGTCGATTGTTTCAGGCATACCTTCTGGGTAGCGTTTAAGCCAGATTTTTTCCACTCTTAGCTCCTGTTTATAATTATATTTTTTAATAACCTTAATCTAACTAAGGCCGTTTCTCAATGGAGTAAATACTCTAATGGTGCAGATAATCCCACATTTGGTGCAATTATACAATTAACTTGCTTTATACTGCCCAATAAATGCATGAATGTGCTCTAAGGTTAATGCAGGACTTTGCATATGGCAATGGTGACCTCCAGGTATCTCATGAATTTTTAACTCCTTGTAATATTTACCATATGCCTCTAGGTTATCTCTAACAAAAGGATAGCCCTTATCCCCTAGGATAAGCTGACATGGTGCGGTAATTTGTTTGATGCTTGCAATACATTGCGCCTCATCAAAGCGAAATCCTGAGTGATTTTTAAGCTTAGGATCGGTTGTTAAATACCACTTCCCTGCTTTTTCGTAACTATTTCGTGTCATTAAAAGCTCTGCTTGTGGGTATTCAAGGTCGCCACTTGCAAGCCTTGCACTAATAATGTGCGCTATTGAGTCAAATGCGCGAGGGCCTTTACTGTTTACCCGCGCTCTATTTAATATTGCTTTTCGAAGTTGGCTGCTCACTTCATTGCTGTTAGTTGTAACGCAGCCAATCCCCTCAATAAAGTTTACCGATGCGACCTTTTCAGGGAAGCAACTAGCAAAAACGCCAGCAACCATGGCGCCCATAGAATGGCCAACTAAATGCACTTTCGTTACATCAAGTGACTCAATAAACTTATAGACGTCATCAATGTAGTCAATAAAGTAATAATGAGCGTCACTGCTTCGCCAATCAGACAAACCATGGCCAGGAAAATCAAGACAATACCAACACTGATTTAGCTGCGCATTTTGTAACATAGGTATGTAACTATGTGCGTTATCAAGCCAACCATGTAAGGCAATCACAACCTCTTCGCCATGACCAAAGGTTAGGCCATGCATTGCCTGAGTGCCAGTTTGAAAAGAAAAAGGTTGCACAATTGCTCCTATTTATTAAGCGTTTCAACTTAAAGGCGTTTATTTATCGTCTGGCTAGTATACAATAATCCTCGCAGTATAAATAAGGGCACAATAATAAGGTTACATCAATGAAATTAAAATTAAGTCTTTTAGCATTATTATGCTCAGCAGGCTCAGTAATGGCTGAATCAGCACCAAAAAACATCATTTATATGATTGGTGATGGTATGGGCCCGGCGTACACAACTGCATATCGTTACTTTAAAGATGATCCAAATACTAAAGTTGTTGACCCAACTGTTTTCGATACTATTTTGCGTGGTATGGCACATACCTACCCTGACGATCATACCTATGTAACAGACAGCGCAGCAGGTGCAACAGCTCTAAGCAGTGGCCATAAAAGTTATAATGGCGCAATTGCCGTTGATACTGATAAAAAGCCAGTAAAAACTATGCTTGAGGTTGCTAAAGAGCGTGGCATGACAACAGCACTCGTAGCTACTTCGCAAATCAACCACGCTACACCAGCAAGCTTTGCTTCACACAACGAATCACGCCGTAACTACGACGAAATTGCTAACGACTATATCGATAACAAAATCGCGGGTAAATTACCGGTTGATTTAATGCTAGGTGGCGGCACGAAATATTATGTTCGTAAAGACCGTAATCTAGTGGAAGAGTTTAAAGCGGCTGGCTATCAGTACAGCGATGACTTCGCAGCAATGAATGACTTAAAGCAAGTTCCAGCGCTTGGTTTATTTGCTGAAGTCGGTTTACCGTTTGCGCTTGACGAAAATCCAACGCGCCTTACGCAAATGACAACTAAAGCGCTTGATTTACTTGATGGTCAAAACGACAAAGGTTTCTTTGTGATGATCGAAGGCAGCCAAATTGACTGGTGTGGTCATGCAAACGACATCGCATGCGCAATGGGCGAAATGGACGACTTTGCTAAATCGATTGAACAAGCAAAAGCGTATGTAGATAAAAACCCTGATACCCTGCTTGTTATCACCGCCGACCACTCAACAGGTGGATTAACACTTGGTGCTCATGGTCAATATAAGTGGGAAACAGACGTTGTTAAAGGTGTTAAAGCAACAGCTGGCACTATCACAAAAGATCTACTTGAAAGCGATGACTTAAAAGCAGTATGGCAAAAGTATTCTGATATCGAGTTTACTGATGCAAACAGCATTAAGCTTAGCCAAGCTAAGAAAATGGGCGAGAAAGCGTTACTACTTGCAGTAAAAGATATTATCAATCATGCCAGCTTCACAGGTTGGACTACTGGCGGCCACACCGCTATTGATGTACAAGTATTTGCCTATGGTAAACGTGCTGAAGATTTCTACGGTTCGCAAAACAATACTGCGATTGCCGACAAACTGATTGATTATATTAAACAGTAATTTATATTGAATAC
>NZ_JAKEVM010000200.1 GCF_022398475.1 Pseudoalteromonas shioyasakiensis | reverse complement strand
CCCAAACAGGGCTTTTAGAGCACTCTTATTCATTAAAAAAGCCAGCAGAGCTGGCTTTAAGTCATAACGAGTCAAAAAACGCGTTAACTGATTTATCAAACAAATGATAAAAATAAAGAAATTGTCCAGTGTTGAGAATATGCGATTGCACCAATTGCTTGAACTGTTTCAATAAGCAGAAATTACAACTGAAAAACACGTTCGTAGCTGGGCGCATCTCCTCAGGTATTGCTTGCATAAGAGAGTCGCTAACAACTATAAACGCTTGCTGAGCTACATAATTTCTTACGTAATAAATGTAATCATTATTTTGCTCATATAAAGCAATATATTCTTCATCATTAGCAACTGCAGGTCGCTTCTGAAATAGTTCCACAACGTTTGAGTTAGTCATATTCATCTCCAAAAAGTTTGTCTTCGAAAATAAATACGAGCTACTTATGCAAAATTTGCATTGTCTGCTGATTTATTATTTTTTGATCGGATGAGAAAAAACAAACTTGATGGAAAATAAAAAACTTAATGGTGCTTGCTGAAACAGGCGAGAACCTTAAAATTACTCTCTCTAATTGGTTCAATGCAGTTGAGTCAACTTAAGCTTTAAAATGGTAATCAATATTGAATTTCAAATTTAAAAAAAACTGGCTTTCACCAATGTTTGTCATAACACTTCTTTTCTCATTGGTATCTTTGGTATCTACATATTACTTTCATGATACGGAATCCATAAAGATAAAAGCTGCGCTGTTTGTATCTCCAATATTTTACTTATGTGCAGCCTACTATTTTTCGTATCTAGTTCTTACACCCAATGAAATTGTAATTGAGGGTAATAAAATAAATATTGATGGAAAAACTCATTCATTAGGTGGTGATTCGAAATGTTACGTGTACTTTGATAAGCCTATACGCGCTTCTGAAGTGCTACAGGCCGAATTTGAAATTTTACTCGAGAATGAAAAGCCAATAACTACATCTTGCTTTTATGATTTTTATTTTGATGAAACTGACTTTATAACTCGCTACGCAGATAGTGAGGTCGTTTTTGCACATTCAAAGGTATTTGATTAAAGTTTTAGAACTCTCGATGGGCTACATAGTTTCTTATGTAATATATGTAGCCATGATTAGCTATTGCAGGTCGCTTCTGAAATAATTCCACAACGTTTGAGTTAGTCATATTCATCTCCAAAAAGTTTGTCTTCGAAAATAAATGCGAGCTACTTATACAAAATTTGCATTGTCTGCCGCTTCTTATTTGTAATTAAAATTACATGGAGTAAATATGTTGGAAAATGAGAAGTTCAATGCTGCTGTAGCGGCCGATTTTTTAGAGAAAGTTAGTCAGTGCCTTTATCAAGAGTATGACGCTATTTATGACCTAAACCTTACGGAAGATAATTTTGATGTAGAGAAACTGTTATTTCACTGTTTTTCTAGTAGCTACAAAATTAGTTTTAGCTATGAACAGTTACCTCTTCTAAGGTCACTATTATTACTACTCTGCAGCAACACTAACTTATTAATGAGTAATGGGGATGGTGATACTGAAGGCTTTGTTGATGAGCGTCAGTTGAAATTTGACTTCGATAACTCGTATTAATTCGCTTGAAGTGAACATGTTTATCTTTAAGTACATACAGGAGATAAATATGAGCCAAACAAAACTTCAAATTGTCAGAAAGTACACAAGAGAATCTAAGTCACCTTTTCAAGACGCATCGACGAGCCTTTGGCTTGCAAATGTCACTAACGAAGACAGGCTTGAGTTAGACTTTTCACAATACATATATGTCCATCGTGATGATGTTGGAAAAGTCGTCGGGGTTAGTGTTAGTAAGTCAATTGCTCGAGAGCATAGCCTTGAAAGTCAGTATCTTGAAGGGAGTGGTATGTATCGCATACTTATCTTTTACATCGACCAAATAAAAGATTTCTGCGAGCATTGGGCTGATGAATTTGAACAGTTCTTTCTACTGCCGCCTGATTTGTTTTTCGAATTAGCGCAGTGGCATTGGAACACAATCATTGAAAATGATGGTTAATTGAAGCGACTCGAAAGAGTCGCTTTTTCTTGAATATATTATTACCAGATAGCGTCATGCCCTTACTTGCGATGACGCTATTCGTTGGTATTCGCTTTTTTATTATCTAGATATACCCAAATAGCGCCGCCAATCATAATTGATAGGGGGACCAGGAAAGATAAGTATTCAATCTGAAAGTTCATAGTACTTCTCCTATTCAAAGCGAGAAAAAAATATATCTCGCTACTTTTGCAATTAATTAACTATAACACATCGCAATCACAGCATGATTTCACTATACAGCCATAGAGCATTACCAATGCCATTTCTATTATTCAATGACATGCTAACTCAAATACAGAATAGCGAAGCTAACAAAATAAAAATTCACTTTACTAAACTGGTAATAAACACACTTATTTTGCTTGTTTATTTCTTACTTAATAGTACGAGACATACTGAAATAAGCAGGACGCTCAATCATCACTTAGCAAATGTCGTTACCACCGCACCCTGGCGGAGGACCTAGACTTGGCTTCTTTAGGAAGTCAGCTCGCATATATAAGCGGTTTGCGATAAGAGTTAACTGTAGGGAGAGTTAGCTGTGTGAGTTGCACGAATGCGTTGCAGCAAACTCAGATGAATGACAGAGCAATAAAACAGAAAAGCAGGCACCATGTGTCTGCTTTTCTTCTTAGATTTCTCATCGACCAAACTTATGTATATGCACAGTACATAAAACAGGAGAAACTGTGTGAAGTCATTACGCTTAAAGTTCGTTCTAGATTTAGTTCGAGTTATCGTGAATGTAATTTATATATCTGTAGTTATTGTGGTTGGATTTTGGGTCGTGGACTATTTTTCCATCTACAAAGCTGCATCAAGTTACTCATTCTCGGGTATCGATGGATATGCACGACTTATAATCGCATTCATATTTGCAGAAATCTTAGGTTATGTAGAATCGAGCTTAAGAGAGAAGTACTTGTAATACTCAGCGCCCAATGGGCGCTTTTATTATGAAGTTTCTGGTCGAGCTGTTAATGCTATGGCTAACTTATTTTTGGACAAAAAAGAGTTAGTGTCGGCGGATTGCTCTATGCAATTTATTAAAGTGACCCCCTAATTAGCACCGCCTCTCTAAGACTTAAGCAGAGCTTACTTGTAAGGCACTGTACTTTTTATAACGTCCTCTACTAACTTAGGTATCATTTGTTCGATCGTGACTAGTTTAGCGCCTATTTCCAAATTACCTTTCTCAGCTACCACCTCAATATCAGAAAATACTTCTCTTAGTTTGTTAGCGCTTATTTCACCACACATCCCTTTTAACGCATGCGCTATTTGACGGACCTCTTCACTATTCCCTTGTTTGTGTTGCTCGATAAGTTCCTGCACTTTAATAGGTGCTTTAACAACAAACACTTCACAAATTTTGTTTAGTAAGACTTCTTTATTTAATAATCGTGCAAGGGCTTGTTCGCGATCCCACAGCTTTTCTTCTTCGAGCTCACTTTCTACATGAGGCATTGCTTTAGGTTGCCCCTCGTAGCTTGATAATGACCATTTAACGACCTTTTCTAATACTTTAACTGCTTCAATTGGCTTACTCACATAATCACTCATCCCCACGGCTAAGCATTTTTCCTTTTCACCTGCCATCGCGCTTGCAGTCATTGCAATGATTGGAACATCAATAAAATACTTTCCAGCTTCTCCTACGCGTATTTTTTCACACACTTGATAACCATCTAAAATTGGCATTTGGCAATCCATTAGTATGCAATTTATTTGCTTTTCATTTGTGTTGTACTGATTTAAAAGTGCTATTACATCTTGCCCATTACTTGCTGTTAAAATATTGATTGGCAGCTCATCTAATGCGCCTTTAGCAACCTCAATGTTTATTTCGTTATCATCGACAATCAATACCGTACACTCTTTTAATTGCTCAGTGATATCATCTGAAAGTTCAAAGCCGCTGGTTTCAGAAAGTAGATATAATGGTTCACTTTTTGGCACTTCGTAGCCAGCTACTTGCACCAGCTCTGTTTGGGTTACAGGCTTTGTAATTTGAGATACTTTTGATGCAATACCTTTAGGGAGTGGGTTTCCTGGTTGATGAAGTGTTATAAACTGAGCGCTTTGGTTGTTTTCGCTTAAAACTTCAATGATTGAACCTATGTTATTAGTAGTATCATCTTCATAGTCTAAGAACACATAGTCAAAAGCTTTGTTTTTATGCTTACCAAGCTCCGCCATAGAGCATGTGCTGACAATACCGTCTAGCAAACTGATTGTCTTATCTAAAACCTCCCAAATATTCGGATCACTACTCGCCACCAAAATGGCTTTATTCTCGTAACATATTTCAGGAACCTGAATGCTTTCTGTATTGCAGCGAACTTTAATATTGAAGGTGAAAACACTGCCTTGGTTTAACGTTGAGCTGACAGAAATGCCTCCACCCATTAATTGGCATAATTGTTTACAAATAGATAAGCCAAGTCCGGTCCCCCCAAACTTTTCTGATATTGATGTACTTGCCTGCTGAAAAGCATCAAATAATTGTCCTTGTGTACTAGGCGCGATCCCTATTCCTGTATCTTGGACGTTCACTTTTAAATCATGTGTATCTTCTGATATGCGCTCAGAACTAACAATGACTTTGATATAGCCTTTGTCAGTAAATTTTATCGCATTACTGATTAAGTTATTTAAAATTTGGGTGAGTCTGAGCGGATCTGTTTTAACATTTTCACAGTTTAAGTTACTGGTATCTAAATATACATTTAACCCTTTATCAAAGGCTCTAATAGCACTCGATTCAACTAGCCTTTCAATTAGCAGTTGTAGATTGATTGTTTTAAGATTTAGATCCAGTTTACCTGCTTCGATCTTTGATAAATCAAGTATGTCATTAATTAATAGATTTAAATTTGACGCACTTAGATCCATCATTTCAACAAGGTTTCGTGATTTATCAGACAACTCTTCCCGTTTTAAAATATTTAAAGTACCAATGACTCCATTAAGCGGAGTACGAAGCTCATGGCTTATATTCGATATGAAAGCACTTTTTATATCGCTATGCTTGATAGCATCATCTTTGGCCTCAGCAAGCGCTTGAGTACGCTTTCGAACTTTCGCTTCAAGCTCAGTATTCAATCGTTTTACTTTTATCTCTGCATCTTTTTCTTTTGTTATATCTCTAATAATTAAAGCAAGCCCTATTAAGGTATTGTGTTCAGAAAAAACGGGGCTAACAGATATAGCGTAATGAAGCGTTGTTTCGCCAAGTTGTTCAGATAATTCATCTTTAATTTGTGATTTAGAGCTTTGAATATCAGTTACGTAGGTGTGGATGGGTAATTTTGATAGAAACTCAACATCTTTGGCTAGTTTCCCTAATGCTGTCACTTTAGAAATTGATAACAAACGCTCCGCTGTAT
>NZ_JAKEVM010000020.1 GCF_022398475.1 Pseudoalteromonas shioyasakiensis | reverse complement strand
ATATTTATTGGATTAATCTTATTGTTTAATTTTACCTTTATTAGGTTTGAGAAAAAGAAAAGTGATAAAGGGTCAACT
Source organism: Pseudoalteromonas shioyasakiensis (assembly GCF_022398475.1). Lineage (GTDB taxonomy): Bacteria > Pseudomonadota > Gammaproteobacteria > Enterobacterales > Alteromonadaceae > Pseudoalteromonas. The sequence continues at coordinate 44,962 of NZ_JAKEVM010000020.1, read as the reverse complement.
AAATAGGTCGCCTCTTATAATTCAATTCCATTAAATCTAAAGTGTTGTTTACAAAATTATCGTCATAACGTTTACCAAATTATTTATCATAAAATTTGGCAGGGTTATGACGGTTTTTCCCACGCTTTTATCGAACGATTTTTTAGTCAGGCCAAATTTCCACTATACGTTATCTCATACCCGGTCATAACATTTACCAAAAAATAAAGGGGTCTTGTCTTGCTTTTTGCTTCCTAGAAAGTCAAAAACAAGCGCAACTCTTAATAATCATTACTACCCTTTATCATAACTGCCAGCTCTTAAAATATTAAATAGCTGGCAGTCATCTCAAGCCTTGCAGTTATTGCTTTACCTGAACTTCGACTTCTTGCCCGGTTTGTAGTTGCTCGGCGCCGCGTACTGCCACTTTATCGCCTGCATTTAAAGTGATGTTAGAAGTCGGGGTGACTTCAACCAGTTTATCTTTGCCATTACCGACTTTTACGGGAATTTGCAGGGCTTTGTTGTCGTTGTCGATTTTGACGATATGGGTGCCTTTTTTGCGTAAAATCAGCGCATCGCGATTCACCAGTAGTACGTCCCCTTTGCTTTTTAGTGGCACGGCTACATCAACCAGTTGGCCAATTGCCCATGTTTGCTCGGCATCATTTGCTAGTAGGGCACGTACTTCTACGGTTTGTGAACGCGGATCGGTTGATGGGATCACCGCTGTTATGGTGGCTGTTGTCATATCAGGGGCTGATAAGTCGCCGGCTTGAATTGGTAACTCTATGCCTTTGTGTAAAAACTTTAAGTATTTAACAGGTACATACAAACGCACTTCTAAGTTATTAATATCGAGCAGAGTGACCAGTTCATCTGCGCGATTTATTTCGCGACCAGCGCGTTTAAAACGCTCGCTGATCACGCCATCAAATGGGGCGCGCACTGTTGCACGCGAAAGCTGATCGTCTATTACTTTTAATTCAACCTTAGCCAGTGCGATATCAGATAACGCAAGATCATGCTTATTTTGCATATCATCGACTTGGCTTGCTGCAGCACTGCTGGCTTTGGCGAGTTTTTGTAAACGAGCGAGTTCTTGTTGATATAAACGTAAGTTTATTTTGGCGCGATTGAGCATTTCTTGTTGGCGTGCTTTTTCAAGTTCAAGCGGTAAGGTATCCATACGAACTAGGGTGTCGCCACTTTTAACCAGAGTACCTGGCTCAACAACATATAATAAACGGCCGCTTACGCCTGCTGTTAGGGTTACATCATCTTTGCCATACAAAGTGCCGCTTACTTCAATTTCGCTTGTCAGCGGGGCTTGTGTGACGGTTTCTACTGTAACAGGTACGACTGCAAAGGCGTTAAATGCGATAAGGCTGAATAGCGCACAAAAGCGAGCGGTTAATTTACGAAAAGGTGTGTTCATTGTTTTAATACTCATTGATTCGATACCAAGCTTAAAGGCGTTTTTTCTGGTTGCTGTTTGTTATTAACGGGCGGCAGCTGTCTGCCAACTTGTAATAAACTTGGCATTAATATCAGGGTGAATAGGGCGCTAATGGCCATGCCGCCGACAATCACAGTGGCAAGGCCACGGTAAATTTCTGATCCTACCCCCGGCATTAGCATCAGTGGCAGCATGCCAAATAAGCTGGTTAAGGTACTTAAGTAAACGGGTCTTGCGCGCAGCAGAACTGCTTGGCGAACTGCGTCTTCTCGACTGAGTCCTGCGGCCATCGCAACGCGGCTTTGGTCAACCAATAAAATGGCATTATTTACCACCAGACCCAGCAAGATAATAAAGCCAATCATGGTTAGTAAGTCGAGCGATTGGAAGGTAAATAAGTTAAGTACAAATAAAGCCAGTACACCGCCTGCAATTGCCAATGGCATGACAAGTAAAACTAACGCGCTGTCTTTGGCTGACTTAAACAATGCGGTCATTAGCAAGAATAAAATAAACAGAGCCAAGATAAAGTTGATAGTCATTTCTTGCATGGCTGAATTCATCTTTTGTGCGTTACCCGCCAAAATCGCGCCAGAGCTGTCAGGCAAGCTTGCACGAACTTTTGGCATAACTTGCTCTGAGAGAATAGTTTGCGCTTGTTGCAAGCTCATGTCTGCTGGTGGCGTGACAACAATACTCACGGTACGGCGGCCATTAACACGTCTAAGTTGGGTTGGGCCTACGGTGCGCTCAATATTGGCAAGTTCGCCTAAAGTTTGAATACCTGATTGCGGGGTTACAATAGGCAGTGCTTTAAGCTCCTCTGGAGTTTGCCACGGTATACCGCGCAAAATCACGTTCATGCGTTCGTTGCCATCAAAGTATTCATTAACAAATAACCCACCTGTATAGGCTTGCACTGCTTGAGATACATCACGACGAGTTAGCCCTGCTTGGGTTATACGGCGGTCATTAGGTGTGAGCCTAAGTTCTGGCTCTGCCATATCGAGTCGTGGTTGTGGCCTTGCAGTGGCATTCGGCATTGCGTCGGTGACAGCTTGCAGCGCCACATTAGCACCGGCTATTAGCTCGTCCATATTCGGACCCGTTAAATCGATATTGATATTGCGACCATCACCGCCATTAGCAACTTGGATCATCGACCCTCTAAAGAAGAATACTTGGGTGTCGGGCAAATCAATGAAGATCTCTTCTCGGGCAACCTTCATTAATTCTTCAACACGTTGCGGATCGGCAGAATAAATAAAGCCGCCAGCGTTCGAACCAAAAGCATAAAAGTTAAAATCTTTAATTCCCGGCTCTTTTTCACCTGTGTAATAAGGCATTAAACGCTTTTTAATACGCATCAGCAGCTCTTCTTCCATAAACTGCACATTGCCGCCAGGCGGGGTATTTAAGTTAAAGAAAAAGCCATCGGTTGGTGCGCGCGGCATAAAATCAGTTTTCGGGAGCATGGTCATGGTCGCGACGAGTGAGCCACCCAATAACGACACTATCCATACTATTTGTTTAACGCGGGTATTGGTAAGCGCCATGATGAAGTTAGTTAGCTTCTGCCAATATTCACGATAAGGATCCGCTTTTAGCTCTTTGTCTGGCCAAAAATGGTTAGCCAACGGAATAAGTGTAATTGCGCAAATCATAGAGGCAATAACAGCAATAGATAAGGTGAGCGCCAAATCAGAGAATAACTGCCCCTCAATACCTGCCATAAATAAAATTGGCAAGAAGATAGCAACGCTAGTGGTGGTTGAAGCAAATAAAGCGCCAGTTACTTGAGCTGCGCCTTTTAGCGCGGCTTTTTTACTATCAAAGCCTTCACTTCTGAGCCTTGCGATGTTTTCTTGCACAATGATGGCGGCATCAAGTACTAAGCCAACCGCAAAGGCAAGACCCGCCAGTGAAATAACATTTAAACTGCGGTCAAAAATATTTAACGTTAAAAACGCGACTAATAAAGAAACAGGAATTGTCGCTGCAATGACAAACGTGGCCTTTAAGCCCCTAAAGAACAACCACAAGATTAAACACGACAGCAGAACACCTAGGCCTAAGTTACTTTTAACCAACGACAAAGCATTACGAATATGCACTGAGGCATCAAAACTTAATTCAATCGATAAGCCATTCTCAGCCAGCGGCCCTTCGTTTAGCTCTTTAATGGCAAGGTTAATTTCGTCGAGTAGGGCAACGGTATTGGCTTCGTTAGCGCGCGAAATACGAATGTAATACGCGGGTTTACCATTTCGACCACTCATCCCTAAACGGTCAGAAAAAGTGCGCTCTACACTTGCGATATCGCCAAGGTAAATGGGTCTATCGCCTGAATAACCAACGCGCATTTGTGCCATGCTTGATAAATCATATTGCCCAGTAAAACGTACGGTATATTGACGACGGCCAACATTGGCAAGGCCACCAGAGGTATCGCGTGAGCTGGCTAATACGTTACTGATTTGGTCAAGGCTGACACCAAGTGCAGCGGCTTTGTGAGGGTCAAAGGTAATACGTAATTCTTTTGGTCGCTCACTGGCTAAGTCAACGCGGGCAACACCAGGAATACGTGCCAAACGGGGCTCAACAAATTCATCGATTTGTTTTTGGAACTGCGCCATGTCTAAATCAAGGCTGTCGCTATTAAAATCTTTTGGGGTGACCAGTAACGTTGCTGCGGCTTCACCATTATTACCGCCAGCAAACACCACAGGATCAAATGCATCTAACGGCAGGGGCGGCGCTTGGTTAAGGCTTGTTAACACATCAAGCATGGCCTGTTGCATGTTTTGCCCAACAGCAAAAGTCAACGTGATCGAGCCATTGCCACGGTTAATGTAAGTATTAACCTCTAGAGCACCCGGAGTGTTTTTTACTGCGTTCTCGAGCGGCTCAATGATCACCGATTCAATCTCTTCAGGTGCAGCTTGGCGCCAGCCAGAGAAAATAGTGATCTGCGGTTGCTCAATATCTGGTGTGAGCTGAATTGGCAGCTTAAAAATACTCAACATGCCAAACAACATAATCAACACCAAGATGACAATAACACTCGCAGGGTTTTTCAGCGAACTACGTGTCAGATTCATTGTGTGTGTTCCAAAATCAGTTTGTGTGCATTGTAGTGCGATGTAAAAAAAGTGCCAGTGAGGTAAATGAAATGTGTTTCAGAAGTAACGCTGAATAGCCGTAATTAAGCGATAAAATGTGTATTTGAAATAAGATGTAACAATTTAGCTGAGGCGCTTTAAGTTTTAAGCATTAAGTAATAGCGCCTGAAACTAGTGAGCAGTATCTTTTCGGCTAAGGGAAGCCACATTTTGCTCAAACACACGTTTTACTTCTGCACTGTAGTGATTGTGGTCGTTAATGGTGATAAATGGGTTCGTAAAACTAACATCACAGAAAACCGTATAACACTGGATTTTAACTGCAACTCGATCTGGGGTTGCAAGGCCATCTAAGGTTGTTTGCAATGCTTCAAAAACATAATCTTTATTAACCTGCGATGTTAAAGCAACTTCAAGTTCTTTAACTTCTATGCGATGTGAATTCATATCAGTTACAAAAAATTCGTATAGGTAACTACGTGATACAAACAGCAAGATTGCCACAAGGTAGAATAACCCTGTGTAATAAAATAACTCCGTGTGGGTAAAACTCCGAAAAGACTTAAACATTTTCACTATTGATTTGTTTGTTTTTTATACTAAAACATATTTGCGGGTATATCTCAACAAACTAGCTAAAAATCATTGCATTACAGATAATAAAAAAGCGCGAAACTAGCTAGCATCGCGCTTCTTAACCTCTAAAACTTAAAGCTGACGGCTGACGGCTGACGGCTGACGGCTTAAAGCTCAGTCTTGTTATTCATCAATCGAGCGAAGTAGGGCATTAATACCTACTTTTTCGCGAGTTTGCTGATCTACTTTTTTCACGATGATGGCAGCATATAGGCTGTGTGAACCATCTTTTGACGGTAAAGAACCAGGAACAACAACTGCACCAGCTGGTACTCGGCCGTAATGGATTTCGCCAGTTTCACGGTCATAGATACGTGTGCTTTGGCTGATGTAAACACCCATCGAGATAACGGCGCCTTCTTCAACTACAACACCTTCAACAATTTCAGAACGTGCGCCAATAAAGCAGTTGTCTTCAATAATAGTTGGGTTAGCTTGTAGTGGCTCAAGCACACCACCAATGCCTACACCGCCCGATAAGTGAACGTTTTTACCAATTTGTGCACATGAGCCAACCGTTGCCCATGTATCAACCATGGTACCTTCATCAACGTAGGCGCCAATGTTGACATAAGATGGCATTAACACCACATTTTTACCTACAAAGCTGCCTTTACGTGCCACAGCATTAGGCACAACACGCATGCCGCCCTGTTGGAATTGCTCTGGAGTATAGTCGCTAAATTTAAGTGGTACTTTGTCGTAAAACTGATTAACACCATCGCTCATTGGTTGGTTATCACGAATACGGAAAGACAGTAGCACCGCTTTTTTTAACCATTGATGTACAACCCACTCACCACTGATTTTTTCAGCAACACGTGCAGCACCGCTATCAAGTAATTCAAGCGCGTCGATAATAGCTTGTTTTACTTCACTTGATACCGTGCTTGGGCTGATGCTATCGCGGTTGTCCCAGGCGTTTTCGATCATGGTTTTTAAATCTGACATAAGATCCTCTTATTCGGTTTCTGCGTTGAGTTTTTTACGCAATGCTTGATGAATTTTAGCCTGTTCTTCGTCTGTTAATGCTTGGTATTCGTTATTTGATACCACGAAGAAATCTTCTGCACGCTCACCAACTGTGGTGATCCGTGCGGCATGAATATGTAATAAGTGCGCTTGAAATACTTCCGCAATTTTTGTTAATAGACCCGGAATATCCACCGCTTGAATTTCAATTAAGCTGCGATCTTTACGGGCATGCGGTCTAAGCACAATTTTTGGTTTGATATTAAAGTCTTTGAAGCGCTGAGAGCGATTCTTTTTAAGGCGAATTTTCTTTTTCGGGTCGCTAATTGCAAGATCTAAAGCACGTTTAATGCCTTGCGAACGGTTACTCGCAATCGGGTCACCATTGACCTCTAAAATAACAAAGCTAAATAGCACGTAGCCATCTTTTGTGGTCAGTACCTGCGCATGTTGAATCTGTGCTTTTTTCGAACCAATCACACTAACTAAACGTGAGAATAAACTGCCCGAGTAAGGGCTATAAGCAAATACTTGTGTACCACCATGCATTGCGGTGTTAGACACGGCAACGCTAGGCTGGCTTAAATCGTCACAGCTTAGTAAGTGCTCTGTGTGCCACGAAATCTGTTGCTCGCTAAAAGCAGTAAAATAATTGGCTTTAAAGCGACTCCAAATTAAGTCGATTTGATCTTCGTTACAACCATGGTTCAGTAAGCGCTGTTTGGCTTGCTGTTTTTTATCACGTATTTGATCACGTTGGTCCATTGGGTTTTCAAGCCCTAAACGAAGCGCGCGCTGGGTGTGTAAATACAGCTCACGTAGTAGGGTATTTTTCCAATCGTTCCATAGGTTATCGTTAGTTGCGCGAATATCGGCCAAGGTTAAGCAGTACAAGTAATCAAGTTGACGCTCATTTTTCACCTTACTTGCAAAGTCTTTAATCACATCTGGGTCATTAATATCTTTGCGCTGCGCTGTAACCGACATAAGTAAGTGATTAGCCACTAACCACGAAATCAGCTTGCCATCTGAGGCTGGGAAGCGGTGTAGCTTAGCAAACGCGATTGCATCAACTGAGCCAAGCTCAGAGTGATCGCCACCACGGCCTTTAGCAATATCGTGGAAAATACCGGCTAAATAAAGTAACTCAGGCTTGTCCATGCGAGTGACAATTTCACTACATAACGGAAATTCGCTGACTTTTGATTTATCAAAGTACTTATAAATATTGTTGATGAGTTTATGGGTATGTTCATCCACGGTGTAGGCATGGAATAAATCAAACTGCATTTGCCCAAAAATATTACGCCACTGTGGTAAGTAGGCAGCAATAATGCCGTGCTTGTGCATCAGCGTAAATGCGCGGCCCATACCGTTAGGGTGTTTGATTAAACGCAAAAATGCTTCGCGACAGGCGGCGTAGTCTTGTAAATCACCCAATAAACGACGGCGAACTTGGCGCATTGTACGTATGGTACTTGGGTAAATATGGGTGATCTCTGGGTTATCAGCAATATGCTCGAACAACACAAATAGCTGATCACGGCGGAAGAACACCGATGGATTCTTAACACGAATTTGATGGCCAATACGCTCAAAGTTACGGTCAAGCTCAATCACAGGTAACTCACCGGCACCCGGTAAAATGCTTTGCTCAAAGTATGAAAGCAGCATTTGGTTAAGCTCACGTACGCGGCTCATGATCCTAAATAAGCGTTTCATCATGCGCTCGACCGAGGCTTTACCGTCACTACCAAAGCCAAGAATTTCAGCGGCGTTAGGCTGATGATCGAACAATAAGCGGTTTTCAGAGCGACCCGCAGCGATGTGCAGCGCAAAACGAATGTTCCATAGGTTTTCTAAACACTCAGACAGCTCTTGGTATTCTTCGTGAGTAAGATAGCCGTGATTTATGAGTTCTTGTAATGTTTCGGCTCTAAAGTGCTTTTTAGCAACCCAAATAATGGTCTGTAAGTCGCGCAGGCCACCCGGGTTTTCTTTGATATTCGGCTCAAGGTTATAAGCCGTACCATGGCATTTTTTATGGCGTAAACTTTGTTCTTGTACTTTTGCCAAAAAGAATTCGTCTGAGCGCCAAATAGGCGTATCTATTAAATGATTTTTTAATTTTTCGAATTCGATATGGTTACCGAAAATTAATCGGCTTTCGAGTAAGCTGGTGGCAAATGTCACATCTTCGCGTTTTTGTTCTAATGCTTGTTCTATAGTGCGAACGCTGTGACCAATTTCTAAATTTAGATCCCAAAGCATGGTAACGAACTGGCCAATTTTTTCGCACACGGCTTCACTTGGCTGCTCGCTTACTAGCAACATAAAGTCGATATCGGAATAGGGGTGTAGTTCGCCACGACCATAACCACCCACAGCAATCAGGGCAAGATCACTTTCGTGAGCAAGATCGTAATCGTGAAACAGTTTAATTAATAAGCGGTCGATAAACTCAGCGCGGGCATTAATTAAGTTGCTAACGGGTTGTTTTGAGAATTCGTTCTGTAGCCATTTATAAAAATAACTAGAACAGTCGCGATAATCGCTAAGTTGCTCAGCTTGGCTGAGCAACTTTTTTACTTTATTGGGTAATGCCACTGGGGCTGGCTCCTAGTGTTCGATGATCCTGTCAATAGTATCATCTGATCGGAGCGTTAAAATTTCAACACCATTTTCAGTCACTAACAGTGTATGTTCCCACTGTGCAGACAGTGAACGGTCTTTTGTTACGACAGTCCAGTTGTCTTTTAGTAGCTTACATTGGCGTTTACCAGCATTAACCATAGGCTCGATTGTTAAGCACATACCTGCTTTTAATACTTCGCCAGTACCTGCTTTACCATAGTGCATTACTTGTGGCTCTTCGTGGAACTCAGCACCAATGCCGTGACCACAATATTCACGAACGATTGAATAGCTAAAGCCCTCTGCGTATTTTTGAATTGCAGCACCAATATCACCTAAGCGTACGCCTGGTTTTACCATTTTAATCGCAAGGTAAAGGCTTTCTTGTGTGATATCAGCAAGACGCTTGCCTTGAATGTTAGGCGTACCAACGTGGAACATCTTCGATGTATCACCGTGATAGCCATCTTTGATCACAGTTACGTCGATATTTACGCTATCGCCTTCTTTAAGTGGTTTGTCATTTGGAATACCGTGACAAATTACATGGTTCACAGAGGTGCAAATTGATTTTGGGAAACCGTGATAATTAAGCGGTGCTGGAATAGCATCTTGAACATTAACAATATAATCATGACAAATTGTATTTAGTTCATCTGTGGTTACACCTGGCACCACATGCGGTTCTATCATTTCTAGTACCTCGGCGGCTAAGCGCCCGGCAACACGCATTTTTTCGATTTCTTCAGGGGTCTTGATCACAGCACTCATTGAGGCTCCAAAGTTGTTTTTCAGGTCAGTTTTTAGTGCACAAATTTTGCACTAGACGTTGAGTTTTCAATTTTAATATGGTATAAAGCGCGCCGTCTTTTTACAAATAAATTCTTAACTGATTTTTTGTATTTAAGGCAAACACAATTTTATTTTAACACACACACGTATCGTCACATACACTTGGGTGCACTTAAGTTACAATTTAACTACGGTGTTGGTGCTATGGGATATGTGGAGGCCTAACCCTAAATTATAGAGGATTATACAAATGGCAAACGTTTCAATGCGCGATATGCTTCAAGCTGGTGTTCACTTTGGTCACCAGGCACGTTACTGGAACCCTAAGATGAAGCCTTTCATCTTCGGCGCTCGTAACCGTGTTCATATCATCAACCTAGAGCAAACTGTACCAATGTTCAACGAAGCACTTAAGTTCTTATCGAACGCAGCTTCTAACAAAGGTAAAGTACTTTTCGTTGGTACTAAGCGCGCAGCAAGCGAAGCAGTTAAAGAAGCAGCGATCCAAAGCGAGCAGTTCTACGTAAACCACCGTTGGTTAGGTGGTATGTTGACTAACTGGAAAACAGTTCGTCAATCAATCAAGCGTCTTAAAGACCTTGAAGCGCAAAGCCAAGACGGTACTTTCGAGAAATTAACTAAGAAAGAAGCGTTAATGCTTACTCGTGAAATGGAAAAGCTTGAAAAGAGCCTTGGTGGTATCAAAGACATGGGCGGTCTTCCTGACGCGCTTTTCGTTATCGATGCAGACCACGAGCACATCGCTATCCGTGAAGCTAACAACCTAGGTATTCCAGTTGTTGCTATCGTTGATACTAACTCTAACCCAGACGGTGTTGATTACATCGTACCTGGTAACGACGATGCGATCCGTGCTATCCAACTTTACACAGGCGCTGTATCAGCTGCGATCACTGAAGGTCGTGAGAACAACATCGTTGCTCAAGCTGAGAAAGACGACTTCGTAGAAGCTGAGTAATTAGCTGTCATCAAGTCTTCATCTATTTAAGGTGAAGACTTGTTATTCTTGTTAAGCGGCCTATACCGCTTCCCTATAACAGAATTCAATTGAGGATATTCTAATGGCTGTAACTGCTGCCCTAGTTAAAGAATTACGCGAGCGTACTGGCGCTGGCATGATGGATTGTAAAAAAGCGTTAACTGAAACTAACGGTGACATCGAGTTAGCGATCGAAAACATGCGTAAGAGCGGTGCTGCAAAGGCTGCTAAAAAAGCAGGTAACATCGCTGCTGAAGGTACAATCTTAATCAAAGAAGGTAACGGTTTCGCTGCACTTCTTGAAGTTAACTGTCAAACTGACTTCGTTGCTAAAGACGCTAACTTCCTTGGTTTCGCTAACCAAGTTCTTGACGCTGCTGCAGAAACTAAAGCAGACATCGAAGCACTTAAAGCACAATTCGAAGAAACTCGTGTTGCTCTAGTTGCTAAAATCGGTGAAAACATCAACGTTCGTCGCGTTGAGTACATCGACGGTGACAAGCTTTCTTCTTACCGCCACGGCGACCGTATCGGTGTTGTTGTAGTTGGTGAAGCTGACGAAGAAACACTTAAGCAAGTTGCTATGCACGTAGCTGCGTCTAAGCCTGAGTTCGTAAACCCAGAAGACGTACCAGCTGACGTTGTTGAAAAAGAAAAAGCAGTTCAAATCGATATCGCGATGAACGAAGGCAAGCCTGCTGAAATCGCTGAGAAAATGGTTATCGGTCGTATGAAGAAATTCACTGGTGAGATCTCTCTTACTGGTCAAGCTTTCATCATGGAACCTAAAAAATCAGTTGGCGAAATTCTTAAAGAGAAAGGCGCAACTGTTTCTAACTTCATCCGTTTAGAAGTTGGTGAAGGTATCGAGCGTAAAGAAGAAGACTTCGCTGCTGAAGTAGCTGCTCAAATCGCTGCTGCAAAAGGCGAGTAATTTTCTAACTTAGTGACGTAGGGCAATAAGATGAAATTAATCTGCTATTAGCTTTTGCGTCACTGATGAAAATTCTTTAAAATAACCGCGTTTTATGTGTAACCATAGCGCGGTTATTTTTTATCTCATTACTAAGGCTGGCCCAAATATTATGACTATCAATCGTAAACCTATTTTTAGACGTGTTCTTCTTAAACTTAGCGGTGAAGCATTAATGGGAGACGAAGGCTTCGGCATCGACCCAAAAGTACTTGACCGTATGGCTCAAGAAATTAAAGAACTTGTAGAGCTCGACGTAGAAGTAGGTTTAGTTATCGGTGGCGGTAACTTCTTGCGTGGTGGTTCATTAGCAGAAGCGGGTATGAACCGCGTAGTTGGCGACCACATGGGTATGCTTGCGACTGTAATGAATGGTTTAGCAATGCGTGATGCACTGCACCGTGCATTTGTAAATTGTCGTTTAATGTCTGCTATCCCACTTAACGGTGTGTGTGATGCTTACAACTGGGCAGAAGCTATCAGCCTATTAAAATCTGGCCGCGTTGTAATTTTCTCAGCGGGTACAGGTAACCCATTCTTCACGACTGACTCAGCAGCGTGTTTACGTGGTATTGAAATTGAAGCAGATACTGTAATCAAAGCGACTAAAGTGGATGGTGTTTACTCTGATGACCCAGTGAAAAACCCAGACGCTACACTATATCGCCACTTAAGCTACAATGAAATCATTGATAAAGAGCTTAAGGTTATGGATTTAGCTGCATTTACGCTGGCGCGTGACCACAACATGCCATTAAGCGTATTTAACATGAATAAATCAGGCGCGCTTAAGCGTGTTATTATGGGCGAAGATGAAGGAACGCTTATCTCTTCACAAGCCTCAGATGAAACTAGCAAATAGATTAGGATTGAACCGTGATTAACGATATCAAAAAAGATGCGTCAGAACGTATGCAAAAAAGTGTTGCGGCACTAGGCAGTCAATTATCTAAAATTCGCACAGGCCGTGCGCACCCTGCATTACTTGACGGTATTCAAGTGTCTTACTACGGTGCAGACACACCATTAAACCAAGTTGCTAACGTAACAATTGAAGACTCACGTACACTTGCAATTAGCGTGTTCGATAAGTCACTAGCTCAAGCAGTAGAAAAAGCGATTATGGCTTCAGATTTAGGTTTAAACCCAATGTCTGCAGGCACTGTTATTCGTGTTCCACTTCCTCCACTAACAGAAGAGCGTCGTAAAGACCTGATTAAAATCGTACGTGGTGAAGTTGAAAGCGGCCGTGTTGCTGTACGTAACATCCGTCGTGACGCAAATGGCGACATTAAGAGCTTATTGAAAGAAAAAGACATTTCTGAAGATGAAGCACGTCAAGCAGAAGACGAGATCCAAAAGCTTACTGATAAGTTCATCAAAGAGATGGACGCACAACTAGCTGCAAAAGAAGCTGAGTTAATGGAAATCTAATCGCTGCTGTTTATCTTTCAGACATTGATTCTGCAAGTAAACAGGCGCAACTAAATTTATTAGTTTTGAAACGCCGTCTAGGGTATACTAGACGGCGTTTTTTTATGGAATACTCGATATTTATGGTTCTTAACGCTGATAAAATTTCCCAGCAAAGTTTGCCTAAGCATGTCGCTATAATCATGGATGGCAACGGACGTTGGGCACAAGCGAAAAATCGCCCACGTGTTTATGGGCACAAAAAGGGCGTTGATGCGGTTCGTCAATCAGTGCAATTTTGTACTCGCTTAGGTATACAGTCGTTAACACTATTCGCATTTAGTAGCGAAAATTGGCGACGTCCAGAAGACGAAGTAAATACGCTCATGGAGCTATTTTTATTTGTACTGGGCAAAGAAGTTAAAAAACTTCATAAAAATAATGTAAAGCTAAACATAATTGGTGATTTATCACGCTTTTCAGAAGGTTTGCGCAATAAAGTTGATGCAGCCCATGAATTAACTCGTAATAATACGGGTCTACAGTTAAACGTGGCAGCTAATTATGGTGGACGTTGGGATATTACTAACGCCGCAACAACGCTTGCGAAAAAAGTCGCAGCCGGTGAAATGGCCGCAGAAGATATTACTGAAGAGCTAATGGCTGAACAAATGAGTATGGCCGACCAAGGTGAGCTTGATTTAATGATCCGCACCGGTGGAGATTTACGCATCAGTAACTTCCTTTTATGGCAAGCGGCTTATGCTGAGCTTTACTTTACCGATACGCTTTGGCCAGACTTCAATGAAGCTGCATTTGCTGACGCTATCGCATGTTACGTTGCCAGAGAGCGACGATTTGGTTGTACAGGCGAACAAATAAAACAATTACTCGCCGAGACCTAATTACTAGTTGAAGGTACACACATTGCTAAAACAACGAATTTTAACCTCGCTCGTGTTGGCACCACTTGCACTTATTTTGGTTTTTTATACCCCATTAACACTATTTAGTTATATCGCCGCCGGTATTGTTTTACTCGGTGCATGGGAGTGGTCTGCATTTATGGGCCTATGCGATAAAGTTAAACGTTTTGGATTTGTTGCAGCAACGGCTGCATTTTTGGCATTACTGAACTGGCATTGGCCCATTGAATCACTTTGGCAAAATGGTCAATTAGTGGGTGATGCAAACTACCTATTTACCTTGTCATTTGCATGGTGGATTGTGGCAACTTATTTAGTTTGGCGCTACCCAGCTATGGCAAAGGCTTGGAATGAAGGCATTGTAATGCGTGCGATTGCAGGCTTTTTAACGCTAGTGCCACTTTGGCTTGCACTAAATACACTACGTAGCGCAGGTTATGGCGAATCTACTCACTTTGGTTCAATGTTAATTTTAGTTGTACTTGGTATTGTGTGGAGCGCAGATATTGGTGCTTACTTTACTGGTAAGAACTTAGGTAAACGTAAACTAATGCCAAAGGTAAGTCCCAATAAAACAATTGAAGGTTTATTAGGTGGTGTAGTGGCTTCGGTTGTTTTTGTTTTAGCCTTTTGCCATTTCACTAATGTTGATATGAGTGTTTGGCCAATCTATGCCGTGATGACGGCATTTATCGCGTTATTCTCAGCGGTAGGCGATTTACTCGAAAGTATGTTTAAACGTGAAGTTGGCTTGAAAGACAGCGGTTCATGTTTACCAGGTCATGGCGGTATTTTAGATCGTATCGATAGCTTAACCGCAGCTGCGCCAATCTTTGTACTTTGCTACGCATGGACACTGAGTTTATGAGCAAAGTAGAGCAACTTGTCGTACTGGGCGCAACTGGTTCAATCGGTTTAAGCACCTTAGATGTTGTTTCTAGAAACCCAGAGCGCTTTGCGGTTTTTGCTTTAGCGGCGGGTAAAAATGCCGAGCAAATGGCTGAACTGTGTGTCGCACATCAGCCTAAGTTTGCTGTAATGGCTGATCAACAAGCCGCTAGTGCGCTATCAAATTTACTTGCAAATAGCTCGTGTAACACACAGGTGCTAGCAGGTGTTGATGCGATGTGTGAGCTTGCTGCACATACCGATGTTGATGCAGTGATGTCGGCGATAGTAGGTGCAGCGGGTCTGTTACCGACTCTAAGTGCAGTTGAAGCAGGCAAAAAAGTGTTGCTAGCGAATAAAGAGTCGCTAGTTATGTCGGGTCAGTTGTTTATTGATAAAGTAAAACAACATGGCGCCACTTTACTGCCTATCGATAGCGAACATAATGCGATTTTCCAATGTATGCCAGCATCATTACAAAATGCATCTGGCCTACTTGCCGACAATGGCGTGAGTAAAATCTTGCTTACAGGTTCTGGTGGTCCTTTCTTAAAACGTGATTTATCGACACTACCATCAGTGACTGTTGCAGAAGCAGTGGCACATCCAAACTGGTCAATGGGACAAAAGATTTCTGTCGACTCAGCGACTATGATGAATAAAGGCCTAGAGTTTATAGAAGCCAAGTGGCTGTTTAACTGCTGTGCCAGTGATATTGAAGTGGTGATCCACCCACAAAGTATTATTCACTCTATGGTGCAATATCAAGATGGCTCAGTGCTTGCGCAAATGGGCAATCCAGATATGCGCACACCAATTGCTCATGCTTTAGCTTTTCCTGAGCGTGTCGATGCGGGTGTAAAACCGCTCGATTTTTCACAAATGGCAGATTTTACTTTCACTAAACCAGATTATGCTCGTTACCCTAATTTAAAACTTGCCATTGATGCGTGTGAAATGGGGCAAGGTGCAACCACCACAGTAAATGCGGCGAATGAAATAGCGGTTGCAGCATTTCTAAATGGTCAAATCGGCTTTACAGATATTTATCGAGTTAACGCTGAAACGCTTAATGCAACACAAAATATCAACGTGCAGACCCTCGATGAGATTTTAGCTTGCGACCAAGCTGCACGTGTAAAAGCGACTGAGTTTTTAAAAAGAGGCATCAACTAGCATGTTTGATTTTTTCTGGAATCTTGGCTCATTTATTCTTGCTCTGGGTATTTTAGTGACTGTGCATGAATATGGTCATTTCTGGGTTGCGCGAAAAGCCGGCGTGAAAGTGCTGCGTTTTTCAATTGGCTTTGGTAAGCCGTTGATCAAGTGGTACGACAAACAGCAAACCGAATATGTGATTGCAGCAATCCCACTAGGTGGTTATGTCAAAATGCTTGATGAGCGTGTTGACGAAGTCCCGCCAGAGCAGCGACATTTATCATTTAATGCTAAATCAGTAAAAGCACGTATTGCGATTGTGGCTGCTGGCCCGATGGCAAACTTTTTATTCGCTATTTTTGCCCTTGCTGTAATGTATATGGTCGGCGTTCAGTCATTAAAACCTGTGGTGGGTGAGGTGTCTCAAGGCAGCCGTGCCGCAGCTGCTAATATTCAGCCAAATCAGCAAATTATTAAAATTGGTGAAGACGATATCAATACTTGGCAAGATGCAACATTCTCGCTAATGAGCCGCTTAGGTGAGCAAAGTGTTGTGGTAACGCTTCGTGATCAGAATTATCAAAAGCATGTGCGTACTCTTAACTTAGATGGTTGGAAATTAGATCAACAAGACGTACCACCATTAACCTCGATTGGCATTGTGCCGTTTCGTCCTAAAGCACTTTTAGAAGTGGCAATGATCAGTAAAGGCTCGGCGGCAGAAGCTGCAGGCTTACAGATTAAAGACAAAATTCTTGCTGTAAATGGTGAAAATATCAGCAGTTGGACCCAGTTAGTTTCACTAATTCAGCAATCACCTAACAAATCCTTACAATTTAGTGTACAAAGGCAAGATAGTATAAAAGAGCTGTCAGTGACGCCACAAAGCAGAACCAATGATGCGGGCGTTGCTCAGGGCTTTTTAGGTGTGTCTCCAGTGGTTGAGCCATGGCCAGAAAACTATATTGAAACTAGACATTATGGCCCTGTCGATAGTATTGTGCTGGGCATACAAGAAACATGGCGTTTAATTACCCTTAGTTTTGACATGATTGGTAATTTAATTACCGGTCAGGTGTCGGTTAAAAATTTAAGTGGCCCGGTGGGCATTGCAGTTGGCGCGGGAACTAGCGTAAGCTATGGCTTGGTTGCATTTTTAAGCTTTTTAGCATTAATTAGTGTAAACCTTGGCGTATTTAACTTATTACCGCTGCCAGTGCTAGATGGTGGGCACTTAATGTATTACATAATTGAACTTTTTCGCAAAAAGCCGGTCTCTGAAAAGACGCAAGAATTTGGTTTTAAAGTGGGGGCCTTGCTGCTTCTGTTTTTAACATGTTTCGCTTTGTTCAATGATGTATCGCGTTTATAACAAGTAAGCGAAAAATTCCAATTTGAACACGATTGTAAAACACCGCAAAAGTTAAATTTATAAGGTGTTGAGCGGTAATACAGTTGTAAAGGATAAAGATAACAAAATGGCTATAAAAAAACATTTGGCAGTTTCAAGTTTATTAGGTGCTAGCTTTGCAGCCCTAGGCCAAAACTCCTTTATTGTAGATGATTTAAAAGTTGAAGGTTTACAGCGTGTTGCACTGGGTGCAGCGTTAACGCATATTCCGATCAACGTGGGCGATAATATTGATGAGTACACAATTTCTAGAACCATAAAGGCTCTCTATCGTTCAGGTCACTTTGACAATATTAAAGCATTACGTGATGGCAACAGTGTTATCTTCCGAGTGACTGAGCGCCCAACGATCAGCATGATCGAATTTGATGGCAATAAAGACATCAAAGATGAGCAACTTAATGAGTCGCTAGACCAGCAAGATATCCGTACTGGTGAGCCGCTTGATAAAACAGTCCTTGATAACATTGAAAAAGGCTTAGTTGAATTCTTCCACAGTATTGGTAAATACAATGCAAAAGTGGATGTAAGCATTACTAAGTTACCGCGTAACCGTGTAAAACTTTTATTCACATTTGATGAAGGTGACGCAGCGTCAATTCGTCAAATCAACTTGGTTGGTAACGAGCTTTTCTCAGATGAAGAGCTTCTTAAGTTAGCCGAGTCTCAACAAGATTTGCCTTGGTGGCAGTTCATGTCGAGCGACCGTTATCAAAAGCAAACTATCGAAGGCGATTTAGAGAAAATCCGCAGTTACTACCTAGACCGTGGTTACCTACGTTTTAATATCGATTCGACACAAGTATCAGTTAGCCCTGAGCGTGATTCTGTTTATGTAACAGCAAATATCACCGAAGGTGTTAAATACAAAGTTAAAGGCTTTGACTTTATTGGTGACTTGTTAGGCCGTGAAGAGCTTATTAAGAGTGTTATCCCGCTAAAAACTGGCGAGCTTTATAACGGCTCTGTGGTGACATCATCAGAAGAGTTTATCAAAAGCTACTTAGCACGTTTTGGTTATGCCAATGCTGAAGTACGTACCATCCCTGAGATTGATGACGAAAACAAAGAAGTTCAATTAACGCTTTCTGTTAATCCGGGCAAACGTGTTTATGTTCGTCGTATCATTGTGGGCGGTAACCAAAATACTTCTGATGAAGTGGTTCGTCGTGAAATGACACAGCTTGAAGGTGCATGGTTATCAAACCAAAGCCTTGAGCGCTCTAAACTGCAAATCCAGCGTTTACCTTACATGGAAAGCGTTGATTTTAATGTTGTACCAGTACCAGGTGTAGATGACCAAGTTGATGTAGATTTTACTGTGAAAGAACAATCTGCAGGTAGCTTTAACGCAGGCCTTGCTTATGGTTCTTACTTGGGTCTGCAATTTAACATTGGTGTGAGTGAATCAAACTTCTTAGGTACCGGTAACCAAATTGGTTTCAACATCAATACTTCACGTGGTTCCGAGCGTATTAGTGTGTCATACACTGACCCTTACTTTACGCCAGACGGTGTATCGCAAGGTAGTAGTATCTTCTACAGTAACTATGATGCAAGTAAATTCAGCCTAATCGACTATAAATCGAAGAGTTATGGTATTGGTACAAACATTGGTTTCCCAATCGATGCTGTAAACCGTATTAACTTTGGTGTTCGTTGGGTGCAAGAAGAGCTGTCTGATATTGCAGAATACGAGCAAACACGTGTTATTCGTGAAACATTCTTAGACCCTGAAAATCCAGACGCAGGCTTTGACTTTACTAAGTACGAGTTAAGTGCAGGTTGGTCACGTGTAACTGTTAACCGTGGTTTATTCCCAACAGCAGGTTCGCGCCAATCTCTTAACTTAACTGCGACAACGCCAAACTCTGATTTACAGTACTTTAAGCTAAATTATGACTCGCGTTTCTACTGGCCAATCAGTAATGACCACCGCTGGGTGTTCTCAACGCGTGCGGCACTTGGTTACGGTAATGGTTACGGTACAACCAATGGTTATGACCAAACACTGCCGTTCCAAGAGTTCTTCAGAATTACTGAAATGGAACTACGTGGCTTTGACCGTAATACGATCTTACCACGTGCTGTATCACGTTTTCCGCAAAGCATTCCTGGTACACCGTTACCTGATGGTACGACAACAGGTAGCATTGGTGGTGCATCAGAATTTGACCAATTACAAACAGCAGGCCGAATTGGTGGTAATGCCAAAGCGGTAGCAGGGATGGAGCTTATTGTTCCAACACCTTTCTTAGATGAAGAAAACACCAGCTCTGTACGTACTAGCTTCTTCGTAGATGCTGCAAATGTATGGGATACAGAGTTTAATATTGACCGTTATCAAAACCTTTCAACAGATGAACGTGCAAAATTGGATGATTACTCAGATCCAATGCGCTTTAGGGTTTCAACCGGTCTTTCTCTACAATGGATCTCTCCTATGGGTCCAATGCTGATCAGTTTTGCGTATCCATTGCAAAAAGAAGAAGATGACGATACGAAGACCATCAGCTTTAACATTAGTAATACATTCTAAAGGAGTTTTTTCGTGAATAAATCAATTAAATCAACAGCTTTTGCACTACTTGCTACTTTATCTATGGGTCTATCTACTAACGCATTCGCGCACAAAGTAGGTATCGTTGATATGCAAGAAATCTACAAGCAAATCCCACAAATGGCGAAAGTAGAGCAAACTTTAGAAGCTGAATTCTCAGAGCGTCGTCAAGAACTAGAAAAACTTCAAGGTGATATCCGTTTTGAAGCTGAAAAGTTCAAGCGTGAAGCAACAACGATGAGCGACAAGCAAAAAGAAGAATTACGTACTAAGATCCAAGGTATGCAGCAGCAACTTGCTGAAAAAGGTCGTCCTTTAGAGCAAGAAATCAAAATGCGTCAAAACCAAGAACTAGCTAAAGTTCAAAAGTTAATCTTAGATGCAATCGAAGAAGTAGCGAAAGCTGGCAAATTCGATGAAGTTAAAGTTAAAGAAACAACGATTTATGTTAACCCTAAAACTGTCGATGACTTATCAAGCAAAGTTGTTGAAAAAGTAAGTAAGCAATAGAAATCATATATGCAAAACTACACGCTTTCGCAGATAGCGGATCTTCTGGGCGCTGACCTTCAAGGTGACGGCGCCACAGAGATTAAAAAAATATCTACACTTGCAAATGCCCAACATGGGCATATTGCATTTTTAGCGAACAAGAAATATCGCTCGCAATTAGAAGATACTCAAGCAAGTGCGGTGATTTTATCACCAGCAGATGCTGAGTACTTTTCGGGTAATAAGCTCATTGTTGCTAATCCTTATGTTTGTTACGCCAAACTTGCTCAGCTAATGGATACCACACCGCGCCCAGCAGTGACCGGTATTCACCCAAGTGCAGTCATTCACGATTCAGCCTCTATTGGCGATAATGTCGCGATCGCCGCCAATGTGGTGATCGAAGCGGGTGCTGTAATTGCAAACGATGTGCAGATTGGCCCAGGCTGTTTTATTGGTGAGCACGCAAAAATTGGCCAAGGCACTAAGCTTTGGGCAAATGTAAGCGTTTACCATGAAGTAGAGATTGGCAGCGACTGTTTATTCCAAGCGAATACGGTAGTGGGCAGTGATGGTTTTGGTTACGCTAACGAGCGTGGCGAATGGGTGAAAATACCGCAACTTGGCCGAGTAATCATCGGTGATAAGGTTGAGGTAGGCGCGTCTACTACGATTGACCGTGGTGCGCTAGACGATACTATCATCCATAGTAATGTAATTATCGATAATCAATGTCAAATAGCGCATAATGTCGAGATCGGTTCGGGTACAGCGGTTGCTGGTTGTACGGTATTTGCCGGCAGCACAGTGATCGGTAGGAATTGTCAGATTGGCGGTATGGTTGCAATTAATGGTCACATTAGCGTATGCGATGGTGCTATAATCACCGGCATGAGTATGGTGACTAAGGCAATCACAGAACCTGGAATTTATTCTTCAGGCTTGCCACATCTAACCAACAAAGAATGGCGACGTAGTATTGCCCATATCCGTAACCTTGGCGATATGAAAGACCGCATTAAAGCACTTGAGTCACTGACTAAGTCACTCAATATTGAAGACAAATAAGGATGCTATTTTGGCAAATGAATTAAATAGTCTTGATATCCAGGATATCTTGAGTTTACTTCCGCATCGTTACCCGATGCTACTTGTTGACCGTGTACTTGATTACACGCCAGGCGAGTCGTTACATGCTATTAAAAATGTAACAGTGAACGAACCTATTTTTACGGGTCATTTTCCTAATCAACCTATCTTTCCAGGTGTGTTGATTTTAGAAGCAATGGCTCAAGCAACTGGCTTACTTGGTTTTAAGACAGTTGAAAATCGTAGCGATAACGAACTATATTTATTCGCAGCGATCGACAATGCGCGATTCAAACAGCCGGTATTACCTGGCGATACTATGCATTTGCATGTAGAGTTTGTAAAAGAGCGCCGCAATATATGGAAATTTGCAGCAGAAGCAAAAGTTGACGGCAAAGTAGTGTGTACTGCCGAAATCATGTGTGCGAGAAGAGAGTTTTAATAGTGATCCATCCTACGGCGATAATCGAACCAGGTGCAAAACTTGGAAATAACGTATCAGTTGGCCCTTACAGCTATATCGGTAACGATGTAACTATTGGTGATAACTGTATCATCGAATCTCATGTGGTTGTAAAAGGCCCATCGACGATTGGTTCTGGTAACCATATTTTCCAATTTGCTTCGGTCGGTGAAGCTTGCCAAGACAAAAAGTATGCGAATGAGCCAACGACTTTGATCATTGGTGACAACAACGTGATCCGTGAGTGTGCGACAATTCACCGTGGTACGATTCAAGACCAAGGTGTAACAAAAATTGGTAGCAACAACTTATTTATGGCTTACACACACGTTGCACATGATGCAGTTGTGGGCGATAACGTTATTTTTGCTAACAATGCCTCTGTTGCTGGCCACGTACACGTAGGTGACTGGGTGATCCTTGCAGGTAATTCAGGTGTTCACCAGTTCTGTAAAATTGGTTCACATGCCTTTGTAGGTATGTACTCAGGCGTTAATAAAGATGTACCGCCATTTGTAACTACTATTGGTACACCGGCAGGCCCTGTAGCAATCAATACTGAAGGCATGAAACGCCGTGGCTTTGAAAGCGATGAAATCATGGCAACACGCCGAGCATATAAAACGCTTTATCGTAAGAGCTTAGGTGTTGAAGAAGCAATCGCTGAGCTAAGTGAAGATGCTGCGAAGTACCCAGCTGTTCAGCTGATGATAGACTTCGTGAAAAGCTCTGAGCGCGGAATTATTCGCTAATCATAAGCGAACTTCTATAAAAGCCACCGTAAGGTGGCTTTTTTGTTTTTATACTCATTCGCTTAATTAGGTAACTTGATATAGTTCAGGTTTTGCTAAGTCAGTGCTTGCTATCTTCACGGCAAAAAAGGATCTACTAATATGAACAAACTCATCGTTTTTGCATTATTAAGCTTAATTATAACTGGTTGTAGTAGTGTGCCTTCGGTATCTAAAGGAGCAATAGAAAAAGGCAAAGCCAGTTATTACGCTGATAAATATCATGGCCGAACGACAGCAAGTGGTGAGGTGTTTAATCAACGGGCATTGAGCGCGGCTCATCAAACGCTTGGTTTTGGAAGCAGGGTAAAAGTTACTAATCTTAGTAATAATAAAAGCGTGATTGTTACTATTAATGACCGCGGCCCATTTATCCGCGGTCGTATTATCGACTTATCAAAAAAGGCGTTTTCAAAAATTGCCTCAGTCAAGCAAGGTGTGATTGACGTCACCGTTGAGCAGCTCGATTAAAAACGGGTAATAAGCTCTACGTAGTCGGCTTCATTCGCCACTAATTCAGCATGACTCGCAAAGGCTCTTACTTGTCCTTGCTCTAACCAAATAACCTTATCAACACGACTTAGCATTGCAGGGTCATGGGTAATGGTCAGCATAGTTTTATTTGCCCATATTCTCTCAACTGTAGTCAGCAAGTTTTGCTTAGTGTGATTATCTAAGCTCTCTGTTGGTTCATCAAGAATGATTAAATTACCTTGCCTTAATAGAGCTTGGGCAATAGCAATACGACGTGACTGACCATGAGAAAGCTTTCTGCCTGCGGTTCCTAAACGAGTGTTTAGCCCATCTTTTAAGTTACTAAGCCAAGAGCCAAGTTCAGCTTGTTCACAGGCCTCAATAAGCCTCTCATCTGTCGCATCAAAAGCTGCATAGCGAAGGTTTTCACGTAGCGTGCCATCAAAAATATGATGCTGCTGGGCAACTATCGTTAGCTGCTTAAAGCGTGTTGCAGTGCTCAAGCTTTCAAGTTCAAAGCTATCTTGTTTGGTGGTGAGCTTTAATGAGCCTGATTGCAGCGGCCAAAGGCCCGTGAGTAAGTTAACTAGGGTGGTTTTGCCACTGCCACTGGCACCGACTAGGGCAACTTTACTGCCGGGTGTAATCGCAAAATTGATATTGCTAAGGGCTTTACTTTTTGCCCCCAAGTATTGGTAATTGACCTCGCTTAGCTCAAGACCAAGCCCTGATTTGTCAGCTAATTGGTTTGCTAGCTGATCATCTAGGTTGTTTGGCTTTTCGGCTAAGCTGCTGTGTTTATCTTCAAGATCAAACAGTCGCTTTGCGGCACTTAAAGTAAGCGGCAATTCAATAAATGCCGTAGGCAGGGTGAGCACGGTTTCAAAGCTTGCTAATACAAATAACGCGAGCATCGCCAGTTCAACGTTTTTCATAGTCCCCATTGCAACCAGTGGAATTATCATAAATACACTGGCCAGCATGGTAAGTTGAATCACCAAAGTGCTTAAACCATTACTATTTGCCACGGCTTTGTGGCGATTATAGAGCTGGTTGTTGTATTGTTTACTGAGTGAGTCACAATGCGCTAATTGCGCCGCCTGTGCTTGATAGACAGCAAGCTCTCTGGCACCTGATAGTGTATCGGCAAGTTCAGCTCTTAACTCGGCTGAAAGTTGGGTTTCAGTATCCGCTTGTTGATGAAGCTTATGGCTTAACAATACGGGAAGCAGCACGCCAATAATCATCAGTGAAGTAAAGCAAACTAATGCGACCTCAGCGTTATACATGGCCATGAAGGCCATTACTATAGGAATGCTGATCAAGGCGACAATAATCGGCAGCAGCACATTGAGGTAGAATTTATCCAGCGCATCGACATCATTCTGTAGCCGGTTAAATAAATCGCTACTACGACTCATTGCTAAGTCAACGTTGTTCAGTTGGCTCAGAGTCTTGAACATGTTTACGCGAATTTCGCTCAGCAATAAAAAGGTAGCATTATGAGTTATCATCCGCTCACCGTAACGAGACGCTGTGCGCACGATAGCTAAAAAGCGGATCACTCCAGCAGGGGTAAAGTAATTCATCTGCACACCAGCAATGCCCGCCGCTGCCATGGCTGCTAAAAACCACCCAGATATAGCGAGCAAGCCCACATTAGCGAGTACCGTTAAGCTTGCTAAAAAAGCCCCTAAAAGCAACATGCCAGTATGAGGTTTGCACAGTTTTAATAGACGTATAAAGTTATGCATGGGTGTCACCTTGGCTCACAAGTTTAGCAAATAGGCCTGCTTGCTCAGTCAGTTGCTGGTACTGACCAGATTCAACAATGTGACCTTGTTGCATAACGTAAATATTATCGGCGTGTTTTACCGTATTCAGTCGGTGAGCAATAACCAGTACTAAATGGTCTTTTGCATAATCGCGGATTGCTTGGTTGATTACATGCTCTGTTTGGCTGTCTAAGTGAGCGGTAGGCTCATCTAACATCAGCACTGGGGCATTCTTCAAAAATGCACGGGCAAGGGCTATGCGCTGTTTTTGCCCTCCAGAGAGGCCTTCTCCTTGTTCACCGAGCAAGGTATCAAAGCCATCAGGTAGTGCAGTAATAAACTCAAGTGCACCTGCTTTACTTGCTGCTTCATCGAGCTCTGCTTGGCTTGCATCGGGTTTAGCTAAACGCAGGTTGTCTGCAACGGTTCGATAAAATAACGTGGCTTGCTGTGGGATCCATGCCAGCTGTGCTTGCCAATCAGCTAATGCAGTATCACTCAGTGGTTGCTCGTTAATGCTAATGGCACTATTGGCCTGATGATGAAAACCCAATAGGCAATCAAACAAGGTACTTTTACCCGAACCACTTTCACCCACAAAGGCAATTAAGCCTGAGCTTGGTAAGCTTAAGTTGATATCAGTTACCCCTTCGTTTGTTTCAGGATAGTGAAAGGTAAGCGCACTCAGCTGTATATCTTTTATCGGTAACTCAAGCTTAGATGACCCGACATGTTCATCAGCGTCGCTTTGATTGATTATGTCGACCATATCAGCAGCGGCGCTGATCCCTTCAAGTTTTGCATGATAGTGAGTACCCATTTGTCTAAGTGGTAAGTAAAACTCAGGGGCCAGTAGTAACACCACAAATCCAGTGGCAAAATCGAGCGTACCAAAAAATAATCTAAAGCCAATGATCACAGCAACAAGGGCCACACTAATGGTGGCTAAAAACTCAAGGGCGAAAGACGATAAAAAGGCGACTTTCAATACACCCATGGTTGCTCCACGGTAATCATCAGAAATCTGACTGATGCTATTTAGCTCACGCTTGGTTGCATTGAAGAGCTTGAGTTGAGTCAGGCCTTGTAATCGGTCAAAAAAGTAATTACCAAGTACCGCCAGTTGTTGCCAGCGTTCTTGGTTTAATTGCTCTGCTTTATGGCCCACTAAAATCATAAAAAAGGGGATAAGTGGCGCTGTTAAAAGGAAGATGAGGCCTGCTTTGTAATCGGTTGGAAAAATCACCACCAATATCGCTAATGGAATAAGCGCGCTGTAAGCCACACTCGGAATGTAGTTTGCGTAATATTGATGCAGTGCTTCCACCCCATTATGTAAGGTGTTAAGTGTTGCGCCGTGACCTTTTTGTTCACTGTAGGCTGGCCCAAGTTTGCTGAGCTTTTCTAGCAGTGTATTACGCATCACGTTTTTTATCTTTAACGCGGCGAGGTTACTCACCCGTTCACTTAGGGCAACCAACAAAGCACGAACTAAAATTAGCCCTGCCAGCGGCCATAATAATGGGCTTACGGCTTGCAAGTTTGCTTGTTCAAACATGACTTGATGAGCCGCGTTTGCAAGAAGATAACAAGAGGCAATCATTAATAGGGCGTTGAGTGTGCCCAAACTAATGCTTAATTTAAGAAGCCCTGAAGCGGACTGGCTATACTGCTTTAAAAAAGCGCGCAGCGTTTGCTGCTGCGCGCGATTTGGTCGGGGTTTAGTTGTCATCGGTGTTTTTGAGTCTCGCGTACAGCTCTAGCTCATCATCAGCAATCGAATCTTTATGTTGGTGAAATTCGTACCACATTACGTTGATCACCCCAAGTGTACAGGCTAATAGAACACCTAAAATCCAGGCAAAATACCACATATTTAAATCTCCTTAATAGCTACCGTGAGTGTTGTTTTCAATTTCACTAATCGTTACTTTGCGCCACATCTTCACATAACACCATGTTGTGTAGATAAGAATAAGTGGTACAAAAATAACCGCAGCGATAAACATCACGTTAAGTGTCATATGGCTCGAAACCGCATCCCACATAGTTAAACTAATATTTGGGTTGTTGCTCGAAGGCATCACAAACGGAAACATTGACATACCCGCTGTTAAAATCACACCTGCAAGCATTAAGCTTGACGCAGCCAATGCCATTGCTGGTTTTTGTAATTTAGATAATACAATTGCCAGTGCCGCCATCACGAATGCTAGGGCAGGGAACAGCATGGTTAATGGCATTTTTGTATAGTTATCAAGCCATGCACCCGGTGCCTGCGTTACTGTTTTAGCAAGCGGGTTTGCAAACCCTTGAGTATCGCCCATGCTAACGATTTTATAACCGTCAATTTGTGATACCCACACACCAGCTAAGGCAAACAATACAATAAACGCCATCAGTGCATATTGACCATATTGTGCTGAGCGTTTAGCAACCTCTGCATCAGTACGAAGTTGTAACCACATACCAGCGTGACCAACCAGCATCAGTACACTCACTAAGCCAACTACAATGGCAAATGGGTTTAATAACGCAAAGAATGAACCTTGATAACTGACACGCAGTAGGTCGTCGATATGATAAGGCACGCCCAGTAATAAGTTACCAAATGCCACACCAAATACTAAAGCAGGAATAAAGCTGCCAGCAAATAGGCCCCAATCCCAGTTATTACGCCAACGTGGTGAATCTATTTTTGAGCGATAATCAAAACCAAGCGGTCTGAAAAATAACGCAAATAACACCAGCATCATAGCAAAGTAAAAGCCAGAGAAAGCGGCCGCGTAAACCATAGGCCAAGCCGCAAACAGTGCGCCCCCAGCGGTTATGAACCAAACTTGGTTACCATCCCAGTGAGCACCAATGGTGTTAATAACTGTACGGCGTTCAACATCGGTTTTACCAACTAGGCGAAGCAAAATTGCCACACCCATATCCATGCCATCGGTCACTGCAAAGCCAATTAGTAAGACACCAATTAACAGCCACCAGATTAGTTTTAGTGTTTCGTAATCAAAAATCATGACTGAGCTCCTTGGCTTGCAAGTGAATCCGCTTTAGCAAGTTCATGGTGATATTTACCGGTATGAAGTGAGCTTGGGCCTTGTTTAATAAAGCGAAGCATCAGCCAGCCTTCTACAGCAGCAAGACCTGTATAGAAAACTAAGAAACCAGTAATACTAATCAATAAGTCATTCACCGTGAGTGACGAGGTTGCCAAGAAGGTCGGTAAAATTTCCGAAATTGCCCACGGTTGGCGGCCGTACTCCGCAACAATCCAACCAAATTCAATGGCAATCCAAGGCAGAGGAATACTCCATACCGCAGCCCATAATAACCAGCGCTTTTGCTCAATAATGCGGTGTGCGTTGTAATAAAATGCAAGGACGAATACACCAAGCATGATCACGCCACAGCCAACCATGATTCTAAATGACCAGAACATAGGGCCGACTTGAGGGATTGAGTCTTTCACTGCTTTTTGAATGTGCTCTTCTGTTGCATCTACCACGTTAGGGGTATAGCGCTTAAGTAGCAGACCATAGCCAAGGTCGTCTTTTAAGGTATCGAACTTTGCAATGTTTTCTGGTGTGTCTTCACCGCCACGAAGCTTTTCTAAGTATTCGTATGCAATCATGCCATTGCGAATACGTACTTCGTGCTGCTCTTCAAGGTCTTTAATACCCGTTACTTGCTCGTCGATAGAGCGAGTCGCAATGATACCCAGTGCATAGGGGATTTTTACAGCGGCGTGGGTGACTTGTTCTTCTGAGTCAGGAATACCAACCAAAGTAAATGCGGCAGGGGCTTCTTCGGTATGCCACTCAGCTTCAATGGTTGCGAGTTTGACTTTTTGCACCTCGCCAACTTCGTAGCCAGATTCATCACCAAGTAAAATAACACAAAGAATAGACGCTAAACCAAACCCTGAAGCAACCGAGAACGAACGCTTAGCAAAAGCAAGGTCGCGACCTTTTAAGATGTACCAGCTACTAATACCAAGTACAAACATAGATGCTGCAACATAACCTGCTGATACGGTATGAATAAACTTAACCTGTGCGACTGGGTTAAATACCAATTCAGCAAAGCTAGTCATTTCCATGCGCATGGTTTGGTAGTTAAATTCAGCACCTACTGGGTTTTGCATCCAACCATTTGCTACTAAAATCCATAACGCAGATAAGTTAGTCCCTAAAGCCATTAAGAAGGTAGCACCTAGATGCTGACGTTTACTCAAACGCTCCCAGCCTAAAAAGAACATACCGACAAAGGTTGATTCTAAGAAGAAAGCCATTAAGCCTTCAATCGCTAGCGGTGCGCCAAATATATCGCCCACATAGTGAGAGTAATAAGACCAGTTGGTACCAAACTCAAACTCCATGGTTAGACCTGTTGCCACACCAATCGCAAAGTTAATACCAAACAACTTACCCCAGAACTTAGTCATATCACGATAAATTTCGCGACCTGTCATCACGTAAACGGATTCCATGATCACTAAAATCCACGTCATACCTAAGGTAAGGGGAACAAATAGGAAGTGAAATAGGGCAGTGATTGCAAATTGCAATCGCGATAGATCCACAAATGTTTCATCTATCATTGTTTAGCTCCTTGTTAGCGGGTGCGGTAGACACGACAAATATTGATTATGAAGTTTCAGTAATTATTGAAACTTTGCAAATATTAAACCTGTATTCATTTTAGTCAATAGGAAAATACGAAATAAAGATGAATTAATCCTGCTCACCTTTTCTACAGATTAGAGATAAAGCTCTAAAGTTTCAAATATTTAATCGTTATAAAAAGCCGTTTTGCTATGGCTTATTTTATTCTTTTTTAAGCTCTTTTTAGATAGTAGCGAGTAAACCTGCAGGCTACACGCGCAAATAAATGCTCAACCAATGAGCAAGTAGGCAGGCTAATTTCGATTTCTAGTATTTATTAACTCTGTGACATTTATCCGACTGCTAAAACACGGTAAACTCGTTTTTATTAGTGCCAAAAGTTGCGAATTATCAACGAATGAAAGAACAAACAAAGCCGTTACGTATTGCCTTGGTGGCAGGTGAGTTATCAGGTGATATTTTAGGTGAAGGGCTAGTAAAAGCACTTAAACGCCGTTTTCCGGATGCCATATTTGAAGGGATTGCAGGCCCGCGTATGCAAGCGGCTGGCTGTAAAACATTATTCGATATGGACGAATTATCTGTAATGGGCCTAGTTGAAGTACTAGGCCGATTACCGCGCCTACTAAAAATACGCAAACAATTGGTGCAGCATTTTATCGACAACCCACCAGATGTATTTATTGGTATCGATGCCCCTGACTTTAACTTACGTGTCGAAAAACCGTTAAAAGAGGCGGGTATTAAAACAGTACAATATGTTAGCCCATCAGTGTGGGCGTGGCGCGAAAAACGTATTCATAAAATCAGTGCCGCCACTAATTTAGTGCTGGCATTATTACCGTTCGAAAAAGCCTTTTACGATAAGCACGATGTACCTTGTACCTTTGTGGGTCATACTTTGGCTGATGATATTGCCCTTGAGCACGACCAAACCGAGGCTCGTAACCAACTAGGTTTAGCACAAACTGATAAAGTACTTGCGTTGTTACCAGGTAGCCGAGGTTCTGAAGTAGGGCTTTTAAGCGAAACCTACATTGAAACAGCGGCTAAATTGCAAGCGCAAAACCCTGACCTTAAAATTGTGGTTCCGTTAGTCAATGAAAAACGAAAAGCACAGTTTTGTGAAATTTTAGAAAAAACAGCCCCTGATCTAAAACTGCAATTATTGGATGGTCAGTCAAACCTTGCAATGCAAGCGGCTGATGCCATTTTACTTGCCTCAGGAACCGCAACGCTTGAAGGTATGCTGTACAAAAAGCCGATGGTTGTGGGCTACAAAATTAAGCCACTGAGTTACTGGATTTTCAAAACCTTATTTACTTTTAACATTAAGTATTTCTCGTTGCCTAATTTATTAGCCGATGAAGAACTCGTTCCAGAATACTTACAAACTGAATGTAATGTTGAAAACCTATCGGCTGCGCTAACACCTATGTTGAATACCGATAACAGCGAACTAAAAGCGCGCTTTTTAGCCATACATAAAAACATTAGATTAAATGCCAATGAACAAGCTGCAGCGGCAGTCGCGGAGTTACTAAATGCAAATTGAACGACCGAATGTTAATTATATTGCTGGTGTAGATGAAGTTGGCCGTGGTCCATTAGTGGGTGATGTTGTTACCGCTGCGGTAATATTGGACCCAAATAAGCCTATTGCAGGGTTAGCAGATTCTAAAAAGTTATCAGACAAAAAACGTCAATTATTAGCTGCAGAAATAAAAGAAAAAGCCCTGTGCTATGCTATTGGTCGTTGTAGTCCAAGCGAGATTGATGAGTTAAATATTTTGCATGCCACTATGCTCGCGATGAGCCGCGCGGTTGAAGGCTTAAGCGTAAAGCCTGAGTTTGTCTTTATTGATGGTAACCGTGTGCCTAGCCAATTAACTGTGCCAGCACAGGCGGTAGTAAAAGGCGATAGCCTAGTTGAAGAGATTTCGGCAGCATCTATTCTAGCGAAAGTTGCTCGTGACGAAGAAATGATTGAGCTTGATAAGCGTTACCCTGACTATGGTTTTGCAGGCCATAAAGGTTACCCAACTAAAGCACACTTTGCAGCACTTGAACAATACGGTGCTATTGCAGAGCATCGTAAAAGCTTTAAACCTGTTCAGCGCATTTTGGCGTTAAAAGGAGAGCAACTGTAATGCCTGCGCCACAATTTGTTCACTTACGTGTTCACTCAGATTTCTCAATGGTGGATGGCCTAGCTAAAACTAAGCCAATTGTCGCTAAAGCAGAAGAGCTGCAAATGCCTGCGTTGGCTATCACCGATCAGATGAACTTATGTGGTTTGGTGCGTTTTTATGGCGCTGCCCATGGCGCTGGTATTAAGCCTATTGTCGGCGCAGACTTTTGGTTAAGAAGCCCTGAATTTGAAGATGAACCTAGCCGAATTACTATCTTAGCGAAAGATAACGAAGGTTATAAAAACCTTACTTTATTGATCTCTAAAGCATACCAGCGCGGACATTTATTTCACCGCCCAGTGGTTGACCGTGAGTGGCTGGTGGAGCACAAAAAAGGCCTAATTTTATTATCTGGTGCTAAAGATGGCGACTTAGGTAAAGCCCTATTAAAAGGTAACCCTGGGCTTATTGAATCGGTCGTTAGCTTTTATAAGCAACATTTTAGCGATCATTATTACATTGAGCTTATTCGTACGGAACGTGCTTTAGAAGAAGACTATTTACACCTAGCTGTTGAGCTTGCTACAAAAGAGCAGTTACCTGTAGTGGCAACTAACGAAGTGGTGTTTTTAAAACCAGAAAACTTTGAAGCCCATGAAATACGCGTGGCAATCCATGACGGTTACACCTTAGAAGATAAACGTAGACCAAAACGTTTTTCTGAGCAGCAATATCTTAAAACAGCAGAGCAAATGGCTGAGCTATTTAGCGATATTCCTGAAGCGTTAGAAAACACCGTTGAAATTGCTAAGCGCTGTAATGTGACCGTGCAGCTAGGAACTTACTTCTTACCAGATTACCCAACCGGTTCGCTGAAAATTGAAGACTTCTTGGTTAAGGTCTCTGAAGATGGCCTTGAAGAGCGTTTACAGTTTTTATTCCCAGATGAGCAAGAGCGTAAAGAGAAACGTGGCGAGTATGATGAGCGTCTGAAAATAGAGCTCGACGTAATCAACCAAATGGGTTTCCCGGGTTACTTCTTGATCGTAATGGAGTTCATTCAGTGGAGTAAAGATAACAATATTCCGGTAGGTCCAGGGCGTGGTTCTGGTGCTGGTTCATTGGTTGCTTATGCACTGAAGATCACCGACCTTGATCCGCTTGAATTTGACTTACTATTCGAACGTTTCTTGAACCCAGAACGTATCTCAATGCCCGATTTCGACGTCGATTTCTGTATGGATAGGCGTGATGAGGTAATTGATCACGTAGCGGCACTTTATGGTCGTGACGCGGTATCTCAGATCATTACCTTTGGTACCATGGCTGCAAAAGCGGTTATCCGTGACGTAGGCCGTGTACTTGGTCACCCTTACGGCTTTGTTGATCGTATTTCTAAACTAGTACCGGGCGATCCGGGCATGACCTTGGCTAAAGCGTTTGATGTTGAGCCGCGTTTACAAGAAGCCTACGACGGTGATGAAGAGGTTAAAGAGCTTATTGATATGTGTCGCATCCTTGAAGGCTGTACACGTAACGCCGGTAAGCACGCTGGTGGTGTTGTAATATCACCAACCACTATCACTGACTTTGCTGCTCTTTATTGTGATGATGAGGGTAAATTCCCGGTAACGCAATTTGATAAAAACGACGTTGAGACGGCGGGTTTAGTTAAATTCGACTTCTTAGGTTTAAGAACACTTACCATCTTGCAGTGGGCAATTGATATGACTAACGAGCGCTTAGCCCGAGAGGGTAAAGAGCCGGTTGATATCAACGCTATTCCACTTGATGATAAGCCAAGTATTGAGTTATTGCTACGCGCCGAAACCACCGCGGTATTCCAGTTAGAATCTCGTGGTATGAAAGACCTTATTCGTCGTCTAAAGCCCGACTGCTTCGAAGATATGATCGCACTGGTAGCACTATTCCGCCCTGGTCCATTGCAATCAGGCATGGTAGATAACTTTATCGACCGTAAGCATG
Organism: Pseudoalteromonas shioyasakiensis; assembly: GCF_022398475.1. Taxonomy (GTDB): domain Bacteria; phylum Pseudomonadota; class Gammaproteobacteria; order Enterobacterales; family Alteromonadaceae; genus Pseudoalteromonas. The sequence continues at coordinate 11,203 of NZ_JAKEVM010000020.1, read as the reverse complement.
GCCGCGAAGAGCTATCTTACCCAGATGTGCAGTGGCAACACGATAGCTTGATACCCATTCTAGAACCGACCTACGGTATCATTCTTTATCAAGAACAGGTAATGCAGATTGCGCAGGTACTGGCTGGTTATACGCTAGGTGGCGCTGACATGCTGCGTCGTGCGATGGGTAAGAAAAAACCAGAGGAGATGGCAAAGCAACGTTCAACCTTCGAAGAAGGAGCTGTTAATAACGGAGTTGACGGCGAACTTGCAATGAAAATCTTCGACTTGGTAGAGAAGTTCGCAGGTTATGGTTTTAACAAATCTCACTCAGCTGCTTATGCCTTAGTATCGTACCAAACGTTGTGGATGAAAACCCACTACCCAGCAGAGTTTATGGCTGCGGTAATGTCGGCGGATATGGATAACACCGATAAAATTGTTACCTTGGTAGATGAATGTGAAAACATGAAACTGACCTTGTTACCGCCAGATGTAAATGCCGGTGAGTACAAGTTTACGGTTAATCTACAAGGTGAAATTGTTTACGGTATCGGTGCCATTAAAGGGGTTGGTGAGGCGCCTGTTGAAGCTATTTTAGAAGCCCGTAGCGAAGGTGGCCCGTTTAAGGACTTATTTGATTTTTGTGCCCGTGTTGACTTAAAGCGTTTAAACAAGCGAGTTGTTGAAAAGCTCATTTATGCCGGAGCGCTCGATCAACTTGGCCCAGATAAAACCCAACCTGGCCGTGCAACCTTATTAGCAAGCTTAAAAGATGCTATGCGAGCGGCCGATCAGCATCATAAGGCTGAGTCATTAGGGCAGGCAGATTTATTTGGATTACTTGCCACAGAGCCAGATGAAGTTGAACAAGCATTTATCAAAGCCACAGATTTAACCGACAATGAGTGGCTAGATGGTGAGAAAGAAACTTTAGGTCTGTATTTAACTGGCCACCCAATTAATCAGTATCGTAAAGAGTTAAAGCATTATACATCAGGAAGGCTGGTCGATTTACAACCCACTAACCGCGATGTGCAGTCAACGGCTGCAGGCTTAGTGATTTCTGCCCGTACCTTGATAAACAAAAAGGGAAATCGATGGGGTCTTGTAACTTTAGATGACAAGAGTGCCCGTATTGATGTACGCTTATTCCCAGAACAGTTTGAAATGTACCAAGATTTGCTGCAAGTAAACAATATCTTGGTAATATCTGGACAGGTCAGCTTTGATAACTTCTCTGGTGGCATTACAATGACCGCTAGAGACATATGCACCATCGCTGAGGCGCGAGAAAAACGTATAAAAGCGATTAAAATGACCTTGAATATGGTGCAGATCGAGGCGAACTTCTTCGATAATTTACAAAAAGTACTGGAACCTTATAAGTTTGGTACTTGTCCTATTAAAGTATTCTATCAACGTCCGGATGCGTTGGCTGAGATTACCTTAGGAACCGAATGGTGTGTTACGCCGAGTGATGACTTGCTTCATAAGTTATCGCTGATGGCGGCGCAAGATGTAGAACTAGAATTTAATTAATTAGGTAGTTTAGAGCATGAGCCTCAATTATCTTGATTTTGAGCTTCCAATCGCAGAATTAGAAGCAAAAATTGAAGAATTACAAAATGTAAGCCGCGCTGGCGAATTAGACCTTGGATTAGAAGAGGAAGTCAGTCGATTAAAAGAGAAAAGTGCTGAAATGAAAGAGAAAATTTTCTCTGAATTAGGTGCTTGGCAGGTTTCTCAGTTAGCCCGTCATCCGTTGCGTCCTTATACTCGTGATTACATCGAGCGCATTTTCACGGAATTTGACGAACTAGCAGGCGACCGTACTTTTGCTAACGATCCAGCTATTTTAGGTGGTGTTGCACGTTTTGAAGGTCAACCAGTGATGGTTATTGGCCAACAAAAAGGGCGTGACACGGCTGAAAAAATTAAACGCAACTTTGGTATGCCAAAGCCAGAAGGTTACCGTAAAGCATTACGCTTAATGGAAATGGCTGAGCGTTTCAAAATGCCAATCATGACATTTATCGACACTCCAGGTGCATACCCAGGTGTTGGCGCTGAAGAGCGTGGTCAAAGTGAAGCTATTGCGCGTAACCTTAAAGTGATGGCTGCGTTAAAAGTACCAACTATCTGTACTGTTATCGGTGAAGGTGGTTCTGGTGGTGCATTAGCAATTGGTGTGGGCGACCGCGTTAACATGTTGCAATACAGCACTTACTCTGTAATTTCGCCAGAAGGTTGTGCATCAATCTTATGGAAAAGCGCAGACAAGGCACCATTAGCAGCAGAAGCCATGGGTGTAACAGCTGCACGTGTTAAAGAGCTTGATTTAATCAACAACGTAATTGATGAGCCACTTGGTGGCGCACATCGTAATTACGATGCGATGGCGCGTAACCTTAAAAACCAACTTAAGCGTGATCTAGCTGACTTACAAGGCCTTTCACTAGATGAAATGCTTGATCAGCGTTACAAACGTTTAATGTCGTTTGGCTATTGCTAAACACAGCTTAAAATTGAAAAAAGCCGCTTTTGCGGCTTTTTTTGTTTTATAATGCCGATAACAAAGACGCTTGTATACTCATTGGTTTTAAATGCAAACATCAGATCTATACCACCATTTTTTAGCACAATTGCAGCCTTTACTGAACGCTCAGCAAAGTAGCTTTAGCGTTGCCTTATCTGGCGGTGTTGATTCGGTTGTATTGTTACATTTAATAAAACAAGCTCAACAGCAGCACTCAGAACTTAAAATTGAAGCTGTGTATGTTAATCATGGTTTGAGCAAGTATGCTGATAAGTGGCAGGGGTTTTGCCAATCGCTGTGTGAAGAGCTCGATGTCGCATTTAAAGCGGTGCACGTTGAAATTTATGAGCGCTCGCGTACATCACTTGAGGCACAAGCAAGAGAGGCTCGTTACCAAGCACTAGACGAAAACTGTATACCAGGTAGTGTAATACTGCTTGGTCAGCACTTAAATGATCAACTTGAGACCTTCTTACTTCGTCTAAAGCGTGGTTCTGGCTTGCAGGGTTTAGCATCGATGCCACAAACGCGATTGTTAGCGTCTGGGCGTGTATGTTTTAGACCGCTGATTAATATCACTCGTGAGCAAATTGAACAATTTGCCAGTGAATTTGCTATTACCCATATCACCGATGATTCAAATGTTGATGAGCGCTTTGACCGCAATTTTTTACGTCATCAGGTTCTGCCCATTTTAACGGAGCGTTTTCAAGGGTTTGAAAAAAGTGCAGCGCGCAGTATTCGGCTGTTACAAAAGCAGCAATCACTGCTCGATGAATATACTCAAAGCGACCTTACAAACTGCCAAAATTCACAGGGTGGTTTAAGCTGCGATGCAATTGCGGGGTTTAGTAAGCCCAGACAAGCAAACCTTGTACGTGCGTGGCTGAATCAGTTTACCCATCAACTACCTTCAGAGAATCAGCTACAGCAAATTATTGAGCAAGGTTTAACGGCAAAAACTGATGCCCAGTTAAAAATTTGTTTGCAAAGCGGCGATGTTCGTCGGCATCAGCAACATTGGTACTTTGTGAAAGAGCAGGCAATACCTGAGGCGATGGATATTGCTTTGCAAAGCGTTGAACTGATTGGTGGCCGAAAACTAATAGTGAAAGCGGGTAAGGGTATTAGACAACCAAAGCCGGATGAGCAAGTAAGGGTTGAATTTAATAAGCCACAAGCGCGTATAAAGCCTTTGCATAAACCCGGCTCAAATACTTTAAAGCATTGGTTTAAAGATGCCAAAGTAGCTCCTTGGTTACGTGCGCAGACACCACTAATTTTTTATAACGATCAACTTGTGCAAGTAGTTGGCTACTTTATTAGTGAGCAGCACAGTGTTGAAGATGGAATTCTATGGGAGACACTCTATGAGTGAACAACCACATGTTGGTTTATCACTAGTTAATAAGGCACCACTTGGCTTTGCGTTGTCGGTGCTAGTAGCTGTAGTTGCCGGTTTTGCTTATGCAGAGCTGACAATAAATACACTTTTTTATGCACTAGCTGGCGGCTTAGTTTGCTCATTATTGCTGTTAGGTTACTGGTCAGGCAAAGGCGGTATTTTCTTTATTCTGGGCGTACTTACGCCGTTGGCTTTAGTGATGGTATCGCCCCTTACCACCATGGCTGCCTTGCTTTACTTATTAAGCGGCTTCTTCGCTGGTTTTTGGTTAGTATTACTTGGTTATAAATTTATAAACAAAAAAGCCTAGCGGGGGATGCTAGGCTTTTACTCAATTAGTAAGCTCTTGCGCAGTTTCTTCCTGCAGCTTTTGCCTTGTAAAGACCTTTGTCAGCACGGGCAAACACTTCGTTTTCGCAGTCTTGGTTATTGGCGAGTGTATAACCAATGCTTGATGTTACATCATATTGAGCCATCAACCCTGAGCTAGCAACCAAACTCATAATACGATCAGCAATTACCTTATTAGTGGTGAATTCAGGGTCGTCGATTAATAATGCAAATTCATCTCCACCAAAGCGGAAAATTGAGTCAGTGCCACGCACGCTAGTGCGTAATACATTAGCAAATTCTTGCAGTACATCATCGCCAATTTTATGACCAAAGTTATCGTTAACTTGTTTAAAGTTATCTAAATCAAGAAGCATTAAACTAAATGGACGATGCTGACGGCGGCAACGTTCTAGCTTTTGTGCCAAGCTGTCATTAAATTGACTACGGTTGTTTAAGCCTGTTAGCGCATCTTTAGTCGCTAAACGTAATACGCGGGTATACATAAGCGCATTACGTAATGGGTAAACAAGTGCTGTATGAAGCTGTTTTAATTTTGCTTCAATCGCTTTACCCATAGGGAACTGGCTAAAATAAATTAACTGCCCTAAGCGTTCACTTTCGATATCTAAATCAAAAGAGTACGGTGTTTGACTGGTATCGCTGCCAGCACTTTGTGACACTCCGAGTGCAGATTGGAACTGTAATCCAGATAAATTGATCAGTTGTTTTGCGTGTTCGGCAAAAATTGTCAAAATTTCTTCGATTGATAACGTAGTTTGTAATCTTGCGACCAAATCGTGTGGACTATTTGTTTCATTTATTCGGTAATGCTCTGCCGAAAACGGCAGAAACTCGCCTCGCGCAGACACCCGCTGCGTCAAAATATGGACATTTTCCATGATAATTCTCCCCCCGGAGTGTTTAGATACTCATACTTAGCGAGATTTGTGCCACATTTTTAAACTGGCTGAAAAACAGATGGTTGCTATATTTAAGGTAGGGTACAGCTTTATCATCAAGTAGAAGGGAGTTTATTGCTTGCAAAATGTGCTGATTCAAGTGTTTGGCTTGCTCGTCGCTGCCGTATTATTTGTTTGGTTCTTCAAACGAATTGGTTTACCACCTATTCTTGCTTATCTTGCCACCGGCGTGTTGGCGGGGAGTCATGGTATTGGCTGGATGGCGCAAAGCCACGAAATGCACTTTGTTGCCGAACTTGGCATTGTATTTTTACTGTTTAGCTTAGGGCTTGAGTTTTCGTTGCCGCGTTTAATGGCAATGCGAAATATTGTTTTTGGCCTTGGCTCCTTACAGGTCGTGGTGACCAGTATTGTATTTATGCTGATTTTACTGCTGTTAGAGCACAGCCTTTTAAATAGTTTTACCATCGCCAGTTTAATGGCGCTATCTTCAACGGCGGTAGTGGTTAAGTTACTTAAAGAGTCTGGAGATTTAAACCAGCGCCGCGGCCAGTTGGCAATAGGGGTGTTGCTATTTCAAGATATTGCTGTTGTCCCTCTACTAATTGTTTACCCTCTACTGGCTCAAAGTGGCTCTGAAGAAATTGCTGGAGCATTGGCTTTTGCACTCACTAAAGGCGCTTTAGTGTGTATTTTATTGTTCGGCATAGGTAAATGGATTTTGCCTAAAGTGTTTAGCGAAATAGCGCTGGTAAGAACCGATGAGCTATTTATGCTAACGACTTTATTGGTTGCCTTGTTTGCCGCAGGCCTGACTTACCTATTTGGTTTATCGATGGCGTTAGGCGCCTTTTTAGCCGGCATGATGTTAGGAGAAAGCCATTATCGTCACCAACTAGAAGCCGATATTAGACCGTTTCGCGATATTTTGATGGGGCTATTCTTTGTGACCGTCGGTATGCAGTTAGATGTGCTTTATGTACTTCATAGTTGGTACTGGATCATCGCTGTATTAATTGGTTTATTGCTATTTAAAATAGCAGTTCTCGCAATTTCTGCGCAAGTGATGGGGGAGCGTAAGCAAGATGCGGTATCGGCGGGTATTATGCTTTGGCAAATGGGAGAATTTGGCTTTGTGTTAATTGCACTTGCTTCGCAGCATTTGCTGATAAGCTCAGAGCAAGCTTCGTTTTTAATAGCAGTTGGCGTACTTTCAATGGCGCTAACGCCTTACCTTATTGAAAAAACACCGCTTATTCTTAAAAAACTTGGCCTTTTAAGCCATGCAGGGCAGTATTGGCAGCAGCCTGCGACAAGTAGCCCCTTGTATCAAAATCATATTGTGATTTGTGGCTTTTCTCGTGTGGGGCAAACCGTAGCACGCTTTTTAAAACCAGAAGCTATTGAATACGTCGCGGTTGAAAGCAACCCCATCTTATTGCAAGAAGCAAAAGCGGCTGGCGAGCCAGTTATTTTTGGCCATGTAAATCAAAAAGATATTTTAAAATCAGCGGGTGTAGAGCGGGCAAGGCTAGTCATTATTACTTTTACTGATTTTGAGCAAACACAGATTGTTGTTGATGCCATCAAGCAGATAGCCCCTGACGTGAAAATACTGGTACGGATGCGAGATGATACCGAAATGGAAACGCTTAAAGAGCTTGGTGTTACTGAGGTGGTGCCTGAAACACTCGAAGCAAGTTTGATGCTGGTTTCGCATGTGCTGTATATGTCTGGCGTGCCGATGACACGGATCATACGCCGAGTAAGTAAAGAGCGGCGTAATCGTTATAAGTTCTTAAATGGCTTTTTCACTGGCGATAAACTCGATGGCGAAGAGGCAAGTTCAGATAGGCTTGAGTATTTACATGTTATAGCTCTGCCAGAACACGCTTATGCGGTTAATCAGAAAATTAGTGAGCTTAAACTTGAGCAGCGCCGTGTGTCGGTTAGAGCACTGCGCCGACAAGACCGAGAAATTGACGCACCTTCATCACAAACTATTTTATTGGCAGGCGATATTTTAGTGTTACAAGGCAAGCCTCGCCGAGTAGAGCGGGTAGAAAGGTTTTTACTCGATGGTATGGAGTAGCTTTTAGCTACTCCAGCTCTAAGAATTTACGAATTTCAGGTAGCTTTTTAAGGCCATCTTGGTAGCCAATTTCAATGAGCTTTTGGGTATAACGTTTTTCAAACAGTAAGTAGCTCGTTAAACTCGATTGCGAACGTTTCTTCACGCCTATCATGCGTAGTAACAGTTTGATTGCCATAGGCATGTCATCATAAAACTGAGCTGCGATTGCATTAAAGTTTTGCGATGGGTTGATCACGCATGTTTCGATTTGTTTTAACTCTTGGTGTTTGTCGCGGGCAGGTAACAGGCTCAGCGTGCGATTGATACGCTGTAAACGCTCTAAATCAGACTGTAGGGTGTCGGTAAATACGCTATCGAGTAAGTGACCTGCAATATTAGAAAGGCCTGGGTAATGAGGCTGATAACCCGGCGGATGCAATTCTTTTGGCTCATCCACACCAATGATAAAGATTTTTTCAGCACCTAAGTGAACCGACGGACTCAGTGGTGAAAGTTGGTGAATAGAGCCATCGCCAAAATAGTGGTTATAAACATTCACGCTCGGGAACACCATGGGAATAGCGCTCGATGCCATTAAGTGCTCAACATTAATGCGGGTTGCTTGCCCCTCACGCTTTGCTCTGCGCCACGGCTTTTGTGTAAGTGACTGAAAAAAGGCCACAGAGTCACCCGTGGTATAGCTCGAAGCGGTAATCGATACTGCATCTAGGTAGTTTTTATGTAGATTTCGTTCGATACGCGATAAATCGAGTATTTCGTGTAGTAACTTTCTAAGAGGCTTATTATTTAGCAAGCTCGCAGGTGGGTGATTAATATGTTCAGATTGAAAACTCGTAAGCATGTTGCGAGTAATATGCAAAAACACACTTAAAAAGTCGCTTTTATAAACCTGAGAAGTCGAAAAATTCTTCCACACCCATTCAAGTTTTTTGCATGCTAAATGCGCACACGATGCATAACATGCTAATGCAGCGGAATTAATTGCGCCAGCTGATGTCCCATTAATAATAGTAAAGGGCAGCGGTGCTGTGCGAGGCATGCTTTGCGTAATCGCTTTAAGCACACCAACTTGATAAGCCGCTCGCGCGCCACCACCTGTTAGTAATAAAGCGATTTTAGAGTGCTGTGTTTTTTTTAACTTACTGCTCATGGTTGCATTTAAATAGTTGTGCGTCTTTACTTTATTTATCAACTGTAAGTCTTTAAGCTAGAAGAAGCAAAGATTAGCTCAAGGCTAAATGGTTTTTTCGTATTTTTATCTGTTTTATTTTTAAGGGAGTGTCTATGTCAGAGCATTCGTCAGAGCCTGAAGTACAAAAGGGTTCATCAAATAACAACCTGATTTTCGCGGTGGTTGTGCTTATTCTTGTTGCTGGTGTGGCAGCGTTTATTTTATTGAAGCCTGAAGATAAACCAGTGCAAGTTGTTGAAGATATTGTTGCAGAAGAAGCGCCAGTTGTTGAGTACCAAGAGCCTGAACCAGAGCCTGAAGTGACAGAGCCTGAGCCAGAACCAGTTGTAGTGGACACTGCTCCAGAGCGCACTCCAGAGCCAGTTCCAGAAGTTGAACCATTACCAACGTTAAATGAAAGCGATGAAGTGGTTGTTGCCCGTATGGATGAGTTACTAACTGACCAAGTGATGAGCTTAATGGTGACCGACGATCTTATTCGCCGTGGTGTTGTGTATGTTGATAACATCGCCAAAGGTAAAGTGGCATTAAGCCATGCACCTGTAGAGCGCCCTAAAGAGTCATTTAAAGTTATTGAGGGCGACATTTTAACAATCGACCCAAATAGTTATGAGCGCTACACGCCATACGTAAAACTATTTACCAGCCTGAGCGCGGCCCAAGTAATTCGTATGTATGATGAATACAAACCACTTATCAACGAAGCTTATGCAGAAATTGGCTACGAAGGTGATGCATTCACAGGCACGCTAGAAGAGGCTATTGACGTACTACTTGATACGCCAGAGCCAAAAGGTGATATGCCACTTGTTCGCAACTCAGTTACGTATCAATATGCTTACTCTGAGTGGGAAAACCTACCTGATGCGCAAAAACAATTACTGCGTATGGGCCCAGAAAATATGAAAAAAGTGAAAGCAGCACTGCGCAACATCAAAGCTGAACTTGAAAAGTAAGCGATAACCCCCTTAATGACAGTGCGATTGTATACCAAGTATGCAATCGCACTTTCTTTTTCGAATATCCCTTGAATAACAGGCTAAAAGTAGAGATAATCCCTCCCGCGCCAAACAAGGCCCTCAATGGTAGTCTTATTGGTCCTCTCGCAACACTAGCAGGTGAACCTGGTCAGGCCCGGAAGGGAGCAGCCACAGCGTGTGACGTGTGTGCCGAGATGCGGCTGGTAAGACTGCCACCCAAAATCTCCTTTGGGTGACTTTCTTCATTTAAATTCCATTTTAAACCTTTCTTTAGAACTCTTTTTTATTCTGTATTAATTAAACTTAACTTTAAGTATGTTTTTTTAAGTTATCGAGACATCCACTTTAGAGTTAATTAGACACACACATTAAAAATGTGAACTTCGTTTTTATGTACATGATTGATTTGAAGGAGACACTGTTAGTCAGGTACAGGTTATAAAAACTATTAAGACACCCACTATAGTAGGAGTTTTTAATAGCTAACTCTAAGAGCAACTAGTTTAGTCGCTCAAAATTAATTAACTAAATTAATCTATACATCAAAATGTTATGTTTACAAGATTTTGTAGGGCATTGCCTGAACAGTACCTGACTTTGGGCAAGCTTAGCCCAAGGGTAAGGCTACTTTAAACATTTTCGAGCTTCGGCTTAGGAAAATAGTGCGCGACTAGTGCTAATAGAGCTTCTTCGTTTTCGTTTCATATGATTTGTATAAGCTGTGATTGCTTGTTCTTTACCTGCAGTATTTTTAAATGAGCGGGTAAAGGAAGTGGTGAGTGTGAGCCAGTTGTCAGTACAAATATTTAGTCTTTCAAGTATTGGTAACGCATTTTCTGTGATTTTCCCAGGCTTATTTTCTCGTATTGAACGGCCTGTCCAATCTACAAGTTGCAGATATGTCTTGAGCTCAAATGGTAGTCCCTTAGGCATATGTTTTCGTGGTTTACCTGCAAAGCGCATAAGTGATTTCGGTTGCTTATTCTTTTGAGCTGCATTAATTCTAGATTTAATACTGGTGTAGTCAGATTGCTCGGGTAAATCAGCCGCTTTTGCTCTAACAGGATTTAAATCTACATAAGCGAGGCAAGCGGCAAGTGCTGCTTCATCAAGTAAAGCTTGTGATTTAAAGCGACCTTCCCAAAACCGTCCTTTGCATTCATCTTCTTGATTCGCTTTTCGTGCAATACTTTCATTAAGCACGCGCATAAACCAACTAATGCTGCTGAGCCTCTCACGATATATATTTATTCTGGTATTAACCGCAGCGAGCTCGGTTTGTGTTAGCAATTCGCCATTTAAGAATCGTTGGCAAAGGAATGTACTTTTGAATAATTTGTGCCATCTAATAAGAATCGCTTTATTATTTAGACGCTTAGCTTTTGCTATATCAATGTGAAGAACCAGATGAGTGTGATTACTCATTACAGCGTAGGCGCAAATATCAATACAAAATATTCGCCCAAGTTGAAGTAGTTTCTTTTCAACCCAATCGCGCCTATGTTCATATGAACGACCCGTTAGTGGATCTTTTCCGCACAAATAAGCGCGACGAACGCAGCGTGAAATACAATGGTAATAAGGCGTGTTTGAAACGCTAATCAAGTTTCTACGTGGGGTTGCCATGCTCTTCTCCTCCATGAGTTGAACAATTTAAGTTTAGTCATAATTATGAGAAGTGAGAAATATTAAATTGGGTGTCTAGTTAGAGGTTATTTTTTCATAGGTTTAACTCTGTGAAGTAATAGAAATTAATAT
>NZ_JAKEVM010000002.1:127728-129060 GCF_022398475.1 Pseudoalteromonas shioyasakiensis | reverse complement strand
CTTCTACTATACGCTTATTTTTTAATAAAATTCACAAAAACAACAGATTGTTGCGCTTTCAGAAAAACCACGCTATGTTTATTTTTTAAACTACGGAAGGTCATAAAAATGAAAAACGCTATAAAACCCATCGTATTAGCAACATCACTTATTCTAGTTACAGCCTGTAATTCAACGGCTCCTATTAATAAAACAGCAACGACAGCCATAAACCAAGAAAAATTTAGCCAATTTCATCAGTACGATGAAAAATCAAATATCACCCTTGAGTACACTGACTACGGGCAAATATTAAATGCCTCGGTGATTGATTTAGGTATGTCAGACCGCTATCGCATTTCACAAAACACAACCAAAATTGGCACCCGGTTGTCGTCGAACCCAAAACCGTCGACTGCAACAGAAGCAAACCGCTTTTATTATGATTCGTACAAAAAGAATCCTCAGATGAAGCAAGACTTGCAAATAGTGCAAGAAAATATGGCCGACCTGCCAAACAAAATTAATTTAAGTAACTTACCAAAATCAGAGTTACTCGCTTACTGGCTCAATCTTTATAACGTGACGGTACTCAATGAGTTAGTGCAGCAGTACCCTGTTAAGAACCTGACCAAGTTATTAAATGAAGAGCCAAGTTTTTTTGATAAGCCACGCTTTAACTTTAACGGTAACCAGTATTCATTAAACGACATTGAGTACAACATTGTTGCACCGCTATTTAACAATGACCCGCTATTAATATATGGCTACTACCGTGGCTACATTGGCAGCCCAAATTTGCTTGACCACCCATATACAGCAAAAAATGTGTTTGCAGCCCTAACCACCAATGCAGTGCAATTTGTTAATTCAAACCGCGGTAGTGTGATAGGTAACCATAGCACTCGTGTTTCTTCTTTATACCTTGAAAAGAAAAACTATTTTCCTAACTTTGAAGAAGATTTGGCTGACCACCTTCAATCGTTAGTAATTCAAGAGCCAGATAAAGACCAAGTTGTAAAAAACCTCTCTTTTAGTATCGATAACTACGACATTACCGACATTCTAGGTACCGATGTTGAATATGGTGGAGGTAACGCGACTGTCGCCGATCCGAGTATAGTAGCAGATGGCTTTGATACTAACTTTGTTGCTTATGGTAAAAACTTAACCAAAGAAGTCGGCCATGTAAGCCCGTTACGCCGCGAGATTTTGCAAAAAATCACGCAAAAATACTATGAAGCAAATACTCGCGTTGAAATAAAAGACTTACCAGCTAAAGAGTCTGAAGATAAATAATATAAACCTAAAGCGGCTCGCTATGAGCCGCTTAAACTAACCACTTCCTACGAG
>NZ_JAKEVM010000002.1:0-127592 GCF_022398475.1 Pseudoalteromonas shioyasakiensis | reverse complement strand
ATATAAACCTAAAGCGGCTCGCTATGAGCCGCTTAAACTCACCACTTCCTACGAGACCTACCTATAAATATTTAATTTTTATTTGGCTCATGCCGTGAAATTCAGTAATTTGTCATATAAAACTAAACGTAATTAGAAAATAACAATGAAATGGATGCACTTACAACTTAAGGTACTCGCTGTTTTTTTATTCTTTGTGAGCTGCTTTGCAGCCGCTGAAGACTATCAGGTTGCGCCTGCAGCTAACTGGGTAAAACACCATGAGTTACTTACCCCAGAGATTCCTCGAGACCAAATACGAGACGGGACTTTCTACCTGATGCTCGACACTCAGCTTCAGGTATCTGAGCAAGCCCCACAGCAACGCTTTAATCGTACTGTAATGCAGGCGGTCAATCAGTCTGGGGTTGATTATATAAGCCAGCTGAATATTGATTTTGACCCAAATTATCAATCTCTTACGCTCAATAGTTTAGGCATTATTCGTGACGGCCAATATATAGATAAACTAAATAGTGCCGAGCTTCAGGTGTTACAGCGCGAGACTGACTTAGCAAGTCGTATATACAATGGCACCTTAAGCCTAAATGTCATTATTGATGATATGCGGGTCATGGATATTTTAGATTACAGCTATACGATTTCGGGGAGTAATCCGGTTTATCAACACTTCAGCACCATGCGCACACTGAACTGGTCGGTGCCGATAGTGCAGCAATTTATGCGGGTAAAGTGGCAAAAGCCTTCGCCCTTATATATCAACTTTATGAATGGCGAGTCACCAGTTACTAAAACCAAGCTCGATACGGGTTTTGACTACCAAATTAGCCAACACAATGAGCCGACCCTTAGCTCTGCAAGCGAAGTACCGCATTGGTATTCACCTTACAAGGAAGTGTATTTCTCTGAAGTAAATAATTGGCAAGAGGTAGTCAATTGGTCGTTACCTTTATACCAATCGGCCATCGAAGTAAGCCCTGCTATTAAAACAATTGCTCGTCAAATTAAGTTTCAACATGCCGACTTAGAGTCTCAAATTGTGGCTGCCCTGCGCTTTAGCCAAGACGAAGTACGTTATTTAGGCCTAGAAATGGGCACTAACTCGCACCAGCCTACTCCTGCATCAGAAACCTTGGCACTGCGCTATGGCGACTGTAAAGACAAAACCGTCTTGCTCATTTCTTTACTTAAAGCGCTCGGCGTAGAGGCTCATCCAGCTTTAGTTAACACCGAAGACAGAAAACGTACTGCCAGCTTACCGGTCTCTCCTAGCTTGTTTGACCATGTGATTGTCACCTTAGAGCACCAAGGTAAGCGCTATTGGCTTGATCCGACCATTTCGTACCAGCGCGGCGATTTAGCACATTTAGCTCAACCGAACTATGATGTAGCGTTAATCATAAAGCAAGGTGAGACAGGCTTTACAGATATGTTCACAGAGCCTGCCCTAAAACGCATACAGGTTTTTGATAGTTATCAGATCCCAGAAGGTATTGATGAGCCAGTTAGTTTCTCAACTCAATATAAATACGGCGACTTTGAAGCAATTAACCGCCGCAGCTCAATCGCTGAAAACAGCTTAAAAAGCATAGAAGATGATTACCGCGAATATTATCAAGATACCTACAAGGGCTTAAAAACAGTCAAACCTATGCTGGTTGAATCTCCAGAAGACACCGGTCAGCTAATTACCAATGAGCACTATACTATTGATAACTTTTGGCGACCTAAGGGTAATGATTTTCAAAACGACTTTTACGCTAGTGAAATTCAAAACTCAGTTTATAAGCCGGAACAGCGAGAACGTAACAATGCACCAATATGGTTTCGTTACCCAAATAATATCGAAACAACCATAAAGGTTACGTTTACGGATACTAATTGGCAGTTTAATGATGAGCAGGTCACAGTCGACAACCCATTTTTTCATCTCGAAAAACGCGTGACATTTAAAGACTCGGTGTTGACCTTATACTTTGATTACAGTGCTAAGCAGGATCATATTCCAGCCGATCAAATAGACCTTTACCTAAGCGAGCGTAAAAAACTCAATAACGCGACCCATTACGGCATCATTAAATACGGCACAAATAGCGCCACAACCACACCAGCGGATGACGAAACCAACTGGTATAGCGTTTTTATTTTAAGTTACTTGGCGGCAATCATCTTTTTCATCGCGGCTTGGCGTATAGAAGCAAGTAACCGCCCAGTTTTTGCTGAGCAACAGTTCTACCCTGTCAGTAACAGTAAGTTTGTTATTTACAGCTTATTAAGCTTAGGAATATTCATTCACTACTGGAGCTATCGCAACTGGAAAGCGATAAAAGAGCAACAACAAAGCCATATTATGCCGATTGCTCGAGGGATATTTGCACCGCTGTTTTTTATTCCGTTGTTACTTGAGCTTTGCAAGCACAGCGAGCAAACCTTTGGCAAAAATAAGATCATGCCCGTTGCGGTTGGGTTCGTGTTATGGCTGGCGATTATCATTTCTGAAGTCGTAAGCTATAACTGGGAATATGGTACTTGGCTGTTTTTAGTTACACCTATTCTATGGTTGCCTCTGGTTAATTACATTCAAAACCTCAAGCAACCACAGCAGGCTCTTGAGTACCACTCTCAGTGGCGAGCGAGGCAGGTTATCATTTCGATACTCATGTTGCCTTGGTTATTTTATGGCTTAATTTATGAGCTATATTTGTTGCCAAGTTCAACCATAGTAACCGGTGACAAGCTTTGGTCTTATCAAGTTAACTTTTTAAAAAGAAAAGAAATTATCCCTGCCAACGAGAGTGTACATTATTTTTATAGTGACGCATTTATCGATTTTAAAACTGATGGAAACGGCATCACAGAAAACACTATTTTTAGTTACTGGGAAAATGAGCAAGGTGTGCTCGAAAAAGATCAGCGCCGCTTTAGTGACATTAAAGAGATCAACGTTGATTATGCTAAAAGCGCCCTACTAACCACCACTGTAACGGTCATTGACCACAATGGTGATGAAATGCTGTTATTTTTGAGCCATGAAGATGACTTAGATAAGAAGTTTGTCGCTGAGGTAGAGCGCTTAATTAAAGCCAATACCCCAACAACTGAGCAAAACGCAGATTAAGTCAGTCGCTTAATCATGCGCTTTAAGGCGGGCGCTTTCAGAGGCTTATAAAGTAATGGGTAGCCCGCATCTAGCACTAACTCGCGTATGCCTTCATCATGATTCGCGGTATTAACGATGGCAGGTAAGCGTGTTAATGCCGCTTGTTCAATCACTTCAAGGCCTGTTACCCCATCATCAAGCTGATAATCAATGATCAACAATTGCGGCAGGGCTTGGCTTGCCTTTAACTGCTCAAGCTCCGCTAAGTTAGTGGCTGTTGAAATTTCACAGCCCCAATTTTC
The DNA here is from genome assembly GCF_022398475.1 of Pseudoalteromonas shioyasakiensis. Lineage (GTDB taxonomy): Bacteria > Pseudomonadota > Gammaproteobacteria > Enterobacterales > Alteromonadaceae > Pseudoalteromonas. The sequence continues at coordinate 124,190 of NZ_JAKEVM010000002.1, read as the reverse complement.
GAGTAGCTGCTTTAATGCCTCTAACACGTTGCGGTCGTTATCAAGCAACCAAATACGCAATTGCCCCAGCTCTGTTTCTTGTGATGCCTCAGCACCTTTCGTTTGCGCTGCCGCAGCACTCACTCTACAAGGCAGAGTTAGGGTAAATTGCGTGCCTTTACCAAGCTCAGACCCCATCACTAGGGGTATTTTAAGTAAGTCACATATACGTTTAGTGATTGCCAACCCTAAACCTAACCCCTCGGCGCTTGGCTTTGCACCAAGCTGTTTAAACTCTTGGAAAATAGTTTGTTGATCGCTCGATGCAATACCAATCCCTGTGTCTTCAACAATAAAGGATACATGGTCATCGTCGTACTGCATTTTTAAGCGCACTTCACCTTGCTCGGTATAACGAATCGCATTACTCAAAAGGTTACGTAGTACTCGTCGCAGCAGCGCTTTGTCGGTATGCAAGCGCACATCGCAGGTTTCAATAATAAACTTTAAGCCTTTTTCGCGGGCAAGGGCTTCGTAGTCATTACGCAGTGGCTCAACCAATGAGCTGGCTGCAAACTCGCTCATTTGTACTTTAAACGAGCCCGAATCGAGCTTGGTTAACTCTAAAATACTCGATAACAACTCTTCGGCGCTGCCCAATGAATTCTTAATATTCATCGCCAGCTCTTTAAGTTCGGTATCTTGGGCTTTTTCATTCATTAAAGAACAAAACAAGCTCGCAGCATTGAAAGGTTGCAGTAAATCATGGCTGGCAGCAGCAAAAAAGCGTGTTTTACTGACCGTTGCTTGCTCCGCCACTTGCTTTGCCATCGACAACTCTTGGTTTGCTTGAGTCAATGCCAAGGTGCGGGCTGCGACTTTTTCTTCAAGGCTAACATTTGCTTCGGTTAACGCTTTTTGTTGTTTTACGAACTCGGTAATGTCGGTATAGGTTGTTACAAAGCCGCCACCTGGCAGTGGGTTACCTTGCATTTCAAACACGCGGCCATCATTGTGCGAGCGCTGGTATTTATAAGCGCTGCCTTGGCGTAAATAGGCTAAGCGTTTTTCGACTTCGCTGGTCATGCTCTCGCCGCTAAATAAGCCGCGCTCGGCATTAAAACGAATAATGTCGGCAACAGGGCGGCCTATGTAAAGCGCATCATCTGGGTAGGCGAACATGTTTTTGTAGCCTTGGTTCCAAGCTACCAAGCGCAGCTCACTATCAACTACACTGATCCCTTGTTGAATGTTTTCGATTGTTGATTGCAGTAAGTCACGATTAAATTTAAGTACTTGGCTTGCTTCATCAACAAACTCGGCAACCTGCTCTAGAGGCTGGCGCTGCTCATTTTTCGCTACATCTAAAATAAGCCGCGCCGATGCGCCGCCGATCACGGCAGACATCTCGCGCTCAACTAATAGTTCTAACTCAACATTGGCAGGGCGCTTCCACTTACTTTTATCATCAGGAAAGTAATGATTTACCAACGACTGCGCCGCTTCTTTTTCGGCAAATCGCTGCATTAGCGCACCTAGGTCATGGTAACTCAAAGGCTGTAGATGATTGCTTACCTTCGAATCACTAAGCTGCGACACAAACTTATTGCTCTGCAAGCGTTCAGCTAAGGTTGCTCGACTAAATAACGGTACTAAGAAATACACTAAACAATTCGCACCTAGCGATAGCAATAAAGCTTGGCTAATGCTTTCCATGCCTAATGAGAATAAGTCGGTTGGCGCTAACCAGCTTATTCCCCACGGTCCATTCACAAGCCATAAGCTATCGCTTCCTAAACCTCCGGCGATATTCGGTAGTAAAAGTGTGTATCCCCAAATAATAAAGCCGCTTAAAATCCCCAATTGAGCACCGCGACACGATGCTTGTCGCCACCATAAGCCTATGATCATGGCAGGCGAAAATTGCGCGACTAAGGTAAACGACATCAAACCCACATTGGCAAGGGTTGTACTTTCGCCCAGCACTCGGTGAGTGAAGTAACTAAGCAATAGAATCAATACGATAACGATTTTACGCGCATGTAATAGGTTATTTTTATCAAGCCCGCGACTACTCGATGTAAGTTGCGAGCGGCGTAAAATAAATTGGTTAATAAAGTCATTAGTGATCATCACTGAAAGCACAATTGATGACACAATCACCATACTGGTTGCCGCTGAAAAGCCGCCTAAAAAGGCTAATAACGCCACAAAAGCATCATCAGCCGCCATCGGTAAAGCTAATACAAAGGTGTCGTAGCCGACCTCTTGGCCTTGAAAGTAAATTAATCCGGCGTATGCAATCGGTAGAATAAATAAGTTAATAAGTAATAGGTAAATCGGAAACAGCCAACGTGCCGAGGCCAGCTCTTTATCGTTATTTTTTTCGATAAAGCTCATGTGGAATTGTCTTGGCAAACATAAGGTCGCCAAAATACCAAGCAAAGTATGAGCAACATACACATAGGTTGGACTTTGCGTTGCAGCCACTTGCTGATCAATATTTAGGTCATGCGCTTTTTCAAACAGTGCCACTGGGCTGTCGAATAGAGCAAAGCACACATACAAACCCACCGCTAAAAACGCCAACAACTTAACCACCGATTCGAAGGCAATACTGGCTATCAAACCTGGATTATGTTCGCTGGGCTTTAACCGCCTCGCGCCGAATAAAATAGCAAACAGTGCCAATACAATCGTGATATAAAAAGTGCTATCGGCCCATACTTCATGACTTTGTGTGGCAGCGCGGTCGGTAAGTAAGTTGATACTTTGCGCAGTTGCACTTAGCTGTAAAGAGATATAGGGCACAATGGCAATCACTGAAATCAATGAAATGAGCCCAGACAAACTCGACGACTGACCATACCGAGTCGCAATAAAATCTGCCATTGAGGTTATTTTTTGCTGCCGACAAATATGTGCTATGCGGCAATAGACTTGCCAGCCAAAAATGAATAGCAAAATAGTACCGGCATAGGTCGGAGCCAACCACCAGCCGTTGTATGCAGCTTGTGCTGTGGTACCAAAAAACGCCCAAGAGGTGCAATACACCCCAAGTGATAAACCATAGGTTAAGCCTTTAAAAGGCAATACTTTTCTTTTATCAGCCCAGCCTGCAACCGCAAATAAAATTGCCAGATATACAATTGCAAGAAGGCTTATTGACCAAATTGAGAACATCGCATGTGATTATTTTAATTGTTATAGCCCCAGCATAGTTTTTATTGCACGTAATTTACAGCCTAACTTTAGTGCTAATGCATTGTATTACGGAAGTTTAAAAAACAAACACAAAGAAATGAGAATTATTTTCAATTGAGTGTTGACAGCTACGTTAATCTAATTGATAATCACTATCAACAAGACAATAAAGTGTTATGACTTGTTCGGAATAAACTGATTTGTTTCTCGACCCTGAAACACGTGTGGCCCACGATAAAGCTAAGATCGCCTGTTGCTAATCGCAACGCCCCTTGATATTGGCAACAGGTGATCGCCCTACTATTTTACTTGCTACATTGCTCATATCGGTGACGGTAGATATGAAACTCAAAAAGCCCTTACAGGGCTTTTTTTATGTCTAAAATTCGTACCAAATCTGCAAGCCAAACTAAATGAGAATTATTTTCAAAAAGGTATTGACAGTATTGCAAACCTAATTGATAATTAATCTCAACAAGCCAAGCGAAGTATGATGACTTGTTCAGATTAAATTTGTTTCTCTACCCTGAAACACGTGTCGCCACGTTAAAGCTTTAGCTTATATGTTACTAATGGCAACGCCCCTTGATATTGGCGACATATAAGCGACCCTACTTATTTTACTTGCTACATTGCTCATATCGGTGACGGTAGATATGAAACTAAAAAAGCCCTTGCAGGGCTTTTTTTATGTCTAAAAGTTAATGCGTTAACTTTATCGACGGTTCTTACGTGCACGTGCACGGCGTTGTTTTTTCTCTTCTTCTTTAGCAGCTTTTTTCGCCTCTGCAGCAGCGCGAAGCTCAGCAACCATTTGCTCTTCTTCTTCACGCATAGCTGGTGTTTCCATGGTAATACGACCAATAATGCCATCGCGTAATTCGTTAATAAGAATTTCAGACATTTTGTAAGTATCGATTTGATTACCACCGCGGATACAACCACGCTTTTTTCCTGCCATTTCAACAAACTCCCAGTCAGACTCTGGTAGCTCATCAATTTTATAGCGGCTTTTTAAAAGTTCTGGGTATGCTTGCAATAAATATTCAGCGGTGTAACTTGCCACTTCTTCGTAGTCGATAGCGGTATCACGAATAGCGCCAGTTGCCCCTAAACGATAACCAGAGTTTTCGTTCTCTACTTTAGGCCATAACATACCCGGGGTGTCGTAAAGCATAATGCCATCGTCAAGCTTAATACGTTGCTGCGCTTTGGTTACCGCAGGTTCATTACCTGTTTTTGCCACGATACGGCCAGCTAAGGTATTAATAAGCGTTGATTTACCAACGTTTGGAATACCCATGATCATGGCTTTAATTTGTTTATCAGCGCCTACTTTATGCGGCACTAATTTTTTACAAAGCTCATTAATACGATGTACTTCACCCGCTTTATCATTACCAAAATCAATCGCTTTTACACCACTTTGCTGCTCAAAGTAGTCTTTCCAAGCTTGCGTTAACTTAGGATCAGCCAAGTCCGCCTTGTTCATGATTTTGATCACCGGCTTGTCGCCACGCAGCGCAGTAACCATTGGGTTTTCACTACTATAAGGAATACGGGCATCAAGTACCTCAATGATCACATCCATCTGTGGCATGATTTCTTTAATTTCGTTTCGGGCTTTGTTCATGTGACCCGGGAACCACTGGATGGCCATTTTTAACTCCTACAAGATAATTTCACGGTATTTTAACTGGCTCGGCAACGAATTGCGCTATAATGACGCAAATTTTTTCAAGTAAGCAGTTATGGCTCTTAAATCAACCATTATTAAAGCGCAATTATCGTTAAGCGATATGGATCGCCACATTTATCAAGATTTCAATTTAACACTGGCACAACACCCATCAGAAACCGAACAACGTTTGATGATTCGCTTGTTGGCTTTTGCACTTAATGCTCGTGAAGGCTTAGAGTTTACGAAAGGCTTATGCGCAGATGATGAGCCTGAGCTTTGGCATATTAACTATAGTGAAGAAATTGAGTTATGGGTTGAGCTTGGGCTACCAGACGAAAAACGCTTGAAAAAAGCCTGCAATAAGTCGAAGCAAGTTGTTTTATATACCTACGGCGAAAATAACCAAGCGATTTGGTGGCAAAAACATCAACCTAAGTTGTATGATTTTAAAAACTTAAGTATTTTTAGTCTCGATTATGCCGCGACTCAGGCTCTAGCCGACTTAGCTGATCGTAATATTAAGCTCACTATTACCATTCAAGATGGTGAAGTATGGGTTAGCTCAGATACAGCAAATATCGAAATTAAACCGCAACAATTAATGTAAGGGACGCGATGGCAATTAGGCAGGTTGTAGTATTACACGGACTTTATATGTCGGGCTTCGTGATGCGCCCATTGTGCGCGCGTCTTGAAAAGTCAGGTTTAAAAATACTCAATTTGACCTATAACACGCTCTCTCCCGATAGAGCGGCGATTTTCGATAAGATTGATCGCTTTATCGGTGGTAAACCTACCGCCTTAGTTTGCCATTCTATGGGCGGCTTGGTTGCTCGCGCTTACTTAGAGGCCAATTCTCTTCAAAGTCGCCACGTTGAAAAGGTGATCACCTTAGGCACCCCGCATAAAGGCAGTCATATTGCTAAGCAAATGCAGCAAAAGGGCTTTGAAATGCTGTTAAAAAATAGCGTGGAGTTTTTATTATCAGAGAATGGCGATTGGCCGTTTAATGCCAAGCTTTATAGTATTGCTGGTGACTTACCAATAGGGCTAATGCCACTGATTGCTAAAGGCAGTGTCTCTGATGGTACAGTTTTGATAGATGAAACCAAACTCAATGGCATGGCAGAACATAAGGTGTTTCATTTGAGTCACACCAGTATGATCTACTCACGCCAAGTGATGGATTACATTATTAAGCTTATAAATCAAAGTGAGTGATACTTTAATCTTCAGCACTTGCAGCCACTTTATATGAGATTAAAACAATGATCCCTAAGATCAATGGTACAGGTGCAGCAATATAGCCAAAGGTATCAAAGTTTGCGAAGCTAGCACCAGCTAGATGACCTACCAAACCGATAACAAATGCAAGTAATGCAATCACTACAACAACTATTTCAGCTTTGCTTTCTTTAACTGTTTTACCGTCCATTTTTCTTCTCCTGGTTAAATGCGGTAAAGTCATTATGCGCTTATGGTTCGTTGTTTTTTTGACCTAAATCAAGTTCTAAATCGGCCTATTTATCAGCGAGTACAAACCTTGTTTTAGATCATACTTTCTGCCTAATTTTTGAATATTTGAAAAATAAGGTAGATTTTTTGCTCAGTTGCCCCAAGTCTATATAAAAGTAATTCAAAGTTATGTTGATAGTGCACAAATGGACAAAACCAACCTTTGATAGCTAAAACCTATCACTGTGTTCGAATTAAACCATTTTACAGATTAGCCAAGATGGCTAATACTTAACACCAAGCACTAGCAAGTAAACACTTAACGGTTTTTTTAAGGAGCAATCTATGTCACAGGTAAATGCAATTGGTTTAAACAGCGCAAAAAGTGAAGATATCGTAAATTCACTAAACTCTTTACTAAGCTGCTACCAAATCCAATACATGAACGCACGCGGCTTTCATTGGAATATTAAAGGTCGTAACTTTTTTGAATTACACCTTAAGTTTGAAGAAATTTATAACTTACTACTTGAGAAAGTAGACGAGATTGCAGAGCGTATTTTAACGTTAGGCGGTACACCGGTACATGCATTCTCTGAGTACATCGAAGATAGCAAGATCAGTGAAGCTAAAAATATTACTGAAGGTACTGCTGCAGTAGAAAACCTTTTAGCAGGTTACAGCACGCTTATTCAAATGCAGCGTGAAATCCTTGCACAAGCAGGTGATGCAGATGACGAAGGTACAGCATCGCTAATGGGCGACTACATTAAAGAACAAGAGAAACTTGTTTGGATGTTAAAAGCCTACCTTGGTTAATATTTAGAATTGACACGAAAAAGCCCTCAAATGAGGGCTTTTTTATATTTAGAAAGCATTACTTTAACCACTTTCTTAAATTATCGTACTCGGGTCTTGCTTGAAAAAAGCTTTCAGCATCTGGGTGAAAGTTAATATCCATTTCTACACCAGACCAAACTGTCTCTAATAAATTGCGAGCAATGATATTCGCTTTAATATAATCAACGCGTTTGTAACCCCGCGCTTTTACAGCCTGAAAGTAAGCCTTTGCAATCTCAATACTATCTGCAGTTGCTAATTCAAATTGTTCCAAATTAACCACAGCATACTGAATTGAATTTTCAGGGTACTTCATGATTTCTTGACCGACTTCAATACTAAATGAAGCAACGGCTTCTTTATTAAAGCTGCCACTAACTTCCACATAAATCACTGGCGGCTCAACAAAATAACGCCAATCACCATGGGCTTTAAACATGCTCACCCCTTTGAAATACAACTTAAGTTTACGCTTATAAAATTTATTTACTTATTTATCTAAGCCTTAATTCGGTAATAAAGCAATAAAAAACGCCATTTCTAATGCCTTTTCCTCAAGGCTTTTAAAGCGACCCGATGCGCCGCCATGGCCTGCATCCATGTCGGTTTTAAACACCAAAATGTTGTCATCGGTTTTAAGTTCACGCAGCTTAGCAACCCACTTCATTGGTTCCCAGTATTGCACTTGAGAGTCATGGAACCCGGTGGTAACAAGAATATTAGGGTAAGCCTGCGGCTTAATATTATCGTACGGCGAGTAAGCCTGAATCACATCATAAAACGCTGGATCATTTGGGTTACCCCACTCGTCGTATTCATTGGTCGTCAGTGGAATACTTTCATCAAGCATGGTGGTAAGCACATCTAAAAATGGCACATGACAACCGATACCTAAATAAAGCTCAGGTGCTTGGTTAACCACAGCGCCCATTAATAAACCACCAGCACTGCCACCAGACGCAAATACTTTTTCTGGGTGTGCATAGCCTTGCTTGGTAAGCGCTTGCGTAACATCAATAAAATCGCTAAAGCTATTTTGCTTAAATTGCTTTTTACCTTGCTCATACCAGTGACGACCTAGCATTTCACCACCACGAATATGTGCAATCGCATAAACAAAGCCTCGGTCAAGCAAGCTTAGTGAGCTGCTTGAAAAGCTTGGATCGATGGTAATGCCGTACGCGCCATAGCCGTATTGCAGTACTGGGTTAGTGCCATCTTTATTAAATTTATCAATGCGATAAACCAAAGAAACCGGCACTTGTTCGCCATCCCTTGCAGTAACCATTAAACGTTCTGAGCGATAATGCTCTGGGTTAAAATCACCCAACACTTGCTGTTGTTTTAATAAGGTTTTGTTACCTGTTTTTAAATCAACATCATACAAAGAACCTGGCGTCGTTAAGCTTGAATAGTAAATACGCGCAGAGCTCACATTCGGCTCAGGGTTCATGGCAATAGCAGCATAATAGCAAGGGTCATCAAACTCTAAAGTAAGACGCTCGGCTTGCTGATCCACCACCACAAAACGTGTTTGGCCAAGCTCTCGCTCAGTGAGGATAAGATACTCATCGAAAATTTCGACCCCTTCTAGCAACACGTTCTCGCGATGCGGTGTATGCTCCTGCCAACGATTTTTATCGGCAATGGTGCTTTGCGTCGCGGTCATTAAACGAAAGTTTTTCGCTTGCCAGTTGGTAACAATGTAAAAGGTATCACCTAGCTTATCGACATCGAACTCATGGCCTTCTTCGCGTGGCATTAAGGCGCTAAATTCACCCTCTGGGTTATTGGCATCAAGCACCCAAGTATCGTTTGTTTCTGTGGTCGCAAGGTCAATAATAATAAGGCTTTCATCGCGGCTTTTGCCAAGCCCCATAAAGAAGCTTTTATCTTGCTCTTCATAAACAAGTACGTCATCAGCTTGCGGGGTGCCTAAAACATGGCGGTAAACCTGAAAACCCAATAAGGTTTGCAGGTCTTTTTTCACATAAAACACCGTTTTGTTATCATTAGCCCACACCACTTGACCTTCGGTGTTTTCCAGCACATCACTAAACATCTCACCGCTCGCAATATTTTTAAAACGCACGGTATAAATACGGCGACCTTCGGTGTCTTCAGAGTAAGCAAGCAGCTGCTCATCAGGGCTAATTGCAACTTCACCTAACTCATAAAATTCGTAATCGCCAGCTAATTGATTTACATCTAACAACAGGTGCTTGTCGCGCGCTTCTATTGAGCTGCTACGATAATGGCGTGCATATTCATCGTCACCACGTACTTCTGAGTGATACCAATATTGGCCATCTTTCACGGGTACCGTGTTGTCGTCTTTTACAATACGGTCTTTTAACTCATTAAATAGCTGTTCGCGCAGTGGTTTTATGTCGGTAAGTTGTTTATCGCAATAATCGTTTTCGGCATTTAAATGCGCTAATACATCTTCATTTTCGCGCTCATCATCACGCATCCAATAATAATTATCGGTGCGCATCAGTTGATGTGTAGTTAATTGCTGAGGGTGTTTTTTTGCAACAGGAGGATGCGCTAATAAAGACAAAGAATACGAATATGACGACACAAGAAAAACCAAAATAAAAAAACGAATTGCTGGCAGTTTATCACAGAATTATACCAATCAGCTTAATTAAGTAGTCTATTTTGAGGCAATAAAACCTCGTTGATAACAAGGCAAAAATGTCGTTATTTAGTTGTTCTAAATGAGAAATTTTTAACGCAGTTAGCAGCAGGTTTAATCCCTCAAAATGATTAAGTATTATTGCGGGTTGGTATTAAAAAAGCCCACTCAAATTGAGTGGGCTAAGCAATGCTAAAATAGCATTTAGGGGGAAACTGTTAATGTGATACTTGCTGCCAAGCCATAGCCCAGCTTTTTCCTACGCCTGGCTCAAACAGCGGGTTGTGTGAATCTTTAACACGACAAAACTCGCTAAATGGCCATGGTTTACACATATAAATATGACCCGTTTTTGGTTGCAGTACTTTAACACCTGCACTGTAATCGCTGCATGCTTGTGGGTATATATAGTCATAATCTTGCAGACTATCTTGCACTCGCTCTTTACATTTTGCGATGCAATTAAACGCCACTTTTACATGCGTAATGCCCGACCCTTCAAGGGCATAAATTTGGTTTGAACGGTACGCAACCACTAAACCTTGTTCAGTCATTTTGCCCGCTTTTACCAGCGGAACATGCACGTTTATATGCTCGGCAACAGAACGTGGCCAATTATGAGGCTCACCCTGATCGGAACTGCTGATCGGGTATTCGAATGATAAATCGACTAGCTCTCCTTGCATGTCATAAAAGGTTACAATCACCCTATCTCCAACAAACAGTTGGGTATGATGATTTAAGCAACCAATCGGCAACCACTTCCCGGAGGCCATTGACGTATGCATAAACAAAATATCACCCTAAGAACAACTAATAGGCATTATCTAACAACCGAACAAAATAAATACTTTTAGTTTGAGGCAAGTGAACCAAAGCACTAGATTATGTGCTTATCAGCGGTCCCGCTATCATAGTTTAAAACCTTAGACCGGAAACTTTGCGTCCTAACCTTTCAGTTAGTTTGCCAAAAACAAGACTGAGTATAATCGTGACCGAATCACAAATCAAACAAAAGAATGTAACCAAACGTCTTATATAGCAAATAGTTACTAGCAAATGCGTTAGGAACAAAAAAGCCAACCTCTTGGCTGGCTTTTTCGCAAATGGGTTATTAATCCCTTGCTAGCTTTCTTCTGGTCGCTACTCGGTGCCCTGCGCGGAATACATTCAAGAAGCCATTACCCACATCACTCATTACAATATACAAACAAGGTACTAGTACTAAAGTGATTAGAGTTGCAAACATAACCGCAAAACCAAGTGCAACCGCCATTGGAATTACAAATTTAGCTTGCAAGCTGGTTTCGAACATAATCGGTAGTACACCGGCAAAGGTTGTAATTGATGTCAGGGTGATTGCTCTAAAGCGCGCACAACCTGCTTCAATAACCGCTTGGCGAGTTGAAATACCTTCTCGGCGTGCTTGGTTTACAAAGTCGGTCATAACTAACGAGTCATTAATTACAACACCGGCTGCGGCAATCAAGCCAAAGCCCGACATCAAGCTAATATCTAGACCAAACCAGAAGTGACCCCAAATAGCTCCGGTTAAGCTAAATGGAATAACCGACATAACAATAAGAGGCTGCGAATAGCTCTTAAGCGGCACTGCAAGCAAGATATATACTAAAATCATACCACCGATAAAGAACATGATTTGCTCGTTAGCTTGCGCTTGTTGTTCTTCAATAGAACCACCTAGCTCAGTTTTAACTGATGGGTATTCCTCTTTTAACTGCGGTAATAAGTTCTCATCAACTTGCTTAACCACTTCACCCGGTTCAATCGCTTCTTCATCGATACTGCCGTAGATATACACAGTACGATAGCCACCTTCACGGCGAATATAGCTAATACCTGGCTTTTCGTTCAGTTCAACAACATCACCCAGCATCACCTCTTGGCCTGCAGGCGTTGTGATAACAGCGTGCTTTAATGATGCAAACGCTTCACGTGTTAGTTTCGGGTAACGAACCATAACACGTACTTCTTCACCGCGACGAATAACACGCTGAGCTTCACCACCGTAAAAGCTTGCGCCCACTTGGTTAGCAATGTTGGCAAGGTCTAAACCTAGATCATATGCCACAGGTTTTAAGCTTAATTGCACCTCTTTGCTCGCCGGATCGATAGTCGAACTAATATCAAATAAGCCTTTTTGCTGTTGTAGTAGTTGGATAAAACGACGACCTGCCTCATTTAAGGTATCGATATCTGGGCCGTAAAGTAAGTAACCAAACTCACCATCCATACCACCGCCATTTACATCATCGTAAATTTGCAGCGATTTCACACCTGGGATACTTGGCATTTGTTCACGCCAACGACGAGATAATTCGAATGCGTTATACGGGCGAAGCTCTTCATCTACCAGCGGAGCAAGTAATTGTGCTTCAGTACGACCTTGGTTGAACACTAAGATATCGCGAATTAGCTTTTGACCAAATTCTCGTTCTGTCTCTTGGTCTACCTTGTTAACCATGGCTTCGATTTCACGAATAGCATTAATCGTTTGCATATCCGAGGCATTTTCATTCATTTCTAAACGAATTTGCGGGAAGTCATGAGGTACTTTTGGTGTTGGTACCACACGCACTTGATTTGATGAAATTAAGCCAAACGTCAAAATCAATAAACCGATAAACGCAAATAGCACAAACCAACGCCACTCCACACACAACTCAATAAAACGCTTATATGGGCCATTTACAAAGTTAAAGAAACGTTTGTTAAAACGCGCTCGCCAGCTATTAGGATTAATTGGCGGAAACTTAGTGTGGGCAATGTGTGCCGGTAAAATAAGTTTCGATTCAATCAAACTAAATATCAGACACAGAATTACCACCACGGCGATACCAAAGAAGAATGCGCTTTCTGGGCCACTTGATAAGGTGAATGGTGCAAATACAGCAATTGTTGTTAAAACACCAAATGTTGCTGGGGTAGCAACGCGTTTTGCGCCATTTACCACGTTTACAACACCACCGCCTTTTTTCTCAATTTCGGTGTAGGCACTTTCCCCTATGACGATGGCATCATCGACCACGATCCCCAGCACCATAATAAAGGCAAATAACGACACGATATTAATACTGATACCAAATAATGGCATCATCATCATTGCACCTAAGAAACACACAGGTAAACCAATCATTACCCAAAGTGCCAACTTAAAGCGCAAGAAGATAGACAACATAATGGCAACCAAGATAGCCCCTTGGAATAAATTGCTTTTCATCATGTCTAAACGGGCATTTAGGTAGTAAGTCATGTCCATTAATGGCTCAAGACGCAAGCCCGCCGGTAGCTCTTTATTCTTTTGCTCAATAAACGCTTTAACTGAATCAGCAACCGGGATCATGTTTTGTTCTTTGGTTGCTTTTACTGATAAATAAACGGCATTTTCACCATTAAATTTAAAGTAGCGCTCACCTTCTGTGAATTGGTCTTTAATCACAGCGATGTCGTTTAGCAGCACTTTCGCGCCATTAGCACCAATTTTTACTGGGATCTGGCGGAACTCATCACCGCTGTAGTATTGATTTTCAACACGTACCGAGATAATACCTGCGTCAGTACGTAGTTGACCTGCCGAGATATTCGCAGAGTAACGACGTACTGCACTAGCCACCTCACTTAAAGTAAGGTTATATTGACGCAGTGAATCAGGGTCAATTTCAATTGCAATTTCATCAAGTGGTACATCGTTTTGCACCAGTGACACATTGGATAATTGCAGTAACTCATCTTCAATTTTATTTGCTACTGGCTTTAACTCAGTAAGTGGAATATCACCTACCAGCGTCATACCGATTACATCTTGGCGAAATTCAACCTGACTAATCGTCACAGGCTCCATGCCCGCAGGGAAAGTCGCAATACTGTCTACCCGTAGCTTCACTTTATCGAGTACATCAGTAAGTTCTGCATCAGTGTTGATCTCTAAACTTGCACGGCCACTATTTCGAAACGAGCGATATACACCACGTTTAATTTCGGTGACATCTTTTAGTGACTCTTCAATCTTGATCAGAATACTTTCTTCAATTTCCTGTGGTGAGGCCCCCGGATAATTGGCTTGTACTTCAATATAGTTAATTTCAACATTTGGGAACATCTGGCGCTGAATAGTGAAATAACTAATGATCCCCATGATGATGATAAACACCATCATTAAGTTAGCAGCGACCGAGTTATTGGCAAAATAAGCTATAAGGCCAGACTGTTTTTCTGTGTTTGTATCAGTCATAGTGCTACCTTAAAGCTTTTCAACCGCTGCAGTTTCTGCATCGCTTGTCATTTCTTTCATTCCAGCAACCTTCACTTCCATACCCTCTTGCGGGTACTCAGGCAGCGTCAGAACCAACTGGTCATTCACTTCAAGGCCATCACTAATGTAGAAATACTCACCTTCTTCGCGTACTACCGTTACTTTACGTGGTTCAAGTTTATTCTCGTCGTTCACAATCCACACCGTTTGGTTATTCACTAAAGACTGTGGTAAACGGTAGATGTTTTGTAATGTTGCACCGGCAAAGCTCACTTGTACGTAAGCACCAAATTTAATAGGTTGTACGTCGTGCTTTAAGCCGTATGGGTCATCAACACGAACAACTAAGTTGCTCATGCGAGTCGCGTTATCAACAACGCCTAGGTCACGGTCAATTTCGGCTTCACGAGTAAAGCTGTTTAAGCCTTTATTGATGATAGTCGCTTTAACGCCTTTTAAGCGTTTTGGCAAAAATACACTATCGAAACCAGCGATTGGTACAATGATTTCTGCACTTTCAATATTATTAATTTCAGCAACTTGGCTACCCACATTGATGTATTGACCGACACCAATTTCACGGCTGATCACCAGCGCATCGTAAGGTGCTTTCACCTCACAACGAGCAAGGTCACGTTCGGCACGTTTTAATGCAGCTTGCGCTGATTTAACAGCGGCTTGCGCGCTTAAAACTTGAGGTTTACGTAGGAATAAGTCTGTGCGCTCACGTTCTGGGTAACGTCTTGCTTCATCCTCTGCCACTTTAGCTTGTGCTTGCTCTTCGATCAGCGCCGCTTGAGCACTAGCAAGTGACGCCTCAGCTTGTAGTACAGCTGCTTCGTAGTTATCTTTTTCGATGGTAAATAACACTTCACCACGAGCTACAATCCCACCAGCAACAAAGTTTGGGTGCCAGCTTGTAACTTCACCAGCCACTTGCGAGGCAAGTAAGGTACTTTCAAGCGGTTTCACTTCGCCGTAACTATTAATAATCACTTGATGATCATCACTTGCTACTGGCTCAACCTGTACTAAAGGACGCACATCAACTACATCCTTGTCTTTAGGCTCTTGAGCAATCGCGTTGATTGCCTTAAAACCAGCAACACCAACGATTAATGCAACAAACGGTAATATCCATTTTAATAAACTTGTGCGCATAACTTACACCTATAATATTTTCACTGGCCCTATCATACCAAAGCTGACAGAAACATTAATGTGACATTTGTAAGGAACTGTTACAAAAACAGATAAATTGGCAACACAAAAACCAAAACTTATCTAAGAACAATTTGTTACAAACAAAAGCCACCTAATATCAAAGACTTACATAAACACCTTCACACTTGTTAACAAACAGCCTTTTATCAAGGGGTTAATTCATTAAACTTGATTGAGAAATAATTAAAGGAACGAGTTAACAATGAAAATAACAAACATTGCGCTGGCACTAAGCTTAGCGTTTGCCATGAATGGCCACGCAGCCGAAACAAAAAAAGAAGAAAAGAAGCCAAAAACACTGGCTGAAATGATCAAAGATAAAAGCGAGTTTGCCGGTGTTTTCAGCATTTACCAAGATGCGAAAACCGGCGATAACTTAATGTTGATCGACCAATCTCAACTTAATACACCATTTGTGTACTTTGCTCACACCGTTGATGGTGTTACTGATGCAGGTCACTTCAGAGGCGCATACCGCGAGACAAAACTAATTGAGTTTCGTAAATATTTTGACCGCATTGATATTATTAGCAAAACACCACGCTATAAATTTGATGAAAACTCAGCCTTAGCACGCTCTGCCGATGCCAACATCAGCGAAGCTGTCCTTGCGAGTATTAAAATCGAAAAAGAAGAAGACGGTAAAATTGCTTTTAAAGTTGATAAGCTCTTTTTAAGTGAAGCACTGCATAAAGTGTCACCTTGGGCAAACCCAAAAGATAAAAATGCCAGCAAACGCTTTAAACTTGGTAAGTTAAACGACAAAAAATCGCGAATAGTTAAACAGCGCCCTTACCCAAATAACCTAGATGTTGTAGTGGATTATGTATTTTCTAATGCCAACCCAACAGTACGAGGTTCAAAAGCCGTAAGCGATCCTCGTAACGTTTCAATTAAAGTCCAGCATTCATTCGTTGCGTTACCAAAAAATGATTATCAAGCTCGCCAAGATGACGCGCGTATTGGTTATTTCACTAACGAATTCGACAATATGACATCAGCGGATTGGGCACCTTATGAAGATGTCATCAAGCGCTGGGACTTACAAAAGAAAGACCCATCAGCGGCACTGTCTGAGCCAGTTAAACCGATTACTTGGTGGATTGAAAACACTACGCCAGTTGAGTGGCGAGACACTATTCGCGATGCAGTACTAGCATGGAATAGCTCATTTGAAAAAGCAGGCTTTAAAAATGCCATCGAAGTAAAAGTACAACCTGATGACGCCGATTGGGATGCGGGCGATATTAACTACAATGTATTGCGTTGGACTGCATCACCGCGCCCTCCATTTGGCGGTTATGGCCCTGCCCTTGCGAACCCATTAACCGGTGAAATCTTAGGCTCTGACATCATGTTAGAGTATGTTTTCATGAAAAACCGTTGGATGTATGACACCTTATATACTCAAGGTGCAGCCACGCTTGAAACTAGCCAAAACAGCACAGACTTACATTGCTCATTGGGTCACAGCATTCAAGAAAACATGCTACTTGCTAAAGGCTTAGGCACAGGTGCGAGCATTGAAGACAAAGAGATTTTACGCCAAGGCTTAACTCAGCTTGTTTTACACGAAGTGGGCCATACCCTTGGTCTTAACCACAATATGAAATCATCTATCTTGTGGGATGAAAAAGAAGTTCACGATAAGAGTAAAACACAAGGTATCGTAACGGGTTCAGTTATGGACTATGCACCAGCAAACATTGCCCCTATTGGTATGCAGCAAGGTGATATCTTCCAAACAAAACCAGGCCCTTACGATGATTGGGCAATTGAATACGGCTACAGCCAAGCATTAGCAGATAAAGCCGCTGAGCAGCAGCGCCTTGAAAAAATTCTCGCTCGCTCATCTGAGCATGCTTTAGCTTTTGGTAATGATGCTGATGATATGCGTGCCCCAGGCCGCCATATTGACCCTCGTGTAATGATTGGCGATATGTCATCTAACCCTGCCGCATATGCTGATGATCGTATGGAGCTTATCAATAAGCTGTTTACTGAACTTAAAGACAAAGCCACGGTTAATGGTGAGTCATACCAACAGCTGGTTACCTCAGCGAACATTTTATTTAGAAGCTACAGAACACAAGCAGGCGTGGTATCTCGTCAAATTGGTGGTGTTTATGTAGAACGTAATGTGGTGGGTGATGACAAAAATGGCGCACCATTTACGCCAGTGCCACTTGAGCGCCAGCAACATGCAATGCAAGTGTTAGCCGACAAAGTATTCTCGCCAAATGTACTTTCGAGCATGCAGCCACTGTATAACTACCTGCTACAGCAACGTCGTGGCTTTAATCATTATGGTAAGAACGAAGATCCTAAACCACATGGCATGATTTTAGGCATGCAAAAGCTGGTACTTGCTCAGTTGTTACACCCAGCGGTCATGCTGCGTATTTCAGACAGTGCAATGTATGGCAACGAGTATTCACTTAACCAATTTATGAATGACTTAACAGCAAGCATTTTTGTAGACAGCAAAAAAGCAAATACCCTAAGTCACAATCTACAAGTTGAATATGTGAATCAGCTAATCGCGATTGCTGGTTTAGGCAAAGCGAGCAAGCACGATAACCTAGCCAAAGCTGCTGCGCTTTATCAGTTAAATCAAATTGCTGATATGAGCGTACCATGGGGGGCAGACACCGCAGCTAAAGCCCATAAGCAATATATCGATCGCTTAATTAGTAAGGCCCTCGAAGCATAAGTAAAACAACACAAAAAAGGCTGCCACTTGGCAGCCTTTTTGTTTTTAAGCCATTGCTGGGCGCGATTTATAATACTGAATACACCCTAGTTGTGCGGCATTAGTCAGTAATATCATCACAAAGGTTAAGATGTGAGACACACTCGGTGTCGCCATAGCAAGTTCGGCAGCGAGGCCGCAGCTTCCAGCAACAAACTGTAGGCTAAAGTAGCGCGCACTTAAATTACTAATATCACCACTTTTAATGGTTTTATAAGTCTGCGGCATAACACGAATAGAGCTCATGACTAAACCTACATAGGTTAGCCAGTTAAGCACCATTGCTGTTTCATAATGAGGGTTAAGCAACAAACCAAAAGGCACGACCGACATGGCTAATAACCCAGCTAGCTGCATGCGTTGCTTTCGCGCAGCGTTGTAACGAACAAAGTAGTAAAGAATCACACCACTTAGCATGCCGGTAACAACAAACGGCAAAACCATGTAAAAACGCTGAAAAAACAGGTTAAAGGTGATGAAATATAAACTTTGCGCGACACCAAAGCTCATCATTAACAGCGAAACGCCCGACACACTGCGATTTTTACGGATCTTATTTAAAAGCGGATAAAAGCTAAACGCTAAAATAAAGCATGAAATAATCGGCAAAAAGTGCGCCAAAACAGACCTCTCTCGTTACAATTTAGTTAATAAGTTAGCAGTTTATAAATCGCCCATGAAATTACAGTAAACACCTGTTTTTAAAGCAATTTAAAAGAGCGCGGCATTGTAATGAGAGCGCTTTAGAATGCAATAAAGAATAAAAAATAAACAACAGTCTATTGGCAAGATATCCGTACAAGCTGTTTACAGCTGATGACACTAACGACTGACTTGAATAATTAATGTGATCTGGGTACATTGATTAAATAGTGCTCAGGAGGGTTAAGCCATGAAGTCAATTTTATATGCGCTTGTTTTAAGTACTTTTTTATTTGGATGCAAGAGTACAAAACAACAACCAACGCCACCACCGAGTGTGGCCAGTTTACTCAATACTGCGCATTTTAAACACGTTGAACTTAGCGACCCTGAGCTTTTTACGCTCCCTGCAGATGAGCAGAAACGTTTTCTTAATTATTTTACCAAACGTCAAGGTGGTGATTTAAGGGATGACCAAATCCTATATCACTATTTAGAAAATAAGCTCACCAATTTTAATTACTTTAGCGCCACACTCAATGCCCAGCAGACTCTTCAAGGTCATCAAGGTAACTGTATTAGCTTAGCAATTTTAACCCATGCTTATGCTCAACTAGCAGGACTTCAAACAGGCTTTCAAGCGGTCTCCAGTGAGCCTGTTTATAGTAAACAAAATAACATCGTGTATGTATCGGGCCATTTTCGCACCAAAGTCTACGCCCCTTTAAATGAGGACGATAATTACTTGGTGCCACCAGGCACAGTCATCGATTACTTCCCTGCTCGTGGTAGTTTTTACTCTGGCCGCGCTGAATTAAAAGATTTAATTAGCCGTTATTACAGTAACTTGGCTGCAAAAGCACTGGCCTTGAAACAATTCGACTTAAGCTATAGTTATATATTAAAAGCCAATGAATACACCCCAAATGCAGCAGCACTTTATAATCTAGCTGCCGTTTTACATCGCCAAGCGGGTGATTTAGCTGGAGCAAAACATATTTATCAAACAGCAATGCAGCATGGCTTTAGCGATACAAATTTACTACATAATTACGCAGTGCTGGCCGAGCAACTTAATGATCAAGTTTTGGCTGAGCAGCTCAATTCACAGTTAGCGATGCTAGAGCAGGATCCATTCGAGTTACTGGCAACGGCAATTAACGCCCGTAACAATGGCAAGCTTTTTAAGGCAAAACAACAACTCGAAGACGCTATTGCATTAGCCCCTTATTTATCTGAACCCTATATAGAATTAGCGATTATTAGTTTTCAGCAAGGTAATGAACAAAGTAGTAAGGAATGGTTAGAAAAAGCCATTGAGATAGAGAATAAAGACGAAAAACTGGCGCTATATCACGCCAAGCTTTTCGCCTTAAAAGACCAACACTAGGCTATAACGAGTAATAGAAGCTTAGCCAAGCCCGTAAATCATTTTCAAAGTCGTCGCCTTCTACCCGGGCGACGCCAAAATCAAGGTTTACATCATTTAAACCAGCGGGCCCCATACCAAAGCTAAAGTCTCCTCGCCATTTTAGCCCGTAACTTTGTGCATAGACTCGGTTATCAACTTGATGCTGTTGGTAATAAAGCCAAGGTAATGAATCTTTGTAACTAATGCCCCCGCCATAACCTTTATAGCGGCTACCTGATTGACTAATAAACGGCAACTCAGGAGCGACAACAAAGCCGCTTTGCGTGTCATTATTAATTAAGTTTGACTCATAACCGCCAAGAGCAAGAATACTGTCATCGCGATATTGCTGTGTAAAATTAACATAAACAGGAATATCAAAAGCATAACCGCTCAATACGGTGGCAAGGTTATAGCCTTGCCAATTATTCGAGTTAGCATCACCGGATAACCACTGAGCACTCACAGACTGAGCAAAACCATATCGCTGTCTATCATGTTGCCATTTTTGTTCAAGTCCAAGGGTTAACCATTGATCATCCCCGTTACTAAAATCACTGTAGTTATAGCTCAAACTCGGTGTAATACTGAGCTGCTGAAACTGCAACGGATAGCTCATGGCTAAATGCGCCCCAGTGTTACTTATATTCACCGGTATTTGTGAATGGTACTGTTTTGCTGATTCAAGGTCGTAATCAAATAACAGTGCTTTAAATTTTAAATCAAACGCTGAGTACTTAGCGGCCGCAAACACCCCTTCTAATGCTTTGTCATGTAAATCAGCACTGTAGCCTGCTTGTAAATCAAGCTGCTTTAAAAAGTCGTTACTTTTGACCCCAAGGGTAAGCAGCGAAGATGATGCCGAGTAATACTGAGATGCCAATGAAAAGGTGGGTTTTTGCTGCCAAATATCATAATCGGCTGGCTCAGTTGGGCTTTGCGGGTAGATTTTAGCCTCAGGTAATACTTCGCTCGTTACTTGCCCTCGTGGTGGCGCTGCACTTTTAGCAAATTCAACAATCTTTAATCCTTGTGGTTGCTCAGCAAAATGCTTGATATTCGGCCCTTCAGCAGTGATCGATAAATACAAAAGTTCACCGTTATTCATTGCCATTGGGTGTGCAACAGCTTCTTGGCCTTGCGTTAATTGGCGTAGTGAATTGCTTTGTATATCATAATGATATAAATCGAGAGCTTTATTTTTACCAGCGACAAAATAAAGCCCTTTGCCATCGGCTCGCCAATTAGGTTGTGACACATACTGATAGCCCTCTGGCATTGGCACAGTAAGTGATTTTTGGGAACCTAAATCTTGTATATACAACTGCCAATTAGCATTCAATGTCGCTTTTAAATAGGCAAGTTGTGTTTTATTAGGGCTTAGTAATGGATAGTCATAAACCGTTTCTAGGCTTTTCTCAAATAAAGCCGTAGCGACACCAGTATTGAGGTCAAGGCGCACTAGCTCCGAGAAACCATGCTTCGTTTGCTCAGCATAAACCGTTTGCCCGTTATCACTGATACTAAAGCGGCGCAGCCCTGCATGATGGCTTAATGCAGTTACTTTACCTGTATCAATATCATAGCGGTATAGATCGGAAATACCTTGAATTGAGCCTTTAGCAACAGTTGTTGTGGCGGTAAAAAACAATGTATTTTCGTCTAACCACTGCGGGTTTTTTATACCCTGCCGATTAATTTGGTGAAGCACATGTTTTTGCTTACGTTTAAAAACACTGGGGGCTTTATCAGCAATATCAGCAGGGTCATCATCGAGTAACGCTTGTTGCTGTTTTGCAAAATCATCAGCAGCCTGTTGATTGTCATCAGTGCTATAAATGACTAAACGGGTTTCGTCATCTTTGTTGCGCTCAACAATGGCAAGCTTACTGTTATCTAAACTTAAAACAGGGTTCGAGGCGTATAAATCAAGCTCCAACCATAGCTTACTTGTAAGTGCTTGCTCACTTACTTCTTTAGCCATTGCTTTATAAGTATATTCTGCAATAAAACGGCGGTAGAGGCGATCAGGTGAGTCGCCAAAAACGCCGCTAAAAGCCTCATTAAAATCACGTGCTTTAACCGCTTGCATGCGAGTCCAAACTGCATCAAGAGTTTGCGCTGAATAGTTTTCTTCAAGCCAAGCAAGAAAGCGAGAACCCATTAAATATGCCATTGAGCCAGCTAAATAGCCCCCTTCGGTACTACTTAATTGGCTATATCGTGGCAATGCACCTTGCTGTGCAAATTCAACCAGTATTGCCTCTGAAAGGTTGTCATATAAACGACCCCGCCCTGTCATTTTCGACTCCAGCAGCGTTGCATACCCTTCGGCAGCCCAGCGCGGCATTTCGCCTTCAACTAAGTCGTAAATATCCCAACTATTACGAATAGCTTGGCGCACGTCACTTCGAGTAGGCTGAGCAAGGTGCACCAAATGAATATATTCGTGCAAAATCAATAACTGCTGCCAGCCATCGGTGTTAGAAATCACCGTATCGGATTGTGGAGGCGTAGTAAACAAAGCCATTAAAGGCTTGTTAGTCACCGGCAAAGCAAAGCCATTGGAGGCGTTAAATGGGTCAAAAACCAGAACATCGACCACTTCATCAAGAGCACGGTTTTGCTGTTTTAGTACCTTATCGCGAACAATTTCAAGCTCTGTTGCCGCTGAACGGGCCCATTGCTGATTCTCAGTACTAAAGTGCACATTAAAGTGCTCGGTATGAATAGTTTGCCAAGTCTCTTGGCTTGAAGCGTGGCTAGCAGCAAGTAATGCCACAGTTAACAGAGCTTTTTTCATCACAATCCTTGATTAGCAAGTTGCTTAATTTAAGGACTAGTATGCGATGCTTTTTTAAAAGGCTGAAGTTAAAAAGTGTAAGAAATTACTCGATTTTTAGCGGCCGTACTAAACCGAGTAATTGATAAATAATAAAAATAGTCACGGCAAACATCAGGCTACTTCTTAATGCACCGAGCCCCGCAATGACTAAAGCTGCGGTTACGAGTAAAGCAATTGCTGTAACGGCAACACTCACACATAAGCCCTTACACTCCTGCTGCGAACGTGCATAACAAAGTAAGGCAACAACACCTGAAATAGCTAAAATAGGTAGTAAATAAATCATTGCGCACCCGTGATTATTGACGTTGCGCTAGTATACCTCGATATTAAAATGAGTCAATGATATTGAGAATTATTTTCATTTAAAACCAATTCCGCTCAACGCCTTCTATTTCATATAGGGCGAAATCAGCAAACTGCTCAGCCAGCTCTGCTTTTAAGTAAGGCATTGATACTGAACCAGAAGCTAGTTGTATATACAAGCTTTTAAGCTGTGATCGGCGCATTAAATAAGTGCTTATTGTGGTGACGCTTTGCGCTTTATAGATTTCAAAAACACGATACTGCACACCCAGCATGCCGGTTTTAAATACGGCAAAAAAACGGCCGTCATGTTGATACATAGCCAAACCCGTTTTTTGATAATTCAAAAACACACCGGTCATCAAAACTAAGCCCACGACAATGCTCCACAGCATCGTAGCAGCATCAAATAAGGCGTTGAAAATTAAAGCAGAAAATACAGTTGGCAGGATCACATATAAAAACGTATTTTTATAAAGTAAAGCTCGCTCAGGCTTAATAAAGTTAAGCTCTGTTAAATCAACAAACCATGGAAATAACCAGCCACACACGGCTTGCACTTGCTCTTTGGTGATTACTGGCATCACTAGCGTTTGTTTATTTTTATGTGCCGCAACTCCAGCTGCCATCCCACCACTACTCACTTGTGGGCAAATTAAGGTATAGCGATTAAGGAACCTAGCAATAATATTTTGTTTGATTTGCACACTTTGAATTTTCGACACGCTGATCGAGAGTTGCTGCCGCTCAAATAAACCTGCCACACGCTTAAACTTATCGTCCTGAAAATACAGCTGAAAGTTAAAAAAGCGCACTAAGGCCATGACAACAGAAAGTAAAATGGCACATAAAACAATGGCAACAACCATAATTAACACAGCGATTGCAGCTGCGCTGCCAACAAAAGCAGCTTGCTCATTCAGTATGGCCTCTAGGCGGTTTATGATAGTTTTTTCGAGGTACTCAAAAATCACATTCATAAATGGGGCAAGCGCAGCCAATGCTAAAATTGCCATGTTCGACATCAAACCAAACTTAGCAATTTCAGCATTGCTGATCGTTAAGGTTTTCGGTTTATCTGTTGCTTCGCTCTGCTCAACAGGTAGCTGCTCTTGCTGTTGTAACTGAGCCTTAAATTCCATAACTTGTTCACGAACTTGCTCGGCATAGCTAAGCTTAACTCCCGGGATAACAGCTTCTTGAGCACTACTACCGGCGGCATCGAAAATACAATTAACTAAATTAACTGGCTGAAAATAAAAAGGCTCGGCAATGTTTACGTTCTGTACTCGAGCAAATTTTAGGGTTAGCCGCTCTTTTTTAAATACCCCTTTATTGAGCAGTATTTCATGACCATCTGTTATGCGGTATTTAAAATTACGATAATAAGCAAAGGCATACAGCACTAAAACTAAAGAGGCTACGGCAACAGCTATTTGCCCCCAAAACAGCTTTTGCTCAACTTGCGTAACAAATAACACCAAAATTGGCAGTAAATTAAGTAGCCCATCTTTTATGAAGCGCAGTGCAAAGTGAACAATAAAATACAGTAGCGCCCATGGCGACACGCGTTGCCATTGTTGATCACTCATCGGCAAGCTCATTTTCTTGAGTTGCTGCATTATCACCATAACTTTGCACGAACTGGCGAACATCATTGCATTGTTCGTCAGTTAACCCACTGATATGTAAATCAGCACTCATGCCACCCGCACTGTAAAGCCTGAGTGTTGCGAGTCCTAACTTTCGCTCAATTGGGCCGCGATGAATTTCGGTGTGTTGCACGCGAGAAATAGGCAATAAAGTGATTTGTTGCCAAATTAAACCTCGCTTAAAGGCAATATCATGCTCTCTTACTGCCACCCCTTTAGCGCGAACGCTGTAAAGGTTGTAAACCATCGACAGTATTACCAACAATGGCAAAACCAAAAGCCAAGGTGTAGCAATAGCTTCGCTAACGGCAGGATTAAAGTGCCGTACCGCAATGATCACAGCCATCAGAGGCACATAAAACAACAACCAATTTAGTTGTACATGCCATATCGCATTATCAGCAAGTGGTTGGAATTGAATCGTTTGATGCTTTGGAAGGGTTTCTATTTGTTGATTACTAAACACGGTAATTCCTTGTAAAGGCCAGCTGTGCTGGCCTTACGTGCTAACACTGAGTTGTTATATGTTATAAATTATACCCAGCGTAGTTTTGTTGCAAGTGTGTGGCTTGCTCCTGGTGCAAGTTCAACACTATCATCAAGGACATTAGCCGCTTCTAAGCACAGCATTACGTGGTATTCTTCATCAGCAAAATTAGAAAGGCGTTTTGATTTATCAATCCATGGATTCCAAAGAACACACGATGTTGAATTTTCGCGACCTACTTCAATAATGCCATCAGGTGTAATGATACGCTGAGTGTCTTTTGCTTCGGTATAAACCATGTCTGTTTCACGTGCGAACGACACTAATTCATTTTGCTCAAATGGACCTTCAGCAAATTCAATGTATTTCGCGCCTTGCAGACCATCTACTTTTGTTTCTTCAATTGCTGGTGTTGGGAAGTACGTGTGTAGTGCTTGGGTAAACTGTACTGTTTGGTTATCTAAGTTCGTGGTTGTTAAACGCATCTCTAAGCTAGAGGTTAAAATAAACTCAGCCAATAACTTAGTTTTATAAGGCCAATACTTTTCATCAACTTGCGCCATCGGCAATGACAAGCTGATATAAATAGAATCGTCTTGTTCTTTCACTTCTTCTGCGCGCCATAAACTTGTGCGAGCAACACCATGAGCTGGCCAGCCTTCATGTTGGCTTACTCCGAACCATGGCCAACAAATCGGAATACCGCCTCGCACACCTTTGCCTTCTTGGTAATCTTCTAATTCTGAGACCCATAATAGTGGCTTTTTATCGGTTGGCGTGAACTCAGTGATCTGCGCACCTTGCAGAAAAATAGTTGCGCTACAAAACTCACTAGCAACTTTAATAAATTCAAGCCCGGTTTCACTTTGCTCAATCGTAACTGATGGCGATAACTTCATAATTCGTCCCATTTAATGAAAGAAAAATCCACCTTACCCAATGCAGTGGCTTTTAGTAAATAATATTTAGTTATTTGTATAAATTGTTTTACTACAAAGTGATGGTGTCACCTCGTAGTAGCATTTTAAGTGTTAACAACAATTACTCCATCTAATTTTTAAATTTTAGCTTTTAATTTCTGCTCTAATTAATTTGAAAGCACAAAAACACCCTTTATGGCCATAAATTATAAGCAATATAGTCATTATTTATTTGAACTCAATTTATTAGATGTGTAAAATTTTTTGATTGCGGTTGCTCCACGCCGCCTTATTTAAGAGACAGAAACATGCAAAAGTATGACGAGCTACTAGTGTCGCTGCGCAAAGTGATTAGAGCCATCGACCTTCATTCAAAACAGCTCAATAAAACCTCTGGCTTAACAGGCCCACAATTACTGATTATGAACGAGGTTGCACAAACCGATGGCATAACCGCTAGCCGTATTGCACAAAATGTTAATCTAAGCCCAGCGACGGTTACTAATATCTTAGACCGTATAGAAAACCGTAACCTGATCACCCGTGTTCGTAGCCAATTAGATAAACGCCGAGTTAGTTTGCATCTCACAGAAGCGGGTAAACAGCTACTAGATCAAGCACCTCAGCCTCTGCAAGAACACTTCATTGAAAAGTTCTCAGCACTCGATGAGTGGGAGCAAAGCTTACTACTTTCATCAATGCAACGTATTGCCGCAATGATGGATGCAGATCAGCTTGATGCTTCACCTCTGCTTGAAGTTGGCGCAATCACCAAGACATTAGAACCACAGTAAAAATTAAAACTGATTGATTAATATTAATTTTCTGTGTCTAGTCTTGGGTTCAGCATGATTATCAACTATGCTTGGTAGTACCCATTCCAACACTAGCGAAAATTCATGCTTAAACTATCAAAGTTAGCCCTCGCAATAGCCTTGGGCACAACTTCAAGTCTTAGTCAGGCATCTGAAATTGATGACCTTCAAAAGCAGCTGCAATTGCTGAAACAGCAAATGCAGCAACTGCAAAGCAAACTTGATGCTGCCGAAGAAAAATCGCAGCAACAAGCCGAAAAACAAGCGCAGATTGATGCACAAGTAGCAAAACAGCAAAAGCAACTTGAGCAGCAAACAGCAGCTGTTGAAGCGCCTAAAAAAGAATCTGGCATTAAGGTCGGGGGTGCAGTACGTACCAACTTCAGCCATACATCTTATAATGATGGTAATAAAAACCGCGGTGGTGACTTCGATTTTGACATCTTCAGGCTAAATTTTGCAGGTGATGTCGGTGATGTACAGCTTAACGCTGAGATCCGTTTTTTCGATTACATGACTGCAGTTAAGTATGCCTATGCAGCCTATGACTTTGCCGAAGACTGGCAAGTGCAGGCAGGTATTACCAAAGTGCCTTTTGGTAACTGGCCTTATAACTCACACAACTACTTCTTTGGCACTACTTACTATATTGGTCTTGAAGATGACCATGATTTAGGTGTGTTATTCAAGCGCAAAATTGCTGATAACTGGCAAATTGACCTTGGCTTTTTCAAAAATGATGAGCTAGGTGGCGTTGATGGTTACGTAAGCGACAGAAGCGACCGCTATTCATACGATGTTGTCGGTTTCCGCTCTGCTGATGAAGGTATCTATGCCGAACCAACCAATGCGATTGGTGAGTACAACACCTTCTCTGGTCGTTATGGTTATCACTTTGAGCATGACGGCGGCACCACTGAGCTAGGTGTTTCTGCTTTATCGGGTGGCTTGCATGACGGTGAAGATAAAGCCGGCGATTACTACGCCTGGGCTGTGCACTTAAACAGTACTATCGGTCCATGGAATTTCCAGCTACAGCATGGTGAGTATAACTACGATATCGACAACGTCGACCGTATGGCCGTGGGTGCTTATGCGTTTTACGATAGTATTGCCGCAGAAGCGACCATGACTAATGCTAATATCGCTTACAGCCTGCCTGTAGAGTGGGGTCCGGTAACAAACCTGCAGTTTTATAATGACTACGGCATTATTTATGACAAGTCAGATAACAGCGAAGATACATGGATGAATGTAACCGGTGTATCTGTTGCCGCAGGTGGCTTATTCACTTACTTTGATTTTGTTCAAGCGAAAAACCAACCATTTGTTGGTGGTTCAATTGCTGGCGACAGCGACGAGACTGAAACCCGCTTCAATATCAATATAGGTTATTACTTTTAGTAACCCTATTGCTCCATACATCTATTTAGCCCAGCCTTGCGCTGGGCTATTTGTCACACCTCAAACCAGCCACAAATGCAAACGAAAACTATTGCCATTTAATTGACTGGCAGCTAGTATCCTTTTCCTTTTTAAATTACCTAAAAAGGTGACTTTTGGAACGCTATTACGCTGAAGTTTTAAATTACATTTCACGCTCCGTTGGCTGTAAAGAAAAGGCGCAAAACATTGTACAAGAAGCCTACTTAAGGATACTGAATCATAAGAAAAACAATCCAAATCATGATTCAACCCAGCAGCGTGCTCTATTTTTTACTACAGCAAAAAACATTGTTATTGATCAGTATCGTAAAAAGCGAAAAGTAACCGAAGAGGTTGAACTAGATCTTATTGCTCCCGCTGACTTTGAGCCAGAATCAAAACTCGCGGCACAGCAACAACTCAAGCAACTTTACCAATGCATTGAACAGCTGCCGCAAAAAACAAAACAAGCCTTTGTACTTTATAAGTTTAAAAATCTTAGCCAACATCAAATTGCATCGCAAATGAACATTTCTGTTAGTATGGTTGAAAAGCACCTAGCAACAGCCATGATGTTATGCCGTGAAACACTGAATAGAAAATAGGAAAGTATACAATGGACCGTCAGCAAGCATTATTGCAAGAGCAAGCAAATAAGTGGCTAGAACAGCAAAAGTGTGGCTTTACTACAGAACAAGAAGAGCAATTTCAGTACTGGCTTTCACTAAACCCTGATCACAAGACTATTTTCGAAGAAAGTAAACAAATAGACGGCTTGTTAGCACAGTTTTCAGAACAAGAAATCGAGAACCTATCTACATCAAAAGTCTTTCGTTTTTCACAAGCAAATGTATGGATGGCAACAGCAGCATGCTTAGCGATATTCATGATAAGCCTGATCAGTTTCACATTATTGCCTCATACTGAAAGCAGCGATTACAGTGCTCAATATAGCTCAGCAGTTGGTGAGCAGCTTGAAGTAAACCTACCAGAAGGCTCTAAGCTATATTTAGATGCACAAACAAACCTAAACATTAATTTTAATGAGCACATTCGCTCTAATACCTTAGTAAAAGGGCGAGCCTTATTTGATGTTACGACAAACCCCAAGCGACCATTTATCGTCAATACAGATACCACTAAAATAACCGTGTTAGGTACTAGGTTTACAGTCGATAAAAAACCATTAAACACACGCATTCGCGTCTCGCATGGTAGAGTCAAGGTTCAAAGTAATCAGCATACTGTTGAACTAATACAAGGTCAGCAAGCTTATGTTAATGAGCAAGGTATCTCTGTTGAAAATATTAACCCAACTCTTATTGATGCATGGCAACATGGGCGACTAATTTTTGACAACACACCTCTCAATGAAGTTTTTGTAGAGTTCAACCGATACCATGACAGAGAATTTAAATTTGCC
The DNA here is from genome assembly GCF_022398475.1 of Pseudoalteromonas shioyasakiensis. Lineage (GTDB taxonomy): Bacteria > Pseudomonadota > Gammaproteobacteria > Enterobacterales > Alteromonadaceae > Pseudoalteromonas. The sequence goes on along the minus strand of NZ_JAKEVM010000002.1, from coordinate 94,215 downwards.
AGCAATGAATTGAGCCAACTACCTTTGTCTGGAACATTTAATGCCTCAGAATTGGATAATTTTTTAAAATTATTACCCCATGTAGTTCCTGTTGAAATAAAAACAGAAAAAGATCAGATAATTATAAACAAACTATAATTTTTAAAGTTTTTATTGAGGGATTCTCATTCTCATTCGTTTTCATTTTAGTTAGTTAATTACTTGGATGTAAATGAATGAAAACCCCTTACTCTTTAACCACTAAATTATCACCTTTGGCATTTGCACTTGGGTTAGCCCTAAGCGCTCCCCTTGCCGCTCAAGATAGAGCGGTATTTAATTTTAACATTGCTGAGCAATCATTAAGTAACTCACTAAACCAACTAGCACAGCAAGCGAACATGAACCTTATTGCTGATGCAAAAATATTAGAAGGTATTGTCGCTCCTTCAATACATGGCCAAAAATCAGTATATGATGCTTTAGAAGTCGCTCTTAAGAATACAGCTATTCGTGCAGAAGTAATCGATAACAGTATTGTTATAAAGTCGACCAATTCAATAAACTCAACCTCTTCTACTACCGATAAAGACAGCGCTGTCTCTAATGATTTAACAGAAAAACAAAAAGATATAGAAGTTATCGTAGTAAAAGGTACGCAATTAAAAATAACTCGAGCAGAGATGGACCGCACAAGCGGCCTCTCAAACTCTGATATTTTTTCAACTTTCTCAGGAATTGAGGCGAATAATATTCGTAACGAAGCAGGTGCATTAGACGTGGGCATCCGAGGCGTCCAGGGTGAAGGCCGAGTTCCCATTTTTATTGATGGTAGCTTACAGTCTACTCACACTAACCGCGGTTATATGGGCACCTCTGATCGCACTTACATTGACTCAGACCTGATCAGTACAGTGAATGTCGAAAAAGGCCCTGCGGCAAAAGCCTCACCATTTAGCGCAGGCGCTATCGGTGGCACAGTCAGTATGAGCACTTTAAATCCTGCTGATATTTTAAAGGAAGGTCAAAATTTAGGCGCATTAGTAAAACTAAAAACATACAACAACAACTCTATGCCAAAAGTAAGTGATGACCCTGTAGAGCAAGAGTATTACCAAGTAGCGCCAAGCCATAACACTACAGACTTTGAAAACGGGTCAATGGTTTTAGCTACAGCTTATAAAAATGATGACTTCAGCGCAGTATTTGCTTTTAGTGACAAAAAGGTCGGCAACTACTTTGCTGGTAGTAATGGTTATGAAGATTTTGTTGAAGTTGTTGAGGGTTGGCTGAGTACTTTTGAAATTCACCCTCCGGTATCACCTGGCGCAGAAGTCGTTAATACGAGCTTTGAAAGTGAATCTTACTTAGCTAAATTTAGCTATGAGTTTACCGATGAACACACTCTCGAAGTCAATACCCGCCATCATCAACAAGCCGCTGGGGAAATGCTCGCTTCTTATTGGCATAAATATGAAGAAGGTGATTACCGCCGCCTACCTGACGGCTCATGGGAAGAAATTCGTGCAGGTGAAGAGGCAATGCCACAATGGCAACTTGGTACAGCACATGTAAATAGTATCAGTGCTATTTACCACTACTTACCAACGAACAACTCGCTTATCGATTTGAAATTGAACCTTTGGAACACGCATGCAAAATTAGATCAATACAATGCATTGGCAAGCAACCTAGGTTCAAACGCATTACAATATACCCACCAGTATGCAAATACTCGTTCAGGCTTTAGTGCTTATAATGTATCAAGCTTTAAAATTGCCAGCCAAATCCCTACAACCTTGACCACTGGCTACGCGTGGCAGTCTGAAGAATTAAAACCAAAAGAAGGTTATGAAGACACCTTCTATACAAAATACCCTACATCACGTGATGGTAAGCGAACCTCAAATAGCTTTTTTGCTAATGCGCAATTAGATTTTAATGACTTAGAACTACTACTAAACATGAACCTTCATGATGCCAAAATTGAAGACCGCCAAGCTGAATTAGAGCATGACTTTGATGCTAAACTAGATTTAACCTTGCAAGCTTCATATCTTCTGATTGGCAACACATTTGTATCTGCTAAGTATAGTAAGGCATATCGAATGCCGAGTTTATACGAGGGAACCGTTTCTAATGAGGTGTTTTCTTTCTCACCCGGCTACCCAATTACTCCTGAGCGAACAAATTCATACGAATTGAATATTGAAAGCACATTTAGTGACATCATCGCAACCAATGATAACTTTACTTTCAATTTCAGCCTATTCCACACTGAAATAAAAGATATGCTTGCTACGGCGAACCTACCCAACAAGGATCCTGAAGCGTATTCTTGGCAACGCACCTATGCATTTACAAACTATGACTCATTCACCCTTCCCGGTATCGAGTTAAAACTAGATTATAAAAGTCAGTACCTCTATGCATCTGCATCAATGATCAATTACCAAGACGTAGAGATGTGTTCAAATGAATTGGCAGATATTGGCGGTGCTGAACGTTGTAATAGTGAAGGCTTTTTAGGCAGTTTAACCCCGTTGCGAATTCCTCCAGAAAAGAGTTACATCGTCAATATCGGTGCAACCTTGTTTGATGATTCATTAGATACAGGTTTTATTTATAAAAAGCATACCGATAAGCGCCACCCTGGCGGCTTCTTATCATCAACAGGTGTTGATGCACTTGAGTATATCCCATCTGGTTATCAATTAGATTTTTACCTTGATTACACGTTCAACGAAAGCCTGAGTGGCTATGCATCTGTAACTAATCTAACTGACCAATATAAAGTTTCAACGGGTTCTATTGTCGCCATGCCCGAGCCTGGAAAGACCATTACTCTTGGCCTAGAAATCAAACTTTAAGTTCTTATTTTACCTTATACATTGCAGCGATCATTTTTCACTGCAATGTGATTTAACTATGGAGTAAACATGTCTCTTACCATTACTGAACATTCGCGATCTCAAGCACTAAAAACAGCAACGACTGATGTGCACAATAATGTCGATAAAAGCATCATGGCCCAAAACCCATTTGCCGATACAAGCAGCTATCTATTATTTTTAAGTTTACAGTACAACTTCTTGAAAGATGTCAGTGCATTATACGAACACCCAGAACTTGCTAAGCATATAAATGATCTAATCGCACGTCGTCGCTTGTCTTTATTAGAACAGGACTTTCAAGACCTGAAATACGCATTACCAGAAACCACTTTAGAACCTTCTATCACCCATGAGACAGATTTTGCTACCGCTTTAGGTTGGCTCTATGTTGTTGAGGGCTCAAAAGTTGGAGCTGCTATGCTTGGTAAGCAAGTAGAGGCACAGCTAAACTTTAATGCTAACCATGGCGCTCGATATTTGAAAGGACCTGGAGCAGGTCGAGGAAGTGCATGGCGAGAACTCACACAACTAATAGACACGTTAGAGCTAACACAAGCCCAAGAAGCTGCTCTAATTGAAGGTGCTCGCCAAGCCTTTACACGCTTTCAACAATTTCAAAGCCAAGTGTATTCATGAAATTTAACCTTCGACTAATAAGGTACAAACAAACCGCACTAAAACTAAGTGGGTTTACTTTAGTAGCTCTAGGAGTTGTAGGTATGGCTTTGCCTATTATGCCAACAACGATTTTTTTTATACTTGCCCTAGTGTGCTTTAGTCATGCTTCACCAACACATGCAAAGCAGTTACTTAACCACCCTCGCTTTGGATTAAAATTGCGTTTATGGCAAGAAAACAAAGTAATACCTGTCAAAGCAAAGCTCATGGCAGTAACGTGTATATGTTTTAGTTTCTCATTATTAGCCTTTGCACAACCCGCTCTATGGCTGGTTTTCATGATTGGTTTTATAAAGATTCTTATTGTGACATATATCCTTACACGACCATCAAGTATCGCTTAGTACATGCTATAAAGCATGTTGGAACTAAACTTCACAGTCAAAAACCTCCATGCTTTTTTACTTTTTAATAATGTAGCTTTGGAGTATTGATAAAACGTTACAAACACAAAAGAAAGAATATTCAGGTCCGATCTGTACCTTTAGTAAAAACATTTTCTGGCTATACAAATGAAAATCATTATTATATATCACCATTCCAAGCCCGGTTTATTGTTAAAAGCTGTATAGCAGCTTTGCTTGATTATCACTTAGAAATTATGGGTATAACCCTATGACAACATCAACTACCCCGTGCATTTACTCTAAAGACGTTGCTGAGGAACATATTCATGCCAATACTCGAGCTACTTTCTCGAGCTGAAAAGCTAAAACAAGCGATAAGCATCATAACCGATGATATTGATCATCATTTATTAGCGCTAGCGCCTAGTGCTGATTTAGATAACTATAAAAAGTTTTTAACCTTACAGTATGCTTACCAGTTAGAATTAAAAGGCCTCTACGAGCATGCTGGTTTACATCAATATATAGATAACTTACATGATCGTACGCGATTATCTTTAATCAAGCAGGACTTAGACGATTTAAAGCACCCATTACCAAATCATCATCAGCAACCCTGCCGCTTTCAAAATGCTGACTTTGCCTATGTACTTGGTTGGCTGTATGTAATTGAAGGAGCGCAATTTTCTGCAGCTACATTAGGCAAACAGGTAGAAGCTGAGCTAAAGTTAAATAATCAACGTGGTGCACGCTACCTTGCTAAAGCCAGTGAATACTCTAAAGACTGTCAACTAAGTCATCTTATTGATAACCTTGAGCTCTGTGAACAGCAACAAGCCACCTTGATAAAAGGTGCCGAGCAAGCACTGCAACGATTTAAGTTTTATCAGGCCCAGTTTTATTGATGAATGTGAGAGCGGCGTTTACCGCCTATAAAAATGGCTGCTATCAATTACTCGGGTTATTGATGGTGGGTTTAGGTATCATAGGTATTGCATTACCTGTGATGCCTACGACTATCTTTTTTATACTCGCATTGGCGTGCTTTACCCGCTCATCACCCAAGCTTTCTGCCTGGCTGCTAAACCACCCCAGATACGGCCAACCGTTAAGGTTTTGGCAAGAGCATAAGGTTGTCCCTACCCGTGCTAAGTTATTAGCAGGTTTTGGTATGGCTATCGGATATGCTTTTTTACTACTAAGTGCCGCGCCAATTTGGGTGATGTATTTAGTAGCAGTGATTGAATTGAGCGTATTAGCCTATTTAATTAACCGCCCATCTGAGCCAAATAAACCAACCCTAATTCAAGTTAATATAACCACACAGATGCGCTTGATGTTGCTTGCTTGTTTTCTCAGTTCGCAACTAGCTGTTATGGCTTACCTCGCTATTCATTTCTAGCACAAAGAAATGTAAAGAACGTAAACCTGCTTGTTATCAGTAATGCAAATCATTATCATATTTGTATCTTTAACGAATAAACCGCATTATGTTCTCATTTAACAAACGCAGCTTTTATAGCGTTAGCCGCGCCTTACACATATACCTTTCAACGGCCTTATTCTTTTTGCTTATTTTGTTTTGTGTCAGTGGCATCATTCTTAACCACGTTAGTTGGCTCGAAAATGATAAACATAATGGTCAGAACCAACTACTTGTTTCTGCAGAGCTATTCGAAAAAGCACAAGCAAACCTCGATACATTACCAAGCCTTTACCCTGAAATAGAGCAATACATGCAACAGCAGTTTTCACTCAACAATGTAAAAAGTATTGAGTGGGAAAAAGAAGATGCCTTGGTAATGCTCGACTACCCGCTTCCGGCTGGCTTTGCCTACGCCGAAATCGATTTTCAAACCGGTGAACTTAATATTGATTATCAAACTGGTGGCTTTATGAGTCTGATTGGTGACTTACACAAAGGCCGCCATACAGGCGAAGCATGGAGCTGGGTGATTGATATCTCAGCTGTTTTGATGATTCTGTTTGCTATAACCGGATTATTTATTCTCTTTCAAAACCGTAAAAAACGTGCCGCAGGCCTTTGGTTAACGCTGCTTGGTGTTGCCACGCCTTTGGTTATTTATCTAGTTTGGGTGCCTCAACTTAAAGGAGTATCTTAATGAAAAAAGCCCACTTACTCGTTGCTCTACTAATTGGCTGTTTGTTCAGCCCACTGAGCTTTGCAAAAGATCCCAACCTAACCGTTGAATTTACCTTACCTGAGCTAGATGTTTCTCCATATCATCGCCCTTACGTGGCGTTATGGCTAGAAACACCTGAACGTAAACACGTTACCACTATTGCACTTTGGGTCGAAAAAGCTGAATGGTTTAAAGACTTACGTCAGTGGTGGCGAAAAGCAGGTCGTAGCAACGACAGCTTTGATGGTGTAACAGGTGCAACAAAACGCCCTGGCACTTACACCATTGAGTGGCAAGGTAAAGATTTAAAAGGTAATCCAGTTAAACCTGGTAGCTACCTACTAAATGTTGAAGTTGTACGTGAAGAAGGTGGCCGGGATTACACCCGCGTTGAAATCGACTTAACGAAAGACGGCAAAGTCACTATTAAAGGCGAAAAAGAGTTCGCGACTAGCTTTGTTACCATTACCAGTAATTAAGGACAAACAATGAAATTAAAATTATTAAAGACGGCGCTGATCGGCGCCGTGACCTTCACAGCAATTGCATCTGGCTATGCACAAGCACACGCCCGTTGGTTAATGCCATCTCACACTTCTTTATCTGGTGAGAAAACTCACTATGTGATGATCGATGCCAGTATTTCAAATGAGTTGTTTAGCCCAGATAAAGCATACCGCCCAAAACAAAAGGGCGCTGAGTATGACGACAACCTATTAATTGCCCTTGCTCCAAATGGCAAGCCGGTTGAAGAAACGATTCGCGCATACTATTTAAAACGCAAAAACTCAGCGGCAGTGAGCTTAACGCAAGATGGTACTTACCATATTGCTATGCAGCAAAAGCCAATGCTAATGACTTTCTACAAAGACAAAGACGGCAATCGCGGCCGTGTTTTCGCAGGTAAAAAAGAAGCAGACCTACCAGCAGGCGCAACCGACGTGCGCACTGTAAAATCAATCGCAACTGTTGATACTTTTGTTAGCCGTAATGGTACTTCTAAGCCAACATTGCTTGGTCAGGGCTTAGAAATTTCAGGCCCTACTCACCCGAACGATCTATTTGCTGGTGAAGAAGCTAAGTTCCAATTACTAATGGATGGCAAACCAGCTGCTGACGTTGAGCTTGCTATTGTTCGTGGTAGTGCTCGCTACCGTAATGAGCGTGACGAAGTTAAAGTAACAACCGATAAAAAAGGTTTCTTTACTGTGACATTCGCTCACGCTGATATGTATTTGATTGAAGCATCTGTAAATCAAAAGCCAACAGAGGCTGATATCGATAACGTACGCTATTCATTGTTCACAACGCTTGAAGTAGCGCCTGAATAATATGCTGACTAGGCCTTAGCAAAGGCCTAATTCGACTTACGAGGAAGGCTGTAGTCAACCGTATGATCGCAGCTACCGTCTTTCTCGCAATCATTTATCCCATCACCATCGACATCCCAGCTTGGGTGCATGCCTTTTAATGTACTTTTTACGACGCTAATATCTGCTGTAAATTCACTTTGCTCATCACGGCGCGCAGCATTGCGCATGAGAAACACCCGAATCACATAATCGCCATTATCAGGAATTTTAATCTCGGCATGATCACCTTTTGCCGGGCCAACAAACAAAGCAGTTGGATTGCCTTTTGGTAAAATATTAAAGTAGTTGCTTGAATTTGATGGAGCAAAATCAACCTTTAAAGTAGTGCCTTTATTAAGGTTAATTTGATATTCCAGCATCTCATAACCTTTAATTGTGTCTTTAACTTGCCAGCTTTGCTGCACCGCAATATCTGAAGCTAGCAACTCATAATGACGACTATTTGGTAAATTTTGTTCGGCAAACACCAAGCTACTTGTAGCCACCGAAAAACAAAACCCTATTAATAACAACAACTTCATATTCAACCTCCTTTTATGTTCTTTTTTAAAGAATGATAAATACTAATTTTACAATTTTTAATTCTTTTAAAGTGAACTTATAGTTACTCCATCGCAGACACACTGCTTAACTAAACAGGATACCTACTATGAAACTTTTTACTTTAATCTCAGCTCAACCACACTTACAAAATATTAGCACTTTATTGGCACGTATTGGTTTATCGGCCATCTTTTTACTAACCGGCTTTAGCAAAATAGAATTTTTTGATGCAACAGCACAGTACATGGCATCAGTAGGTTTACCAGAGTTCTTACTGCCGTTTGTGATTGCCTTTGAAATTGTTGGCGGATTATTTATTTTACTCGGCTTTTTAACACAACTAACCGCTGTCGCTTTTGCTGGTTTCAGCTTAGTTAGTGCTTTGTTATTCCACTTTCAACTTGATGATCAAATGCAATTTTTAATGTTCTACAAAAATATTGCGATGGCAGGCGGCTTTTTAGCATTAGCCAGTGTTGGTGCAGGCAAAATAAGCCTAGATCAACTAGTGTTAAAACGTAGTCAGGCATAATATTTATCCCAGCCAATAACCTAGGTTGTTGGCTGAATTTGTTTTTAAGAGGGCGCGAATATGGCAACGTTATTAACAGCAACCAGCCATGATATTGGTGGGCTCGATGTGAAACGCATCTTGCCTCATTTTGACAATAAAATGGTTGGGCCATTTATCTTTTTTGACCACATGGGGCCAAATCACTTTCCTCGCGGGGAAGGCATAAATGTGAGGCCTCACCCTCATATTGGCTTATCAACGCTCACTTATTTATTTACTGGCAGTATTTACCATCGCGATTCGCTAGGTAATAGCCTGCAAATAGAACCCGGCGATGTTAACTGGATGACCGCAGGTCGCGGTATAGTTCACTCAGAAAGAGAAAGCCTTGAAGTGCGGGCGAGCGAGCACGACATTAATGGTCTGCAATGCTGGGTTGCTTTACCTGAAAGTATGACCGAAATAGCACCGCATTTTGAACATATCAAAAAACAACAATTGCCTGAGAAAATCGAAAAAGGCGTGCTGATGCGACTCATTGTCGGTGATGCTTATGGCTTAAGCTCCCCTGTCAAAACCTACTCTCCGATGTTTTATGTAGATACGGTAGCAGAGCAAGGCAGCCATATTACTAAACCGTATCCTCACCATGAAACCGCTGTGTATGTTATTTATGGTGAAATTAGTGTGGGTGATACTCGCTATACCCAAGGCGACTTTGTACTACTTGATGACAGTGAACACGAAATAACGACTCTGGTGCACAGCCGCTTTATTTTACTCGGTGGCAGTAAATTCAATAAAGTCCCGTATTTACACTGGAATTTTGTTGCTTACAGCAAAGAGCGCATCGAGCAAGCAAAACAAGATTGGCAAGCACAGCGTTTTGCTAAAATTCCCGGTGATGAGCTTGAGTATATTGAGTTGCCCTCACCTAAAAAGTAAACTTTTTCAGCATTTACAGGTACTATTAGGTAGTTAAGTAAGCAAAGGAACATCATGCTAAGAATTACGCTAGAACAGTGGCGCATGTTTCGTGCTGTTGTTGAATTTGGAGGCTTTAACCAAGCCTCACAAGGTATTCATAAAAGCCAATCGAGTATTCATAATGCAGTTGGCAAAATTGAATCTGCACTCGATGTAAAGTTATTCAGCATTCAAGGCCGTAAAACCGTGCTCACTGAAGCCGGCGAAATGATGCTGCGCCGTGCTAATTACTTACTTGATGAAGCTGCTAAAGTTGAGGCCATTGGGCAAACCTTGGGTGAAGGTATCGAAAGTAAGTTACGCATTGCTGTTGATGCTATTTTCCCACAACAACTGCTTTATAAAGTACTTAACGACACGTCATCGCAATACCCACAACTGCGTATTGAGCTGCATGAGTCTGTACTAATGGGGGGCAATGAACTGCTCGAAAACGATCAGGTTGATATTGCCATTACCGGCTTTCCAATTGCGGCAAACTTTCACGAAGAGTTATGTGATATCGAGTTTATTGCCGTCGCCCACCCAGAGCACCCCTTGCATGATATAGAGCGTGAAATTACCCTCGAAGATTTAAAATCACACCGCCAAATAGTAGTTCGCGATTCAGCGAATAAGCACAAACAAGATGGTGGCTGGTTAGGTGCCGATCAGCGCTGGACCGTCACTCATATGCGCACTTCGATTGATATGATCAGTAATGGACTGGGCTTTGCGTGGTTACCAAAAGTCGCGATAGAAAAACAACTTGCGACAGGGCAAATGAAAGCACTTAATTTAACCCATAACAGCAGTCGCAGCGCTAAGTTACATTTGCTCTTTAAAGACGGTGACAAGCTGGGTCCTGCAGCACGCTCGTTTATTGGCGAGTTGCGTTATCAAGTAATGGAAAACCTATAGCTTCAAGGGCGTTTCAGCAATACCTTTAACGCCCGGCTCGAGAATAAACACGCCACCACTGTGAGGGTAATCAGCGAGCACTGAGTCTTCGAGCCCTACTGCCGCAGTTGTCACCGCCAGGTGCGTGAGCTCTTCACCTACAAATGCGACACTCGTAACACGCGGTGCGGGTAAGCGAATAAACTGTACTTGCTCACCGTTTGGAGCAAAACGATACACGCCATAACCATTCCATGCAGCAACCCACAGATGATCTTCGCTATCAACTGTCATGCCATCAGGAAAACCCATATTGTCAGTAAAGCGAATAAACTCTTGTTTATCTGCAAGCTCGCCATGCTCATTCAGAGTGAAGCGGTAGATTGTTTGTTTATCTGAGTCTGTAGAATATAGAAACTGGCCATTTTTACTTACCGCAGGCCCATTGCTAATGGTGTAGTCATGATCAACTGCTGTCGGAGCCTGGCCATGACCAAAACGGTATAACTTGCCACTATTGGTTTGCTCTTGAGAGTCCATTGAGCCAAAAAAGCCAAAGCCTTGGCGAGACGTTTTACCATCGTTTAAGCGGTTTTGTGAGGGTTCGTGATCGATTGAGTAAAGAAGTTCGCGGCTAAAGTCTTCACTATTGAGCTTATAAATGCCTTTGGCAAAGCCTGCGATTAATTCAGCTTGCTCGGTTTCCATCACCCAGCAAATCGGTTCTGGCATAGTAAACTGGCTAACTCGCATCGATTGACACTGCAAACGAAACAAACGCTGCCCTAAAATATCGACCCAAAATAAACAGTTATGTGCCTTAGCAAAATAGGCACCTTCGCCCAACTGGCATTGGCTAGAAATGATTACTTTAATGGTGTCATCGAGCATAGGCTTCATTACACAAACTGCTGAACTATTCTCATTCTATCTGTGTATGAAAATAAGTGCTAGACCAGATAAGCCAGCAACCAGCAAGATGATGCCGCGAATGGCCTTTTCATTGAGGTTATTGTTGATCACAAACGACAAGCCCCAACCAATTAAAATAGCGGGTAAACAGAAAAAGAACAGCTTCACATCGCCCATATCGGCAGAACCTGTCAGCATTAATACAATAATGCCAAACAGGTTTATAAATACAAAAAAGGCACTCAGGTTTGCTTTAATTTTGTCTTTATCTTCAGCTTGATAGAGTAACCCCATTGGCGCGCCACCGGCTGACGTTGTGGTACCTAAAAAACCAGACGACATTGACGCGAGTAAGCTAGTAATGGTGGAGATTTTCGGTTTCATACCTATGATGGATAATGCCACCACTACCAAAATACTCACACCTAGCAAGAGTTGATACTGCTTCGCATTGACATACCACATCACCATAGCGGCAAGAATAACCCCTACGGCCCCACCAATAATGGAAATGCCTGTTTGTTTCATGTCTATCGCGCCGCGGTGTTTAATCATTAACACCGACGTTAAAAACAGCGCATTCAGAATCATTGGCCCAGGCACCAGCTCTGGCATAAGCCAGTAAAGCACAGGCACACATAGCATGCCTAGACCAAAGCCAATAACACTTTGCAGGCAAGCGCCAATAATCAGAATTAAATAAACAAGTACAAAGTCGGTCAAACTTTCTTACCACCTTCCTAAGTATGAGCTTTGTTGATTCTACAACCCATATTTTATTATTATAGTATCATTTGAATTATGTAAAAATTTTTATTGCAAGCTAGTTATCTTACGATTGTTTCGCAAAATTATGTCCAACCTGCATCCACTATCAATGATTGTGCTGTCATCATTCGGCTGTCATCAGCGGCCAAAAACAATGCCGCGTTTACCACATGGTCTGGTTGAATTGTTTCGTTAATACACTGACTTAAACGAACATCTTCAATCATTTCTGGGGTTAGCCAATGAGTGATTTGGCGCTCTGTCATCACCCAACCCGGAACCAGTGAATTCACACGAATATTGTCTTTACCATATGAAGCAGCTAATGAACGGGTTAAACCTTCAATTCCTGCTTTTGCTGTTGTGTAGGCTGGCATGCCTGTTTGCTTAATACGCCAACTTACCGACCCCATATTGATAATGCTGCCGCCGCCTAAACGCTGCATCTGTTCAACCACAGCTTGCGATGAAAAGAAACATGGGCGTAAGTTAACTGCAAACTTATCTTCCCAATATTTCACATCCATATTTTCAGCAGCATGACGGGTGTCATCGGCTGCGTTATTAATTAACACACCAATGTCACCCTGTTGTTGACGCGTTTGCTCAATGGCCGCTTTTAAGGCTTCAACGTCACGGATATCACAATGGATAAACTGCGGATCAAACTCATATTTACCCGCTAATTTAGCGCATAACGCATCACTTTGCTCAGTTGCAATATCAACAAAGGTGACTTTCGCGCCCTGCTCGCAGAACCGCGTTACCATTACTTCACCAATTCCCGATGCACCACCAGTAATAAACACACTCTTACCAGCAAGGCTTGGGTAAACTGTTTTTAGCTCGTTCGAATTTGGCATGATAACCTTTTGTTTTAAAGTAATTACAACGTCAAAAAGTGATACTTATTGAGCCGCTTCTTTATCAGCGATTTCTTTTTCAATAAACGCCATTGCTTCATCAATCATGTACGTCATCATGTTTTTAGCACGCTCAGGGTCACCGCTCGCAATCGCGTTATACACTTTAAAGTGCTCTTCAGCGATCGCCTTTTTATTGCCCTTAGCAGGTGTAGTATGTTGAATACTCACATGTAATGCGGTGCGAATAAAATCACGTAATTGATAGAAAAAACGGTTACCACTGGCATGTAAAATTGCTGTGTGGAAGGCAAGATCTGGCTCATGCATTACGCCTTCTGGCTCTTCTGCAGCCGCTTGCATTTTATCGAGTGCCATTTTAATTTCTGCAATGGCTGCTTGGTCGCCTTTTCTTGCTGCAAGTGCTGCTGCTTGTGGCTCAATCGCCAAGCGCACTTGTAGAAATTCTTTAAGTACGTAAAGTGATGGGCTGCTTTCCAACAACCATTTTAATACGCTTGTGTCGTATAAGTTCCAGTTCTCCGCCGACTCAACACGAATACCTTGTCGTGGACGAGAAGAAATCAGTCCTTTTGCAGCAAGCATTTTCACTGCTTCACGAACAGCTGTGCGGCTAATACCATACACTTCACAAAGTTGTGCTTCGGTTGGTAGCCCCGTTTCAGTGTTATAATCACCAACAATAATTGCTTTACCAAGCTCATTGGTAACTTGTTGTGATAGGTTTAAATTTTCTAAACGCGCCATGTGTGTTCCTCAAAAGATCTGAGTAATATGATACATCTATAAAGCTATTCCGTCATCCTGGAAATAATTGATTAAAATCAATAACAAGCAAAAAACAACCTAATACAAGTGTCTATATTTCGAACAACATAGTCACCATTTCACCTACAGACTGTCACCTTATTTTAACAAATCTCTTTCACTTACCTTATTTATAATATAATATTTTTATTCAACAACTAAAAAAGCAAAATTCTCTTTCAAAATTAGGTGGAACACACGATGGTCGAACTAAGTACCTTAGACTGGGCAGTGCTAGCAGGATTTTTTATCCTGTTACTAGGCGTTGTCGTGATGTCTATGCGACAAAAAGAAGAAGACACCGCTGATTACTTTTTAGCGGGTCGTAATGCAAGTTGGTTAGTGATTGGTGCCTCTATTTTCGCATCAAACATTGGCTCGGAACATTTGGTGGGCCTTTCAGGTTCAGGTGCACAATCGGGTATGGCACTGGCTCACTGGGAAATGCAATCGTGGATCATTCTACTACTCGGTTGGATTTTCGTGCCTTTCTATTGGAGTAGTAAAGTCTACACCATGCCTGAATTCTTAGAGCGCCGCTTTAACTCTAAATCACGTACCTTCTTATCTGTTATCTCATTGATTAGTTATGTACTAACCAAGGTTGCGGTAACGGTTTATGCCGGCGGCATCGCATTTAAAACAATATTAGGTATTGAGAGCATTTGGGGCATCGATTTCTTCTGGATTTCAGCTATTGGCCTAGTCGTTATCACCGGTATTTATACGGTACTTGGCGGTATGAAAGCCATTATGTGGACCTCGGTGTTGCAGACCCCTGTACTCATTATTGGCTCCTTAGTCATATTAGTTGTTGGTCTAGATAAAGTAGGTGGCTGGGCAGAAGTTGAGCGTATCAACGATGCTAATATGCACCTTATTCGTAGCGCTTCAGATGCTGAATTCCCTTGGCCTGGCATTGTATTTGGTTCATTCATTATTGGTTTTTGGTATTGGTGTACCGACCAATACATCGTACAACGTGTTTTATCTGCAAAAGGTATTAAAGAAGCCCGTCGCGGTACCATGTTCGCCGGTTACTTAAAATTACTTCCTGTATTTATCTTCTTAGTACCAGGCATGATTGCATACGCATTGAATGTTAAAGGTATTATTAGCTATGAAAGTGCTGACCAAGCTTTCCCAACTCTCGTTGCTGAGCTATTACCAGCCGGCGTAAAGGGGATTGTAATCGGTGGTTTAGTAGCGGCTCTTATGAGCTCTTTAGCATCATTATTTAACTCATCAGCAACCTTATTTACCATTGATTTCTATAAGAAATTCAAACCTGAATCATCTGAGAAGCACCTTCTGAAAGTAGGCCGTATTGCCACTATCGTTATTGTTATATTAGGTCTTCTGTGGATACCCGTCATGAGCTTAATTGCCGATGTGCTTTATGAATATCTGCAAAGTGTGCAGTCTCTTATTGCACCGGGAATTGCAGCAGTATTTTTACTCGGTTTATGTAGTAAACGCATCACTCCAACAGCGGGTTTTGTGGGCTTAGTTTCAGGTTTTGTGCTGGGTATGATCCGCTTAGTGTTACTGCCATTTAAAGATGATTTAACAGGTTCATCATTTGCGTGGATCACCACGATGAACTGGTTATATTACTGTATTCTGCTATTTGTCGTGGTCGTTGCGATTATGATTGTGGTGAGTATTTTCACCAAGCAAGCAGACGAAGAACAATTGAAAGGTCTTACTTTCTCAAGCCTAGATAAAGCAACCATGAAAGAAGTAGCTGCCGGCTTAGATAAGTGGGATTACATTCATACCGCGGGTATTATTGGTATTACTGCCTTTATTTACTACCGCTTCTGGTAATCGTTCGTTCCCAAAGTTGTAGGGCGCCAATTGGCGCCCTTTTTTAATCAGCGAGTTCTGGTGAAAACACTGGAAAACCGTTCTTATCCCACGTAATAATGCGTGCTCGCGCATGGCGATTTGGGTCTGTAAGCGGTGTGCCTTTCAGCTCTTTATAGTCACGACTGTGATAAATCATTAAATCGGTTACACCATCTTCAGCTTTTACAAAACTGTTGTGCCCAGGGCCAAAACGACCTAGCTCAGCATTGGTGGTGAACACCGGCTCAGCCTTTTTATGCCAACTAGCAGGATCAAGCAAATCAGCATTCACATCTGCCCATAGCAAGCCCATCGCATATCGATGATCGGTGGCACTGGCTGAATAAGTGACAAATATTTTATCACCATGGGTGATGACTGCAGCACCTTCGTTTACCTTGTAGCCTTGCACTTCCCAATCAAGGGTTGGCTCAGTAATCGCGATAATGGGTTCTTTAATTGATGTTGGTGAGTCCATTTCAGCTAACCATAAAGCTGAGTTATAAGTTGCAGGCTGGTTCTGCTGCGCCCAAATCATGTAACGCTTACCCTTGTGCGTAAAACTTGTGGCATCAAGCGAAAAACTATCAAGGTGGCTAGTTACTTGCCCCATTTCTTGCCACTCACCTTGCATCGGATTAGCACTGTCGTTTTTAAGTGCATACATGCGAATACTGAACGGCTTTTCGATATCACCTGCGGCGAAGTAGATATACCAACTGCCATCAATTTGATGCAGCTCAGGGGCCCAAATATTGACGCTCATTGGGCCTTTATCGCGCTTTTGCCAAATAACCTTCGGCTCAGCTAATTTTAAATCGTTTAAACGACAAGCTTGGCGCAGCTCAATTTCATCAAATTTCGGCGAACTACCTATAAACGTGTAACAGCCACTTTTATCATCACGAACTAACCAAGGATCAGCCCGTTTGAGTACAATGGGGTTATCAATTGGCGCTAAAGTCTTGCTACTATTAGCATCAGCAAGGGCTGACAATGACGAGGCGCTTAACGCACTAAGAAGCGTTAGCCGAGATAATTTTTTGAGCATAATGTGTCCTGTATTTCGTCTCGATTTTATTGTTAATATTGTATTACATATTATATAGTAGCTGAATGAACACAAGAGTTAAAACAACAAAAGGTATTCAAGCATGAGACCCGTAAGTAAGGTGACACACGCAATGAAGTGGCTTTCAACAGGGCTACTTTTTTCTGCCGCAGCCGTATCTGCAAAGCAAGTTGAAGTACATGATCCGGTAATGACCAAAGAAGGCGACACGTACTATGTATTTAGCACAGGCCCTGGTATTACCTATTATGAATCAAAAGATTTAACCAACTGGAAACTCACAGGCCGCGTTTTTAAAGATGAGCCGAGTTGGGCAAAGCGTATTTCACCAAGTTTTGATGGCCACTTATGGGCACCTGATGTGTATGAGAAAAATGGTAAGTTTTACCTTTATTACTCAGTCTCTGCATTCGGCAAAAACACTTCGGCAATTGGTGTAACGGTTAATGAAACACTTGACCCATCATCACCTGATTACAAGTGGATTGACTACGGCATAGTGGTTGAATCAGTGCCTGAACGTGACGATTGGAACGCTATCGACCCTGCAATAATCGAAGATGACAATGGCACACCGTGGATGAGCTTTGGTTCGTTCTGGGGTGGTCTTAAACTAGTAAAACTTGATGATGACATGGTGCGCTTAGCAAAACCTGAAAAGTGGCATCACATTGCGAGTCGCCCAAACACGGAACATGGCCCGATTGAAGCACCTTATATCTTTAAAAAGAATGGCTATTACTACCTATTTGTTTCGTTTGATAAATGCTGCCGTGGCGTAGAGAGTACTTATAACGTACGCGTAGGTCGCAGCAAAAACATCGAAGGCCCATACTTAGATCAACAAGGTCGCTCTATGGTTGATGGCGGTGGCAGTTTAGTTATTGAAGGTAATAAAGACTGGGCAGCTCTTGGTCATAACGCTGCGTACACCTTTGATGGCAAAGACTATTTAGTATTACACGCCTACGAAACAGCCGATAACGGCGTGCAAAAACTACGTATTTTACCTATGAGTTGGAAAAACGATTGGCCGGTTGTTAACCCAGCCGACCTAAATAAGCTTAAAACCAAGCTTAAGAAGTAATTATCCAACACACAAAAAAACCTGCAAAATTGCAGGTTTTTTATTTGCTTTAATGACCTAGTTTGAGGTTGAAAGTAGGTGTTATTAACTAAAATCAACCAAGGTAATATCAACGAGCATGGGGCTTTGGCAGCCTTGCTGATGCTTTTCTTCAATAAATGCGCTGTACACATCACGTGCCAAATGCGCAGGTATTAGCACCTCAAAGCGACTGCCTTTATTCATTAGTTGCAACGCTTCTTGCAAGCCCACTATCGCCTCTGCAATTTCGTACTCTACAGCTGCACCTTGCTTTCGAGTATCAAATAATACCCGACCATTTTTAAGGGTAACTCGTTGATGCACAGTCACTGTGGCATCCCAACTAGGTTTATCCCCCTGACCTTGCTCAATCACTCGATAACCAAGTCCTGTCGGGGTTTGGTAAAAACAGTGTTGCTCTGCGCTGTTATCTAAAAGCGACGGTAAAACATGCTCTTTAGCCGTCGCAAACACATTGTTGCTTAACATAGCCAACTCTTTATTGTGCGTTGATTAAACGAATACCATAGATACCACCGGCAACAGAATCTTTGTCGGCAGCAAAACGTAAGGTAAGCGTTTTCGACTTTTTCATTGCTTCTGTTAATGGGTAATCAATGGTGTAGAACTCATCCGTCGGTTTACCTACAGGCAAACTAACTGCAGCTAATTGCTCTCCATTTAAATTAATAGAGAAATGACGATCTACATCGCCAATAAAATAGCGAACACGCAAAGCAACCGCTTTTTGTTCTGGGTTACTAAGCTGATACTCAAACCAACCTGTCGCATCGCGCCAGTGATGACCATTATTAACACCTGCACGGGTTCCCTCACCTTTAAAATCGTGTTCGACTTCAGGTTGTTGTTCACCCGGTGTAATTTGATCAACGGTTAATAAACGAAGTTCCTCTTTCGCTTGCTCAGCCGCTTTTGCATCGGCAACAAATTGCGTGAACTCTGCTTCGCTTTGCTGAGGCCAATACACTTGATAGCGACTATCGTGTAAGCGGAAGAACGGAATTAGCTCTGTGCTCTTAGTGTTATCGATACCTTGCTTGGCAATCGCCACATTTTTATCGGCGATAAATGCGAGCTTTTGGCCCGGTTTACGAGTGAGATCGGCAATAAATTGTTCTGGCTCACTCAGCATGATTGGAAGAGCCTCTGGCGGACAAGTTGGCCCAGCGGCGATGTGGCCCATGCGGCTATTGTCAGCAACAAAGTTAAGCTGCTCATTTGCAAATGCTTGTACTTTGGTAGCCATTACAACAGGCCCATACATCACAGAGTAATAATGCTGACCATCAGGTAGCTGCTCAGTATAAAGCTTAGGACTAAGTTCAAAGGCAAGCTTATCACCGCTTTGCCAAGCATGGCTGATACTGTAGTAACCGTCTTTTTCGGTTGCGCTTACAGCTTGTCCATTTAAAGTAAAGCTCAGCTCACCTTGCTGCCAAGACGGTTTACGAATATGAATCACCGACTCAGAGCTTTGCCCCTCAGACAAACGATTCACGGTCAGTGAGACCTTGTTATCATCTGGGAACTGGCTTTCTTGCGTGATTTGCAAACCCTGCTGTTGCCAGTTTAACGTGCTAGGAATAAACAAGTTTACCCATAGCTCTTTACCGGTATTGCTATAAATCAGCTCACCATATTTGCTGTGATTCTCAATACCTGAGCCTACACAACAC
Organism: Pseudoalteromonas shioyasakiensis; assembly: GCF_022398475.1. Classification (GTDB taxonomy): domain Bacteria; phylum Pseudomonadota; class Gammaproteobacteria; order Enterobacterales; family Alteromonadaceae; genus Pseudoalteromonas. The sequence continues at coordinate 74,778 of NZ_JAKEVM010000002.1, read as the reverse complement.
CACATTGAATCTTGCACTGACGAATACATACGGTAATGCCCAGGGCGCATTGAGGTAAAGTAAACAAGACCGCCATGCTCTGGGTGTTGTGACGATAAAATATGGTTATATGTGGCGCGCTCATAATAGTCTAAATAACGCGTATCACCGGTTTTTAAAAATAATAACTTACTAAGTTTCATCATGTTGTAAGTGTTGCAGGTTTCTGGGCCTTCAACATCTTCAACCATTGGCGTGAAGTCACTTTTATCATGAAAATGCTCACGTACCGAGTTACCACCAATTGATACTGAGCGCTCTTGGCTGACTGTTTTCCAGAAAAAGTCAGCACCTTTCTGCCATGCTTTATCATCACTGGCATTTGCTACTTTCAACATGCCAATAATTTTTGGAATTTGCGTATTTGCATGCAGGCCAGTTAACTTATCTTCTTTGTGTAATAAGGGTTCAATAATGATGTTATGAGAGAACTGACGGGCTAGTTTTAAGTAACGCTCATCGTCACTAATAAAGTACATATCAGCAAACACATCATTTAAGCCACCATGCTCTGAATACAGCATTTGTTGAACTTGTTCATCAGTTAGCTTAGCAGTGGTCGCTAAGAACCATTCACCTAACTTAAATAGCATTTGTTTGGCTTTATCACTGCCAGCAACGTCGTATGCATCACGCAAGCCATGGAAGATTTTATCGATGTTATAAAGAGGCACCCAGCGGTCATTTAAGCTGAATAAATCGGCTTTGATTTCACCTTTTTCAATCTGCTGCCACATTTCATCGCCATTTGGGATACCGCCTAAGTAACCACCAGTGGCTTGCTGGGCGCGATCCAGCTCGCTTAGCATATAATCTAAACGCTGCTTTAATTCTTCGTCACCTGTGGCTGCCCACGCAAGGCTTAAGGCTGAAAGATAATGACCGCCAATATGGCCATCAAGGCCAGTACTTTCCCAGTTGCCATAGTTAGGCGCTTTTGGCTCAAGACCTGCTTCACGCAGATAAGGAGCAAGCAGCTGATCAGGATGAAGAGCTAATAAATAACGCACATTCGTTTGCTGCGCATGTAAAAACGGGCTGGCGCTTAAACTTACTTGATTTAGGGCAAATAAATGTTGTTCGCTGGTATGTTCAGCATGCTCCACTGAAGCGGCTTGTTTACTTTCTGTTGGCATTTCACTGCAACCGCTAACAGTTAATATTGCAGCGCAAACGCTTGCTAAATAGCTAACCTTGAATGTGTTCATACTGTTGTCTCCCAGCGAATTATTATTTTAAAGAGCAAAGCGCACACACTTATTTAGTGTGTGCGTTTAAAGAGTGGTTATTTTGGTAGGCGCTTATGAATAACCATATCCGTATAGTACTCATCGGTAATTTTGTATTTTTTCAAAATCAGACCTAGTAAGGCGTGGAAAACACCCGGAATGATAGTTAGCATCAGTGCTAAGCCCATAAGGGTAAATTCAGTTTGCTCAACGTTAGGCTTGTACTCAAAAAATGCCAGTAATAAACCACCCGCTAAGCCCGCTAAACCGCCCCCGGCTTTTTGGCAGAATGAAATACCACCAAATGATAGACCCGATGCACGAACGCCGTCTTTAATTTCACCGTAATCAACGGCTTCAGCAATTGCAGACCAGAACACTGGCGCATGTAAATCAACCACAAATGACAAGATGATATAAAGCACAAACGCCGTCATCACATCGCCAGGCTGCACTACAAAGTACATTAGTAATGAAATAAATAGCACTGCAATTTGTGATTGACGGAATAGCTTCATTTTACAGTAGCGCTGGGTGATCCACGTACTTGCCACCATTGAGACAATAGATGCTGCAATACCTGCACTGGTAAAGGCACCTGCTAAATCTGGTACACCTAAGTAATAGGTTGCGTAATACATAGCAACACTGCCACGAATCGCATAGCCAAGCGTACCAAGCACACATGCTGCACACAGTAGTAACCATTGATCGTTTTTAATAAGTACTTTTAACTGCGTAAGTACGCCTTCGGTTTGTGGCTCATGGGTAATACGTTCGCGAGTAGTAAAGAAGCAAAACAAAAATAGTGCTACGGCACATGCCGATACCAATGCCATTGCCAGTTTATAACCATACGACAAGCTGCCATCTCCCCAATATGAGGCAAGTAGCGGCACTGAAAATACGATCACTACATTGGCAATCTTAGCGAAGAACATACGGTAACCATTGGCTGACAAACGCTCTTTAGGATCGGCAGTTAATACACCAATGTAAGAGATATAAGGAATAGCAACACCGGTAAACATCAAGGTCGCAAACAAGTAAGTGGCATAAGCCCACGCTAACTTCATGTTGTAGTCGAAATCAGGCGTGGTAAATAACAGTACGACCGACAAACCATATGGAACAGATAAAAATAAGAACCAGTGACGGAACTGACCCCAACGGGTTTTCACTTTGTCGGTGATCACCCCCATTAATGGATCGGTAAAGGCATCAACAAAACGCGCCACTAAGAACAACACACCCATATCAACCGGATCAAGCCCGTAGATATCGGTGTAAAAGAAAGACATAAAATAGAATAACGCTGCAACCATGACATTTACTGCCATGTCGCCGGCGCCAAAGCCGACCTTTTCTACAACGGATAACTTTTGAGATTCCATACAACAACACCCTAATTGGTCAATAATGAGCCGCCGCTCACTATTTCAAGCAATGCTAAAAAGCTTCAACATTGCGTATCAAATAAATTTATAGCCCTAGATATTACACAGCTTGGCCATTGCGTTCGTTATTTTTGTAAATTTAATGCTAATCCAATTAATAGTATTATCATACTTATTAAATCGCAACTCTTTTCGACCGATGGTTTGGTTTATAAAAACCAATAAAAAACCCCAGCAGAGCCGGGGTTTTTAGGTCTATAAAAGAAATTTAGAAAGAATAACGTGCACCTAGTGCGAATGTACGTGAGTAGATACCGTTACCAAAGTTAAATAGGTTGTCGTTACCTTCACCGTAGTAGCTCTGATATACGTCATCTAGGATGTTCGTTGCATCAAAAGTAACCACTAAATCATCATTCACATTGTAGCTAAATTGGAAGTCTAAGCTTTGCTCTGGACGATTCCAGAATTGAATCGGGTTAGCAAAGATTGCCGCTTCGTTACCTGTGTAGAACTCAGAACGCCATACATATGATAAACGCATGTCGAATGAATCACGCTCGTAGATACCTACGATGCTGTACGATTCATCAGAAACACCTGCCATTTGTGAATCAACATAACCAGAGATTTCACCTAACTCATTGAATTCAGGTGTATCTTGCTCTGAGTCAAGCATGGTGTAGCTTGCTTGCACACCAAAGCCGTTTAAGTACTCTGGTAAGTTTTCTGGGAAGTAAACTAAACCAACTTCTAAACCAGACAGTTCACCGTTTGAAGCATTCACTGGTGCACTTAATACATATGGGCGTGTTACGCCATCATCGCCTTCGCGCACAACTTGCTTACGACCCGCAACAACTAAGCCTTCTATTTCACGCTTAAAGTAAGCCGCGTAAAGTGAGCTTGTATCTGCGAAGTACCATTCAAGTGATACATCATAGTTCTTTGATTCTGTTGGTTTAAGCTCTGGGTTACCACCATTACCTGTACCGTATGTAGCACCTTCTGTTAAAGGATCGTACCAGTATTGCAGCGCGTTTAAGTCAGCAAAGTTAGGCATACGTAATGTTTCTGTGTACGCTACACGGCCCACTACATCATCAGTGATGTTCCAGTTAAGTACTAAGCTTGGTAGTAATGCGCTGCTATCAGCACTTGCTGAGCTTTCTTCAAATACATTTGAGTTCATGCCGCCAGACTCAGCAACAAAGTCCATATCTTGCTCGTAGCTTACATAACGTAAACCAAACTCACCGCTAATATCTTCCGTTAAGAAGAAGTTAGTTGTGGCATATAGCGCGTATGAGTTTTCTTCGATATCAAATGTTTTGTATACATCTTCAGCCTCAAGGCCATATACGCTACGAACAGCATCGCCGTTATCAAGCATGTAGCCACCGTCAGCAGTTACAAAGCTGTCGAATACGTCAGCACGGCCATCGAAATAATCATCAACTTGGAACACAATACCAGAACCATCACCTGCTGCACCCGCTGCTGCTAGCTGCTCAATTAAGCTAGCCACAGATGTGTTTGCAATACCAGTATCTTGACCACGTGTGTACTCTTGCGCAGTTCGTTTTTCGTAGCGACCACCGAATTTCACTTTATCAAAATAAGTACCACCAATTAGGTATTCAGCATCAAATGTGAATGTTAGTGCATCGCCGGCATTACCACCGCCATTGTCATAAATAGTACCTGCATTCCAGTTTTCGATAGCAGCCATATCTGCTTCGTTTACCGCTGTGTTTGGATCATCCCAAAACGCGATGCCTGGTACGCCGTCTTTATCATTAAAATCAACGTCAAGACCCGTCGCTACACGATCAAAACGCATTGCGAAGAAATCTGTTTCGTACTCACTGTCTTGGTAAACAACTTCTGTATTAATGGTTAGGTAATCGCTTGCTAGCCACTCTGCACCTAGCGCATATAAGTAGCTATCTGTTTTACCATATGAAAAGTCACCACTTTGGAAACCGCCAGCGCCAATCGCTTGCTTTTCTTTAACTACGTTAGTGCCATCAAACACAGTTGGTGTTTCAATGAAGCCGTTACCGTTTTCAAACGTATTTGAGAACCACATCGCGTTTTGCGATTCGTTTTCGTAACCTGTGTAGAAACCTTCAGCTGTGATTTCTAGGGTTTCATCTGGTGCCCACTGTAAAGATACAGACGCTGCCGGGCGCTTACGAAGACCGGTGAATGAAGTACCAAAAATAGCATCACGTGCTAATAGGTATTCAGTTGGCTCACCATTTACGTCTAAAGTAGAACCAGCCGCAGTAGGTAGACCTAACTCAGTACCTTGAGTCCAGAATTCATTTGGAACACGTGAATACGGTGAGTAGTTGTACTGTGGTTTATCAGTAAAGAATGGGAATGCAGCACCCGCTGTGATGGTGTCATCGCGGTAATGTGTTTCAGCATAAGAAATATTGAAAAGTGCACCAAATTCACCAGCGCCGTCGATTTCCCAACGGTTAGAGAGTAATGCACTAATATTTGGATCAACTTCATCTGGTTGATCTGAGTAAATCGCACGTGCCGCTAAAACAACTTTTTCACCTTCGAAGTTGAAAGGACGGTGAGTTTTAATATCAATCGCACCTGCGATACCGCGTTCGATTTGGTCCGCCGAACGGGTTTTATAAACTGTTACACCCGAAAGTAGACTTGCAGGAATGTCTTGCAGCGCCACATCACGACCCGCACCTGTAAAGATAGCGCGACCATTAACTGTGGTATTAACATCAGTAAGACCACGGATTGAAACCGCGCTTACTTCACCAGCACCACGGCCTGTTGTTTGTACACCTGTCACACGTTGTAGTGCTTCAACCACGTTGTTATCAGGGAATTTACCAATATCTTCAGCAACAATTGCATCCACGATTTGAACGCTTGCACGTTTTTCATCTAACGCTTTGTTTAAACTGCCGCGAATACCTGATACTTGAATAACTTCCATCTCATCGACGTTATTCTCAGGAGTGTTTGGTGCTTCCTCCTGTGCAAAAGCAAATTGACAGGTAAATGCCATAACTACAGCACTGGCTATGTGTGTTCTTTTAAACATAAGCGGTGTTCTCCAAATTATAGTTATATCGGTCCGCTGAACTTTCCCCATTCAGTTACCGAAGAGTGACCACTGCATTGTGCATCGTGTGTTGTCAAAACGGTGCGCGAGTGTGTCTATATTTTTATGTTAATACATTGCTGCCTGAACTTTAATCATATTGTATGATTATTTAACAGTCAACTCAAAAAGCCAAATTAAAATAACTGCCATTATGTTTACAAAAAACTTTGCAATTATAACATGTTACAAACTCAAAGCATGCTGCGTTTTTGTTTTGGGAATTCATTAAGACCCATTATTATCAGCTACTTAGCGATTATTCGTTTGCTTGTTTTAATTTGTCTTTCACTCATCCAGAGCAACAAAAAAGGCTAACAAGTTATTTACCCAGCGTATTTTGATGCTACTATGATTAAAATACAATAATACAATATAGAGTTATTTTTTGCTGCACTTTTACTGGTTTGTTTCGATGTAAACAATCAGTTACTCAGTATAATCAGGCATACACAGTGTATTATCTGGTCACTTAGAGCGAGTTCTGGGTAGAAAAAGCTGCAGTTCAAACAACAATTATTAGTTACTAAGGACACTCATGAAGAAATTGAAAGCGTTGGCGCTACCATTACTTTTTTCGAGCAGCTTAGCTGTTGCACAAAACCCATTATTCACCGATGTATTTACTGCAGACCCTGCTGCACTTGTTCACAATGACACCGTATACCTTTATACAGGCCATGATGAAGCACCTAATAATGATGTGTTTTTTGAAATGCATGACTGGTTAGCCTTTTCATCAACAGATATGGTGAACTGGAAAAAGCACGGCCCAATCATGAAAGCAACAGACTTTAAATGGGCTAAAGGCGAAGCATGGGCTTCACACATGATTGAGCGTGATGGCACTTTCTACTTCTTTACAACCGTTCGTCACAACGACACAAAACCAGGTTTTGCAATTGGTGTTGCAACTTCTAAATCACCAACAGGTCCATTTAAAGATGCAATTGGTCACGCACTGGTTACCGATGATATGACCAAACATACGCCAAATGATTGGGACGACATCGACCCTGCTATTTATACAGAAGAAAACGGCGATACTTACATGTTCTTTGGTAACTTAATGCCAAAATACGTAAAGCTAAGCGACGATTTACTGTCTCTTGATGGTGAAATTAAAACGCTAGACTTACCAAACTTTACCGAAGCGTTATGGGTTCATAAGAAAAACGACAACTACTATGTATCGTACGCATGTGAGTTCCCTGAGAAGATCTGTTATGCCATGAGCAAAAGCATTCATGGCCCGTGGGAATATAAAGGTATCTTGAATGAGATCGCAGGTAACAGCGAAACCAACCACCAATCAATCATCGAATACAAAGGTAAAGACTACTTTATTTACCATACTGGTGCCGTACCACCAATTGATGGCAAACCAAGTGGCGGGCGTTTTCGCCGTTCAGTGGCGATTGAGCCGCTTTATTACAACGAAGATGGCACACTTAAACGTATTATCATGACCACTGAAGGTCTAAGTAAACAAGACAAGTAATCTCAAAAAGGGCTCTTTAAGAGCCCTTTTTAGTGCTCAAATGTAATACAAATAAACAAATTTACCGGGAAATCCTCACTTTCAGATAAGCAAAAAACTTCTCTAATAGAGCAAAAACAGCGAAAAAAACGCCAAAACTGGCAACTTGAAAAAATTAAAATCACGCTGTACATATTGTAAACACTGACACTTCGTGTTTACATATCAATTACCTTTGCAAAAGTATTTGCACATTTTAAATCGTACTATAAAATTACAATACTACGTTCTTATTAGTTTGATATAGGCACGCGGCAATTTTATTGACAACAATCGAATAAAAAAATGAATCCCAGTTTCAAGAGGACACATAAAATGAAATTAAATAAATTAGCCATGGTCATAGCCTGCTCTTTGGCTGTTACAGGTTGTGGCAAAGAAGATGGTACTAAGCTTGACACAGCACCAGCGGTTGCCGACCCGCAAAGTGCGAAACCGACAGTAAGCAGCAGTGTTGAATACACTGAATCAGGTAGCGTAATGGTTACCAATGTAAGCGTGCACGATCCTTCTGTCGTTAAAGTTGACGACACTTATTATATTTTTGGTTCACACCTTGCTGCCGCTAAATCAACAGATCTCTTGAACTGGGAAATGATTTCTTCGCCTTCTGTTTTAAGAATAGACGGACAAGATGTATTACAAGTTAATGAAAGTCCGTTATTTGATTACAATTACTTAGAAGAAATTGCCGAAGGCGTTGAGTGGACCGATGGTTACCCAAGCAACTGGGCTGCCGATGTAATTCAATCACCAAATGGTAAGTTTTGGTTTTACTATAATAGCTGCGGACAAGACAATACCAACACAGCCGACATAACCAATGATCAAGTTTGTTGGGACCGCGGTTATTTAGGATTAGCTGAAGCTGACAATATCGAAGGTCCGTATACAAACAAAGGTATTTTCCTGCGCAGCGGCTATCGCAATGAAGCTGAGTTTGCTGCATATCCACTTGATAATGGCCAAACGACTTATGATGGTGGCATAGATCCAAATGTCATCGATCCGGCTGCATTCTATGACACAGACGGCAAACTTTGGATGGTTTACGGTTCTCATCATGGTGGTATTTTTATTCTGGCTATGGACGAAGAAACAGGTATGCCAGAAGCCGGTCAAGGTTATGGAAAACACCTTCTTGGTGGCGCCGGGCGCTTCATTGAAGGCGCTTTCGTAATGTACAGCCCAGAAAGTGAATATTACTACTTATTTTATTCTACGGGTGGCCTTGACTTAAACGGCGGTTACAACATCCGCGTTGCTCGTTCTAAAACACCAGATGGCCCTTACCTAGATAACGCAGGTAACGACATTGCGACAGTAGGCGGCTTAGAAGTTGGTGAAAAACTAATGGGTGGCTTTGAGTACACGCAAGAACTTGGCGAAACAGCACCTGCATGGGGTTATCAATCACCAGGTCATAACTCTGCTTACTACGATGAAGCAACTGGTCGTCACTTGTTAATCACGCATACGCGTTTTCCACAAACGTCTACTGAGTTTCCTGAAAATACTGAAGCACACCAAGTTCGTGTACATGAAATGTTTATTAACTCATTAGGTTGGCCTATGGCTTCACCACAGCGCTATGTACCGCTTGAAGGCAATAACATGGTGGTTGCTGATGAACTTTACGGTTATTACAAATTTATCAGTCATGGCACTGATGTAAATACAGATGCGATTCGTTCAATGCATATTGCACTAAACGAAGATCACTCAGTAACCGGTGATGATCCAGGTATCTGGTACATGATTGATGACTCAAATATTAAACTTGAGTTAGATTCTGGTACTTACTTTGGCGTGGCTAAATGGCAATGGGATGATGCAACTAAAGCAATGGCTGTAACTGTATCAGCTACATCAAGCGAAGGCGCTACCATTTGGGCAAGTAAACGTGATGAAATTACGGATACTGCAAACGTGCTGGGCACTGTTCAAGAAGCGCTAGATATTAAAACTGAATTATCAATTGCTGACGAAGGCTACTCATTACCAACCAAAGGTAAAGATGGTGCTGTAATTAACTGGGAAAGTAGTGATGAATACTACATCACCAGTGAAGGCTCAGTATTTATTCCAACGCCAGATCGCGGTGATAAAGCAGTTACTTTAACTGCTAATATCTCTTTAAATGGCGAGAGCATCACTAAGACATTTAATGTAAATCTAGAAGCACGCCCAGAATTTAAAAATGCGATTGCACACTATGCATTTGAAGAATCACTCAGTGATGGCTTAGGTAACCTAGATGATGCGGGTGTAACAGATAACAACCTATTAAATGTAGGTGCCGGTACAGCTGCATACGCAGAGGGTCAAACAGGCAAAGCATTTAACTTTGATGGTGCAACGGGTGTTCGCTTACCTGATGAGTTAGTAACGGGTGATGAGTACACTATTTCGTATTGGTTTAAGCCAACAGTGCTAACAGATTTCTCTCCAACACTTTTTGCTGCAGCATCAGATGCGCGTTGGATGAGCTTGATCCCAGGTAATACACACTTTACAACAACACCGATGCTTTGGAGCCGTTATTTAGCTGATGATGGTGCTGAAATGTGGAACCAAATCATTTCTGACTCTCCAGCAGTGATGGATTGGAATCATATTGCCATCACTTATGCTAATGGTACTGCAACACTTTATCGTGATGGTGTGCGTGCAGGTTCGATGCCTCGCCCCGATTTCTTTAGTGAACAAACAGGTAACTTTGCCCTTGGTGTGAACTACGGCTGGGACTTACCTTTCCAAGGTCAAATTGATGAGTTCATCGTCTATGACTACGCACTAAACGGCCTAGACATTAATGGTGCGGCTATCAATAACCTGACAGATCCGACTGAATTTGAGAGCTTCATTACTGATGCGCTTGATTTAGGTGATGTATCGGCAGTACGTGAAAGCTTTGAGTTACCGCGTGTAGGCCCATTTGTATCTGGTATTAGCTGGACGTCAAACAACGAAGAGTACTTAAAACCGGTTAATGGCACAGCTGTTGTGACACAACCTAGCGCCTCTGCTGGCGACCAAGTAGTGACATTAACTGCAACTATTAACTACAAAGACTTTACTGATACTAAGTCATTCGATGTAACCTTAAAATCACTTGCACCTGCTGAATACAGCTTCGAAGGTGACTTAAGTGCATTAAACGGCACATATGCAGCGGGTAAACCAACGGGTGGTTTTATCAACAACACTGGTGGTAACGTAACTTTTGTTGACGGTATCATGGGTCAAGCAGTATTCCTTGAAGGTTCAGGTGTTCGTTTACCGGATAACCTAATCACAACTAATGACTACTCTGTGTCTATGTGGTTAAAACCTGAAACCTTCACTGATTACACTACAGCGTTCTTCGCAGGTGCTAGTGCAGGCTCTTGGTTAAGTTATGTGCCATCTATGGCAGGTACAGGCCTAACTCGTTTATGGGCAAATAACGGTGCCTTCTTCGATAATGCAGAACTAGATAGCCGTATTCCAGCAAAAGAATGGACACATGTTGCATTCACTGTTGATGGTACGAACGGTGATGTGTTGAAGATGTATGTTAACGGTGAATTACAGCTAGAAACCGATGGCTTCCCGCGTGTATTCACGGTTCCTGGTGAAACAAATGAGTTTGCACTCGGTGTTAACTACTGGGATACACCTTATAACGGTGCTATCGATGAACTGAAAATTTTCAACGGTGCGATTAGCGCTGAAGAAGTAAAAGCACTCTTTGATGCAGCTGCTGCACAAGAGTAACAAAGTGAGGTGAGCTGCCTCACCTCAACTATTTGTTGTCTGGAAAGGCCGGGTGAAAACCCGGCTTTTTTCTAAAGCTTTAGTACCCCTTGCCGATACATACATGTCATTCACTTTCATCGCTCTCATTATGGCTATTAACTCATTAGCAAGTGCGTTAACTATCTCAAACGCATATACAGCAGTCAGTAATACCAACTCAAAAGTAGGCTACAAACTCAGCAGCCAAGAGATGAACAAACTCTCTGGTCGTGAAGTAGAGCCCGCTCAAAAAGAAGAAGTATCTAGCGACCTCCCCGCACATATTCGCAAAATGGTTGAGCAACTCGAAAAGCTCAAAGAGCAACTCGAACTTGCCAAAGAGCAATTAGCCAAACTACAAGCACTTAAAAACCAAGAAGATGAAGCTGTAAAAGTGCAAGTTGAAACGCAGACCAAGATGGTTATGGAAATCCAAACGCAAATAATGACTCTTAGCCAATCAATTAGCGACGCGCTTAAAGAAGCAGGTATCAGCGACCCTGGAGTACTGATGAGCGTGCTGGTGTGATGGAAGCTGTAAGTTTTGAGCTATAAGCTTTAAGTCTCAAGCTTTACTCTTGTCTCTTTCATCTTGCTAACTCCCTTTCATGCTCACTTTACTCTTGCAACTTTACCCTCGCTAACTTCTCTAAAAAAACCCAAAAAAGGGTCCAAAATCCAGTAACTATGCGGGCTCTGAATTATCGAGCACGCAAATACGAAACTTCCTTAGCAGTAAAAATAAGTGCTATTTAGGGTCATTGTCGTTACATTTAGCAGCTGTTAAAACGAATTAATTTGCTCAATAAATCAACAGTATAAACTTAACAATTTAATCTACATCGCCACTTTGAGGACTCAGTTGCAAAGATCGTTAAAATAAAAAACAACACTTAAATCCCACTAAAAAGCCTTCCCCAGTACTTTTTCAGTATAGAAATCAACCAACTCATTCGTATTATGAATTCACCCTATGAACGAAGTGAGGGCGTCTTATGCGTCAAATTTTATTACTTTCTGTAAATGGATTTACGCTACAAAAACTGTTTTTACTGGCATCGTTATTGGTGTGCTTTTTCACCTCAGCTGAAGAAACAAGCCCTATTTCAACAGCGAGAGCATGGTTAACCTTGGTTGATTCTGGAGAATACCACGAGAGCTGGCAGCAAGCTGATCAGGTCTTTCAAAGCACCACGCCCAAAGCTCGCTGGCAAACGGCCTTAAATCAAATACGCGTTCCTTTAGGCCGAGTTATGTCTCGCACCTATTTTGGCACAGCAAAATATGACTCATTACCCGGCCTGCCAAATGGTGAGTATTTAGTGGTCAAGTTTCAAACCGAGTTTATGAATAAAGAGGCAGTAGTTGAAACGCTCAGCCTAAGCAAAGCCGCCGATGGCTGGCATCCATTAGGTTATCTGATCGATTAGTTTAGAGCAGCGCAAAGCGCCCTTGAGTTTTGTGCTGTAAGATTTATCGACAGTTAAAATGCTTATCTGCGGGAAAATAAACCGCACAATTGATGAATAGTATTTATTGTTCGTCGCCGAAACATAAAAACATTTCAAGACGAATTCAATAAACAACAAGTAAATGGAATTGCTATGAGAAAAATGCTCTTATTGATCACTTTTTTACGCTGCTTTTGTGCAAACGCTGAAGAACTCGATGTTATAAATCGCGCTAAAAGCTGGCTCGTATTAATTGATAATGGTCAGTATCAGCAAAGCTGGCAGCAAACAGACTCATTATTTAAACAAGCGATGCCACAAAGCAACTGGAGCAAAGCGTTAAAGCAAGTTCGAGTACCACTTGGCAAGGTGATTTTACGTAAGAATTTAAGCCTGATGAATTATGACTCTTTACCCGGAACACCTGATGGTGAATACGTGATCATTCAGTTTCAAAGCCAATTTATGAATAAAGAGCAGGCCATTGAAACAATTAGTCTCAGCAAAAGTAGTGGCCAGTGGCAACCTATCGGTTATTTTATTAATTAGGGGTTATATTTAGGTTTTAGGTTCTAGGTTCTAGGTTCTAGGTTCTAGGATTGCATTGTAGAACGGCTTTAGCCGTGAAGATTATGTGATGGACAAAATTCGGCACTAAAGTACCTCCTACGTGGGGTTTTATATGCAATGCAGAGGCATGAGAAGGTTTTGATGGATTATGTTGGGTTTCGCTTCGCTCAAAACAACCGCACCGCTCAGCTTGGAACTTTACTCTCGTTAACTTTACCCTCGTTAACTTTACCCTCGTTAACTTTACCCTCGTTAACTTTACCCTCGTTAACTTTACCCTCGTTAACTTTACCCTCGTTAACTTTACCCTCGTTAACTTTACCCTCGCTAACTTTACCCTCGCTAACTTGCAGCTGACAGCTATAAAAAAAGCCACTCATAAATGAAGTGGCTTTGGTTGAGTCGATTTTTTACTTATAACTTAATTTGGTTCACGCAGATGGAACACTTGGCACTTGTTACCTAAATCAGGTTGTTGTGCGAAGTTAGTGTTTTCAGCTAAACCACAGTTACTTAAACCAAGCGCTTGTTTTGTGTAGCGGTTGATAAGCATCACACCACCACCCTCTACTGGAGCAATGCGCCACTGTGCTGTTTTAGCTGCACAAGAAGCCATTTCTACGTTGGCACCTGGTACTAAGGCGTTATCAGCTACCGCAGCACAGAACTCGCTGTCAGCGCTTTGTTTAAGGCTTACATAGCCAGTATCTGTTGGTGCGAAGAACCATTGCTGTGCATCTTTATGCGTGTAAGCTTGTTGCTCAACATTGGTACCTGCTTTAACTGTATCCGCCACGCTAAGTGCTTTACCACTTTGTTGGCTTAATACTACAACACTACCCATTGGGCGTAATTGCCAATCACCACACGCTGTTGCGTCACTTTGCTGTAAAACCGCTTGGTTTTGTGCAGCAGAACAACCAGCAACCGCTAATGGTTTGCCTGTGTAACGGTTAGTAATAGATACATTACCATCTGTGCTTGGTGCTACTTTCCATTGCTGGCAGAAGTTATTACGCCATGCTGCAGATTGTACTTTAGCATTATCTGCGTCATTACAGCTTTCAAGCTCTAAGAACTTGCTGTCTTCACGATTAGCTAAACGAACAAAACCATCTGTTGTTGCATCAATAACCCATTGACCATTGGTGCTTGCACACTGACGTTGCACAGCACGTGCATCTTGTGGATCAGCTGCGATGTCTAAACATAAGCCGCTAGTTGCATTCACTAATTGGTAGCGCTGACCTTGTACTCGCGTTACCAGTGGACCGTATTCACCTGATGGCGGTGCTACTTCAACGCCTGGTGTTAATGGTTTACCAAAGCTTGGCGTGCCATCGTCGTTCCAAGTAAATTTTTGCGCACGTAATGAACGAGTCGCACTACAACCGTGCTCTACCGAATCATTACCGTGATAAACTAACCAGTCTTCTGTACCGTCTGGCGATGTGAAAAAGCCGTTGTGACCAGGCCCAAACACTTCTTCTGTACGCTCAAATACTGGCTTGTCGTATTTTTTCCAGCTGCTCGCTTTAAGTGGGTCGTCACCAACAAGCTCAAGCATACCTAGTTTGTAATCTGGGGTATTACAGAAGCTCGCTGAGTACGTCATAAACGTACGACCATTGTGCTGTAAAATTTCAGCACCTTCAGTTACTTTACGACCACTGATCTCCCAATCTAGCTCAGGACGCGTGATCACCGTATGCGGTGAGTTCTCTTTCAGTGTCCACGGATCTTCCATTTCAGCGATAATGTTTAATTGCTGATCGCCTTGCCATTGTGAGTAAATCACATATAGCTTGTCTTTGTATGTTAAGTAGTTACCGTCGATGTTCCATACGTTAGGCATTAATGCACCCTTGTATTCGTATGGACCCATAGGATCGTCACCAGCACTTTCTAATACGTTTAAGTGTTGGTTATCTAAAGTGCCATCAGTACCCGCTGTGTACATCATGTACCAACGGTAGCCGTTTGGCCCTTTTAAGCGATGGAATTCAAACGCCCAAAAGTTACAACAGCGCTCAGGGTTTGAATCAGACCAAACATTGACAGGTGTTGCATCAGCAAGGCCAGCTAGTGTTGGTGATTTACGCATCACTAACTCAGATGTCCATGTTGTTGTGGTTAGGTAATAGTTACCATCCCAATACTCAAGCCATGGATCGGCGCCATTAGGAAAAAGTGGGTTGGTAAAAATACCATTATCTTGGATTGGCGCTTTTTCTGTGGCTGCCACGTCAGTTTTCTTAGCTGTGTTGTCTTCAGCTGTAGTCTGACAACCAGTCAGTGCACCAAACGACAAGGCAAATACGCTGGCTAAGCCAGCCTTTTGCATTGCGCTTTTAAGCTTTGTTGTTTTCACGATTGTGTTCCTTTATTTTGTACCAAATTCGTACACGATGCGTGTTGAATACACGTCACCCGGTAATAATGTTGTGCTTGGGAACGTTGGCTGATTTGGTGCATCAGGGAAATGCTGTGGCTCTAAACAAAAACCACTTCTGAAATTATGCACTAAGCCAGACGCTTGCACAGTACTACCGTCTAAGAAGTTACCTGAATAAAACTGTACTGCAGGCTCTTCTGTGTAAACTGTTAACGTACGGCCAGAGTTTGCTTCGTAAACCGTCGCTGCTTCAATAAGCTCATTGCTTGGCGTGTCTTTAAGCACAAAGTTATGGTCATAACCTTTACCAAGTTTCAGTTGTTCATTGCTTGCTTTGATATCTTGACCGATTGCTTTAGCTGTACGGAAGTCAAACGGTGTGCCAGCCACATCCATCAACTCACCAGTTGGGATCAAGCCGCCATCCACAGGTGTAATTGCTTTTGAGTTGATTTGCATTTGGTGATCAAGAATGTCGCCTTTACCCGCTAGGTTGAAGTAGCTGTGTTGCGTCATATTGATGATGGTAGGCTTGCTTGTTGTAGCAATAAACTGCATATCTAACGTGTTGTTGTTCGTTAGTGTGTAAGTCACTTCTGTCGTCACTTCACCCGGGTAGCCTTGGTCGCCATCAGGACTCACTAAGCTTAAGGTAACACCGGCACTGTTTTGCGTCGTGAACGGTGTCATGTTCCACACTTTTTTATCGAAACCTTGCACACCACCATGTAAGTGGTTGTCACCATCGTTAGTTGCTAATTGGTATTCAGTGCCATTTAACGTGAATTTACCGTTTGCGATACGGTTACCAAAACGACCGATGATTGCACCGTAGTAAGTTGTCGCTTTTGTGTATGCTTCTAGGTTATCTAAACCCAGTACAATATTACCCATTTCGCCTTTTGCATCAGGTGTTTCAATACGCGTAATAATGCCGCCGTAGTTGATTACATCAACGCTAATACCATTGCTGTTAGTCAGCGTTACTTGATTAACCGGCGTTTGATCAGCCAGTACGCCATAGGCCGTCATTGATGCTGAAGGGGAAGTAGTCATATTGTCTCCTTGATGAGCACAAGCTGGTGTAAGGGCAATCCCACATGTCACCAACAATGCATAAAGCCCGCGCGACTTTTTCGTGTTCGAACTGGCTGTTTGATGAGTTGTTTTTAAACCTTGGAAAACACATTGCAATGACATATGAATAACCTTTTTGTAATTGTATTTATAGTTTTATAATACAAATAAGGGTGTCATTGCAACTTTAATCGCTAAAGTTGAATTTTTCCGTCTTTCACCATGATGCAATCCATTCCAGCACTTTTGGCAGCTTGATAACCAATTTGCGTGTCTTCAAACACCACGCATTGGCTTGGCTCAACACCTAACTGCTCTGCCACTTTTAAGAATGTTTCTGGGTTTGGCTTGCCTTTACTAACATCACTAGCAGTCACTAACGCACCAATTTTATTTATTAAATTGGTATCAGTTAAATGATCAATTGCATGTTCGCGGTCAGCACCTGTGCCCACACCCATCGGTAATACACCATGGTACTTTTCAAGTACTGCGACGGTTTCGTCAATCACTAGCGGTTGGTGCTGTAAATCAACCCAAAATTGGTGTTTATCTTTTGCCACAACTAGAGGGTCATGATCTAAGCCAAATTTTTCATTAAGCATTTCAATTGTTTTAACGGTCGGAATGCCACCTAAGCTGTACATATAGTCGTAATCGAATGGGTAGCCATAGGCTTCGCAAGCTTTTTGCCATGCCTGTAAGTGACTGCCCATTGAGTCAATTAAGGTGCCATCCATATCAAAAATAATGCCTTGGTAGGCGCTTAAATCGATCATATCTACTCCTAAAATGTTTCGCTTCACAATAGCATAAGCCAGCGAAGAGCGAGGCTCATCACTGGCTTAATCGACAACAAAATTTGGGGTGAACGTGCTCACACACAGCACGTTCTAGTACATAAAGTACTAATTCTTACACGCCACGTTTTAGCATGTAGTAAGCTGCGTTATGACGAAGCTCTGTTTTGAAACCACGGATCGTCGTATCGTTATCGATGATCATAGTTTCAACGCCAGCCATTTCAGCAAAATCGATAATCATATCGGTTGTTACTGCTTGGCTGTATGCAGTGTGGTGTGCACCACCGGCGTGGATCCATGCAGCTGATGCTACAGATAGGTTTGGTTTTGGTTCCCAAAGCGCTGAAGCAACAGGTAAGTGAGGTAAATCAGCTGGCGGAGCCACTGTATCTACTTCGTTGATCAGAATTCGGAAACGGTTACCCATATCAATTGGTGATACGTTGATTGCAGCACCCGGTTTTGCAGTAAACAATAAACGACCTACATCACATTTAACACCGATCGTGTGCTGGTGAACTTCAAGACGTGGTTTTTGTGCTGCAATTGAAGGACACACTTCTAACATGTGCGCGCCAAGTACTTGGTCAGTCTCACCCATGTTGTAAGTGTAATCTTCCATGAATGAACAACCACCGTCACGGCCTTCACCCATTACTTTCATGATGCGAACCATAGCAGCTGTTTTCCAGTCACCCTCACCACCGTAACCATAGCCTTTCGACATTAGGCGCTGTGTAGCAAGACCCGGAAGACCAGAAAGACCTGATAAGTCTTCAAAACAGTTAGTGAATGCTTTAAAGCCGCCTTTCTCTAAGAAACGCTCCATACCAAGCTCTAAACGTGCTTCGTTGCGTAGCATTTTCACTGCGTAATCGTCTTGTAGAGTTTCATCAGCAATTACGTAGTCTTGCTTATAAAGCTCTAACTGTGCATCAACTTCTTCTTCAGTGATAGTATCAACCACTTTAACAAGCTCAGCGACACCAAACGCGTGTACTTCATAACCAAAAGTAATTTGCGCTGAAACTTTGTTACCTTCAGTAACTGCAACTTGACGCATGTTGTCGCCAAAACGCGCAACTTTAAGTGTTTGGCTTTCTGCCCAACCTTTTGCCGCACGACACCAGTCATCTAACTGCTGTTGTACGTCAGCACGTTGCCAGTGACCTGCAACAACTTTACGCTCTTTACGCATTACAGTACCGATGAAACCGAACTCACGGTCACCGTGTGCACTTTGGTGCGTATTCATGTAGTTCATGTTGATGTCAGACCAAGGAAGGGCTGCATTGAACTGAGTATGAAGGTGTAACCAAGGCTTACGTAATTCGCTTAGGCCAGCAATCCACATTTTCGCAGGTGAGAAAGTGTGCATCCATAAAACTAAACCAACACAGTTAGGATCCGTATTTGCCGCTTGGCAAACAGCGTGAATTTCTTCAGGTGACTTAACGGTAGGCTTACATACCAAGTTTACTGGTAGATTAGCTTCGCTGTTTAAGCCCGCTACAATTGCTTCGCTGTCTTTGGCAACCGTTTCTAACACCTTAGGACCATAAAGATGTTGTGAGCCGGTAACAAACCAGACTTCTTTCGTCATCGTCGTCATGTTAATAATCCTCTAAATTCTTGCTATTTGCTCTGACCGTAATACGCGTTTTTACCGTGCTTACGTAGATAATGTTTATCCATCACTGCTTTTTTAAGTTCAGCTGCGTGTGGATCTAAAGTGCGTGTTAAATACGCCATGCGTGCAATCTCTTCGAGTAGCGCGGCATGGTATACAGACTGAGCGGCATCTTTACCCCACGTGAAAGGCGCATGACCCGCAACAATCACCATAGGTGCAGCTTTCGGATCGCGATCTTGATACGCATCAGTAATTTGAATACCGGTTTCTAATTCATAATCGCCATTCACTTGC
Organism: Pseudoalteromonas shioyasakiensis; assembly: GCF_022398475.1. Taxonomy (GTDB): domain Bacteria; phylum Pseudomonadota; class Gammaproteobacteria; order Enterobacterales; family Alteromonadaceae; genus Pseudoalteromonas. The sequence goes on along the minus strand of NZ_JAKEVM010000002.1, from coordinate 55,425 downwards.
TCATCGGTTAACTCACGAGTACAGGTGATGTCACCGTGTACATAGTCAGCGTGAGTTGTGCCAAGGCAAGGAATGCTTTGTTTTGCTTGCGCCCATGCAGTTGCATAGGTCGAATGCGTGTGTGTTACACCGCCAATTGCATCGAAGTGGCGATATAAATGAACATGCGTTTTAGTGTCAGAAGACGGACGCATAGACCCTTCAACAATGTTGTTTTCAAGGTCGACGATCACCATGTCGTCGGCTTTCATTTGGTCGTACGATACACCACTTGGTTTAATTGCAATCACGCCTTTGTCACGGTCGATTTGCGATACGTTACCAAAGGTATAAATTACTAAGCCACGACGTTGCAGCTCCATGTTCGCTTCATAGACTTCACGTTTTAGTTCAGTAAAACTCATGCTTTGTCTCCGTTTACATAGCTTGCAAGTGCTTGGTAGTTGGCATAAAGCTCGTCATACACAGCAACGCGCTCAGGGTTTGGTAAATACTGATGACATACAGACGACGCCATAACTTTTTGAGCATCTGCCACTGTTGCGTGCTCACCCGCAGCAACCGCAGCCATAATTGCTGCACCCAATGCACAGCTTTGCTCACTTTCTAAAACGTCGATTGGGCAATTCCAAACATCGGCACAGGTTTGCATTACGTAGTCTGATTTTTTAGAAATACCGCCGATAACAACCACTGACTCGATTGGCACGCCTTCGCTACGGAAACGCTCAGTGATAGCACGTGCGCCAAACGCAGTTGCTTCAACAAGTGCTTTGAAGAACTTAGGTGCATCAGTGCCCATTTTTAAGCCTGTTAATGCCATGGCAACGCTTTGGTCAGCATCTGGCGTTCGACGACCATTTACCCAATCAAGCGCAGTTACATCGTTGCTTGTTACAGGCAGTGCTGCCGCTGCTTTTGATAGATCAACTAAGATTGAATCTTCTAGCTTGTTAACTAACGCTTGTTCAGCGTCTGATAAATTTGTAAGTTGGCGAGTTGGCCAAAGTACTAGGTTTTTGAACCATGCGTATAAATCACCAAACGCAGATTGACCGGCTTCTAAGCCAATTAACCCAGGGATTACTGAGCCATCAACTTGACCACAAATACCTTTAACGCAAGTATCACCTAGTTGTTCTTTAGACGTTACTGTGATGTCACACGTTGAAGTACCCATTACTTTAGTTAGAACGCCAGGACGAACATTGGCTGCTACTGCGCCCATGTGACAGTCAAATGCACCGTAACCAATCACGATACCTTGTGGTAAACCTAGCTTCTCGGCCCACTCAGCAGTTAAGTTGCCAGCAACTTGGTCGCTTGGCTCTGTAGTTGCATTTAACGTATCAACAACACCATCTAATAGTGGATCGATATTGCTAAAGAAACTGTTTGGTGGGAAACCGCCCCACTGCTCGTTCCACATTTGTTTGTGGCCCGTTGCACAACGACCTAGCTTTAATGCTTCAGGGTGTGTTGTGCCGCACATTAGCGCGGTCATCCAATCGCAGTGCTCAACCCATGAATATGTGGCTGCTTTAACACTGCTATCAACGCGGAAAATATGTAATGCTTTGGCCCAGTACCATTCAGAAGAGTAGATACCGCCCATGTGTGAAAGGTAGTTCACATCGTTGTTAGTTGCAGCTTCAGTGATTTCATTTGCTTCTTTAATAGACGTATGGTCTTTCCACAAAATGAACATTGCATTTGGGTTTTCTGCAAATTCTTCAGTTAATGCCAGTGGTGTACCTTGGCTATTAATTGCTACAGGTGTTGAGCCTGTCGTATCAAAGCTCATACCCACTACTTTGTCTGCAGTACCTGCTGGAACTTGTGACCAAAGACCATTAACTACTTCTACAAGGCTATCAATATAGTCTTGTGGATGCTGACGAAACTGATCTTTACTTGGGTCACAGTATAAACCTTGTGCCCAGCGCGGGTAGTTTACTAAATGGCTGGCAAGTTCTTCACCAGTCGCAACATCAACGAGTAATGCTCTTACCGAGTCCGACCCGTAGTCTAATCCCAACGTATAACGAGACATAATTACCTTTCACTAATTGCTTACTAACATTGTTAGTCATTATCTTTATTTGTATGATAATATCAACAATACCAGATTGTAAAGGTATTATAAAAATATTATTAACAGGATTATTTGCTGCTGGCGGGCGATTTATTGCGCAGTTCCTCTGGTAGATTAGATTGTTTTTTCAGCACAAATAATAGGTTAAAGCCACTACATTAACTTTTGTATGATAAGAATGGGATAACTATGTCTAGTCAATTAGAACAACTTAAAGCAGTAACAACCGTTGTTGCTGACACGGGTGATTTTGAAGCAATCAACGAATATAAACCGCAAGATGCTACAACAAACCCATCACTAATCTTAAACGCGATTCAAATTGAGAAATATCGCCCACTTGCTGCCGAAGCCGTATCATGGGCAAAAGCACAAAGCAGTGACACAGCAGAAGTTGTAACAAAAGCAGCTGATAAGCTAGCAGTATTAATTGGCTCTAAATTAATGGAGCAAGTGCCAGGTTTAGTTTCAACAGAAGTGGATGCGCGTTTATCATTTGATACTCAAGCAACTGTTGATAAAGCACTTGAGCTTGTTGCTTTATATAAAGAGCAAGGTATCGACACATCGCGCGTGTTAATCAAAATTGCTTCAACATGGGAAGGTATTCAAGCAGCTAAGGTACTTGAAGCACAAGGTATCCGTTGTAACCTAACGCTGGTATTTGCATTTGCTCAAGCACGCGCTTGTGCCGAAGTAGGTGCTTACCTAATTTCACCATTCGTTGGTCGTATTCTTGACTGGTACAAAGCACAAGATGCAAGCGCTGATTTCGACGGTGCTAACGATCCGGGCGTTAAGTCAGTAACGCATATCTACAACTACTTCAAAAAGCACGGCTACGAAACGATTGTAATGGGCGCAAGCTTCCGTAACATCGGTGAAATCCAAGAATTAGCAGGTTGTGACCGTTTAACTATCAGCCCTAAGTTACTTGCTGAACTAGCTGCAACTGACGCACCATTAACTCAAAAACTATTACCAGCAACAGAAAAAGCAGAAGCGCCAGCTGCAATGACTGAGCAAGCTTTCCGCTGGGAAATGAATGAAGATGCCATGGCTACTGAAAAGCTAAGCCAAGGTATTCGTCAGTTCGCAATTGACCAAGAGAAACTAGAGTCAATCTTAAGCGAATTAGTTTAAACCGATTGTTTAAGCAGCAAAAAGCCCGCAAACCAAAGTTTGCGGGCTTTTTTATTACCTACACATCATCACAAATGTAGGTTTATCGTGTTGCGATTACGATAATTTTTAGCCAGTCACATTATTCAGCAAGTAATGCGTTTGCTTTTGCAACTAGGTTTGCCACTGTGAAACCAAAGTGCTCAAGCAATACTGCGCCAGGCGCTGACTCACCAAATGTCTCCATACCTAGTACATCACCATCTTGACCAACATACTTGAACCAGAAGTCACGGTGTGCAGCTTCAACAGCAATCTTAGGTGTACCCGCTGGTAGCACGCTTTGACGGTATGCTTTATCTTGGCTATCAAACTGATTCGTTGATGGCATAGATACCACGCGAACTTGTTTACCTTGTGCTTTTAGCTCAGCAGCGGCATTCACAGCTAACTCTACCTCAGAACCTGTTGCAATAAGGATAAGCTCTGCGGCTTGTTCGCTATCAACAAGTACATAACCCCCTTTTGCAATGTCAGCAACTTGTTGTGCATCACGTGCCATTGCTTTGGTACCCTGACGGCTGAAAATAAGTGAACTTGGGCCTGTTTCTTTTAATAACGATTGACGCCAAGCTACTGCTGTTTCAGTTTCATCACACGGACGCCATGCAGTCATATTTGGTGTCATACGAAGGTTAGCGATTTGCTCGATTGGTTGGTGAGTAGGACCATCTTCACCTTGACCGATTGAGTCATGGGTATACACAAAAATGCTTTGCGCTTTCATTAATGCTGCCATACGTACTGCATTACGTGCGTATTCCATAAACATTAAGAAAGTTGCGCCAAATGGAATGAAGCCACCATGTAATGCAATACCATTCATGATTGCGCTCATACCAAACTCACGTACGCCATAGAATACGTAGTTACCATCAGCTGCATCTTGTAAACCTTTTGCTTCTGGCCATAACGTTAAGTTAGAACCGGCAAGGTCAGCAGAGCCACCCATTAATTCTGGTAGTTGGTTAGCAAAGAAGGTGATCGCGTTTTGTGATGCTTTACGTGTCGCAATGTTTTGCATGTCGGCTTGGCATTTAGCAATGTACTCATCAGCTAATTCAGCGAAGTTAGCTGGTAATGCTTTTTCAAGAACACGACGTGTATATTCTTTTGCAAGTTCAGGGTGTGCTTTGCTATAAGCTGCAAACTTTTGCTGCCATGCACCTTCAAGCTCTTGGCCTTTCGCTTGATTATTCCACTCGTTATAAACTTCTTGTGGAACTTCAAATGCTGGATGTGGCCAGTTTAGCTGCTCACGTACAGCTGCGATTTCGTCGTGACCCAGTGGTGCACCGTGACAGTCGTGGCTACCTGATTTATTTGGCGAGCCAAAACCAATCACTGTTTTACAACAGATTAGTGTTGGTTGCGTAGTGTTGCTTTGTGCCGCTTCGATTGCACCCGCAATTGCATTCATATCGTGACCATCAACATCACGAATAACTTGCCAACCGTAAGATTCAAAACGTGCAGGCGTATCGTCGGTGAACCAACCTTCTACTTCACCATCGATAGAGATGCCATTGTCATCCCAAAATGCGATTAGCTTGCCTAGGCCTAATGTACCTGCCAGCGAACATGCTTCGTGCGAGATACCTTCCATTAAACAGCCATCACCCATAAAGCAGTAAGTGAAGTGATCAACAATATCAAACTTTGGCTTATTGAATTGCGCTGCTAAGGTTTTTTCAGCGATTGCCATACCAACTGCGTTAGCAATACCAGAACCTAATGGGCCAGTCGTTGTTTCAACACCCGGAGTATAACCATATTCTGGGTGACCCGGTGTTTTAGAGTGAAGCTGACGGAATTGCTTAATATCTTCGATGCTTACGTCATAACCGCTTAGGTGTAACAATGCATATTGAAGCATTGAACCATGGCCATTTGATAACACAAAGCGGTCACGGTTAGACCAGTCTGGGTTTAATGGGTTATGGCGGTGAAAGTTTTGCCACAATACCGCTGCAATATCAGCCATACCCATAGGCGCACCTGGGTGGCCAGAGTTAGCTTGTTGAACGGCATCGACAGCAAGTATGCGAATAGCATTTGCAGATTGAGAACTAGGCAGAGTCATCTTATTAGCTTCCTGTTAATATTATAATATAAATAATATCGCAAAAACTCACCCAAATAGCAACTTAATAAACCGCCATGCCAGTAATGACGTGTATTTAGGGCCATTTTGTACCGCTAAGCGCAGGTTTTAACACCATTTTATTGTTAATAACTTTTTCTAACTAAAGAAATGACGACACCGCTCAAAATAACCAAATCAAATTAGTGAAATATGCTTATTTATCAAGCAATTTCCTTAACTAATTCAGGTTACAAAAACCAGACCTTGCTACAATTTGGTACATTATTTCATTGTTCAAGCCATTAATAACAACTTAATGTTAACAAGTTTTTTCATTAAGGTTGTTTATTTGTGACTGTTCTAGGTAGTTGCTCACTTGGGCTACGAGTTTTATTTCTAATCAGTGCATTTTGCCTTTCACCAATGGCAAGCAGCACTGACTCTGCTTATTTAGCAGATGAAGGAGTAAGCCTTGGTTTCAGCTTAGGTTATGGTCAACTCGACAACCCAGTTTATAAAAAAGACGACATTCCTCTTTATGCCCTACCGCGTATTGAAGTATTTGCCGGTGACTTTTCATTTGCAAATACTCAGTTTGCTTGGACACCCGTGTGGGGCGATCACTATCAAGTGTCGTTATTCACCCAACTCAATGAAGATGGGCTGTATTTTGCCAAACACTCAACAGCACTAACTGCAATTAGAACAACCAGTGGCCGCCCTTCAATGACACCGCCACCACCCGGTTCAAGCATTGAAGCACCAGTGGTGATAAAGCGCCGCGGTGATATTACTAAAATATCAAAACGTAAACTGTCGGCCATGAGCGGTATTGAAGCGATTGTTGACTGGCAAAGCTGGCGTTTTAGCGCGTATTGGTCAATGGAGCTCACCAACTATCACAAAGGGTTACAAGGCGCATTATCTGCACAGCGCTTGTTTTTATTTGATCAGCACCTAGTTTTGCTCGGCGCAGAAATACAACATTTAAGTGCTGGTTTAGTGGATTACTACTATGGCAGCGCACAACAAGAGATACGAGCCGGATTTAGCCCTTTTTTAGGCCACTCTAGTCAAAAGTACAATCTAAAAGCCAGTTACCAATATCAGTTTAATCAGCAATGGCAATTTATCAGCGATATAAAATACCAACGCTTATCATCGGGTATTGCCGATAGCCCCCTTATCGATGACAGCAACTTACTGTCTTTTTATGCTGGCTTTGCATGGAATTACTGATGATGTTGCGTACGAAGCTTTTTTCACTCTTATTCATTTTTAGCCTCGCGTTTGTTAGCAGCACATTCGCACAGGCAGGTTATATCGAGGCAACACCAGAAAACTGTGTAACGGTAGAGCAAGATTGCGTGATGGATGTATCGATTAATTGGTATACCGAAGTCAGCGAAACGGTGTGCATTCGTGTGACTGATCAACAAATTAGGCTGTTCTGCCAAAAGCCAAATCAAGGGCAGAACTTTGCAATCACAGTGCAAAACAATCGCAACATTGTTTTAGAGCTACTGAGCGAGCAACTAGAACCATTAGAAAGCACTGAAATTAGTTTATTCCACCAGCATGTTAAAAAACGCCGACGTGATATCGCATGGAGTATTTTTTGATGAGCCAACATACTATTTTGTACATTGAAGATGATTTAAAACTTGCCCAGCTAGTCTCTAATTATTTAACTGAACATGGCTATACCATTGAGCACTTTGAAAGTGGTTGCCATGCCTGTTATCAAGCAAGCTGCAAAAAGTACGACCTAATTTTGCTTGATATCGGATTAGGATCAGAAGATGGCTTTGAGGTATTTAAAGAACTAAAACAATACCAAGATACACCAATTATTTTTATGACGGCAAGGCAGAGCCAAGTCGATCATATCACTGGCCTTGAGCTAGGCGCCGATGATTACCTAACCAAACCTGTTTCCCCGTCCATTTTATTAGCGCGAATAAATAACACGATTCGTCGCAGCCAAGCTGTTAAACCAACAAGTACCACTCACAACGCGCATAATATTCGCTTTGGCTCGTTGAGTATTAATACAATTCAGCGCGAGGCTTATTTGCATAGCCAGCCACTTGAATTGACCAGTGCAGAGTTCGAAATACTGATCCAATTAGCTCAATCAGCGGGTCAGTTGGTCAGTCGAGACCAATTATTTGATGGTACCATTGGCCGTAAATACGATGGTCAAAGCCGCACTATCGATGGCCGCATTAGCCGCTTACGCAAAAAGCTCGGTGACGAAGCGGTTCCAGCACAAAAAATCGTCACAGTTTGGGGTAAAGGATATATTTTTTCTCCACAAGCGTGGGGTTAATGCAGTTTGTTACGCCTGTTTTGTTATTTGTATTTAACCCTCGCAGTTTGCCTGGGGAGCGCCGCTTGGTTACTAGAAACCTATTTTCCAAGCCCACCAAGTTACAGTACAGAGCAGCAACTAGCAGAGAGTATATTGAGTCTTGCCCCCAATAACCCTGATATTAAACAAACACCTCTGGCGAACTTTTACCTTGGTAAACAATTACAGGCATCACTTTTAGCAGGTCAGGTAATTAGTGTTAACGATGCCAATAACAAGCTTTACTTTCATAAGCTTGCTGATGATAGACAGACCTTATTAAGCATTGGCCCATACAGCCAACCAGCTGATCAGGGTTATCAGTCTTTAGTGAGCCTTCTTTTTTACTCTAGCCTTGCCTTAGCTGTGGTGATTTTTACAGGCCCACTGCTGTTTGACTTAAATAAACTGCGCAAGGCCAGTAGTAAAATGTCTAATGCTGACTTTACTGCACAAGTGCACTTCACACGTTTTAGCTTGCTAAAAAGCATTGGCGATACCTTTGATAACATGGCATTAGCGCTTCATAACCGTAATCAAAGCCAACGCGAATTGATCAATGCCGTTTCTCATGACTTTTTAACGCCTATATCGCGGGCTAAATTCGCCCTCGAAGCAGTCGTTGATAACAACGCTTATCGGCACAGTGTGTTGCAAGACATTATTGAACTTGAGCTATTAGTCGAAGAGTTTTTAACTTATGCCGAGCTTGAACAATGCGAACCCACCTTGTTAGTAAAAGACTACTGCCCAGACGAGCTATTACAGCCCTGCATTACTAAGTTTCAAAGCTATAGCCCTTTGGCTATTCGCCTTGACTGCGAATTAACAGCCATTTGTGTTGATAAACAAAGCTTTCAACGCTTATTGCAAAACTTACTCGGGAACGCGGTTCGCTTTGCTAAAACGCAAATTCATATCAGGCTTTCACAATGCGAAAGCGGCACTTTGCTAGTGATTGAAGATGATGGCCCAGGGATCCCAGAACACATGCGCGCCAGCCTCATGCAACCATTTTCTAAAACCGCTTCGGTACACCAAACAGGCTATCAAGGTGTTGGGCTTGGCTTATCAATCGTTAAGCAATTATGCCTATGGAATAACGCAAAATTTAGTTTAGATAACGCGCAAATCTTAAGCGGAGCAAGAGCAAGTATTCTGTTTCGATAAGCAGTTTTTCGGTAAAAATGTACCAAGCTGTAACAGTGTGTGCCAATTGTTTACATTTCATTGATGTTATAGTCACAACTCAACACTATCCCTACTGATTACAACCGTTCGCCGCTGCGCGAGCTCATAATTATAATCCTTCGAGGGAAGTTAGATCACATGTTCAATATGAAAAAAGTATCAGTGATGGTCGCATCTGCACTTTACTTAGGTGTAGGTACGTCTGCTGCTGCGCTAAATGACCAAGCATGGCCAGAACAGCCAGCAGGCTATGCGCCAAAGCAAACCGTTAGCAATGAATTTGTGTGGGAAGACAAGGTTAATAACACAGTTAAAAAGCAAAGCCGCGTTTTCACACCAGAGAAAGATATTAGTGGTATTCAAACTTATATCGTGCAACTGGACGATGCACCTATTTCGACTTACCAAGGAGGTGTTAAAGGGCTTGCGAGCACTAAAGATGTGGTAATGCAGACGCAACAAGCAACAGCGCGCTCAACGCTTAATATGGCGCAGCCTGCGATTGCAACTTACGCTAATCACCTAGCAAGTAAGCGTCAATCAGTTGTTAATGCCGCAATGAGCCAGCAAGGTTTACAGCTAAATGTTGAGCGTACATTCAATGTGACTTTAAACGGTTTCACCACCCAAATGACACAAGATGAAGCGAAGCGCCTTGCTAAAGTGGCTGGTGTTAAGAAGATCACTCGCTCAAAAATCTACAGCCTAAATACTTTTAATACCATTGAGCAAACTGGTGCTTCTGCACTGTGGAGCACAAGTGCTAGCAACCCGAGCAGCAACAAAGGTGAAGGCACGGTTGTAGGTATCATTGATACGGGTATCAATACCGATCACCCATCATTCGCAGCAGTAGGCGGCGATGGCTACACTCACACCAACCCTCTAGGCGACAAGTACCTGGGTGACTGTGCAACCGCCGAATTTGCTGATCTGTGTAACGACAAGCTAATTGGTGTTTATTCTTACCCTGAGATCACCGCAGCCTACGTTGATACTGTGTTTGAAGAGACTCGCCCTGAAAATGGTGAAGACTATCATAGCCATGGTTCACACGTTGCAGGTACAGCGGCAGGTAATATCCTTTACGATATTCCTTACAAACTGACAGAGTATGAAAGCCAATCATCTGGTTTAGAAACCAATGTAACTTTCCCGCAAGTATCAGGTATGGCACCTCATGCCAATATCATTTCATACCAAGTATGTTGGCCTGGTGGTTCAGGTGACCCTTATGCAGGCTGTCCAACAAGCGCTATCTTAGCAGCCGTTGAACAAGCAGCGATTGATAATGTTGACGTACTGAATGCTTCATTAGGTGGCCTTGAAGAAGACCCATGGAGCGACCCAATTGAGCAAGCGTTCATGAATGCGGCCGAAACCGGTGTATTTGTGGCGGTAGCGGCAGGTAACAGCGGCCCTGAATATTCAACGGCTGACCACTCTTCACCTTGGGTAACCACAGTTGCAGCTCATACGCCTTCAACTAAAGTCAATTTTGGTAACAAACAACTTAAAAACCTAACTGGTGGCGATACTGCAGCGCCAGGACCATTTGCTGGTGCAGGTGTTAACTTTAACGAGCTAACAGGTTTAATCGTTGCCGCAACTGACTTTGAAAATCCAAATGAAAGCTCAAGCTATGCACTTGCCAACTGTGACAAGCCATTCCCTGAAGGGACATTTGATTTAGTTGATGACCCAGCAACCGCTATCGACGAAAGTGCACAAGATGTGATTGTCGTATGTAAACGTAGTTCTTACCCGCTGTACTCTAAATCGCTAAACGTAGAGGCAGGCGGTGCAGAAGGTTTAATTATTTATAACCATGTATCATTTTACGATCGCTACACGATTCCTTCAGTGACTTACCCTATCCCTACCATTCACATTAAAAACGTCGATGGTACGAGCTTACTTGACTGGCTAAGCACAGGCGACAGCCACATGGGTACCATTGAAGCAACCGAAGGCACCGTAGATACTGTAGATAAAGACCGCATTGCTTACTTCTCTGGCCGTGGTCCATCATACTTTGGCTTTGACACCTTACTTGTAGACCTTGCTGCTCCGGGTGTTGATATCTATGCGCCATCATCAGACGATCAACCATTTACTAGCAACCCAGCGACTTCAGACTGGCAATCTATGTCTGGTACATCAATGGCAAGCCCACACGTTGCGGGTGCAGCAGCATTGTTAAAACAATCTCATCCTGATTGGACACCAATGCAAATTCAATCAGCATTAATGTTAACTGCAAACAACCAACTTGGTATGGCTCGCTATTTAGATAATTATGCTGATGATGGCTTTGATGCGGCACTTGCTGAAATGGGTTCAGGTAAAATGCAAGTTGAACGTGCTGATAAAGCGGGCCTATTGCTTGATGAAAGCATTGCGAACATGAGTGCAGCCAACCCAAGCCTTGGTGGCCGTGAAAAAGCACTAAACACAGCTTACATGGTAGATAATGACTGCGGCTTTAAGTGTACGTTTATCAGGACCTTCACGGCAACTGAAGATGCAAGCTGGACGCTACACACTGAAAGCTGGATTGGAAATAGTACGATTAGTGTTGAGCCAGCGCAATTTGATATTAAAGCGGGCGAAACTCAAAGCATTGTTGTCACTGTAGAAGCACATCAAAATGCAACACCACAAGAAACGGTTGACTACACAGGTAACCAAGGTCAATTAATTCTAACGTCTAGCAATCCTGAATCGCCAGTACTTGAAATGCCTGTATGGACCTACGTTGGCGATACAGGTTTACCTGAATTTATTAAGGTTGATGCACACCGCCGCTCTGCGACGATGAAAGTCGGTCCATTTAATACTTCTGAAATTAGTAATCTAACAACACAATCGTACGGCTTAGTAAAAGGCCAAGTTGAAACAGTACACCTATTCAACGACACCACACCAGGCGACCCATTCGATAGCGTAGAGGTTGAAGGTGAAGACGAAGCTGTGAACAACAACCACATTCAGTGGACGACAGTGCCTGAAGACGCAAAAATGTTCAGCGCAAGCATTATGAATGAGCAGTCTCGCGTATTGGTCTTTATGGGTAAAGATAGTAATGGTGATGGCATCGCGTCTTTTGAAGAAACGCTATGTATGTCAACTAGCTACACCCTAACTAACTTCTGTAATATTGTTGATCCTGAAGCAGGAGAGTATTTCACCGTTTATATGAACCTTCAAAACTACTCATATGGTGAAGTTGATGAAGGTATCGAAGTGTCTTTCGCAACAGCGGTGACCACTGAAGACAATGGCTCACTCACTGTAACAGGACCAAACAGCGTACCGGGTTATGACGAACTGGAGCTTGACCTTGCTTATAACCTACCTGATATGGAAATTGGCGATATTTACTTCGGTGGCTTTGATATTGGTAGCAACCCAGAAGATGCAGGCAATCTTGGTTTTGTGCCAGTGATCATCGAGCAAGTTGATAAAGACGTGACCTTTACGGCCAACAAAAACAAGGCTTATGTAGGTGACTTAGTTGACTTTGAAATCAGCGTCATTGCTAATAACGAAAATGAAGCGCGTCAATTTGCACTAAACACTGAGTTCCCTGCGGGCGTAGATATTGTTCCTGACAGCATTGTCGCATCTAACTCAACGCCAGTAACACCAATGCTAGATAGCAACGCTCTAGCACTAGTTGGTGTTCAAGAGACGACTAAAAATGTTGAGCGTAATTATAACATTACCACCAACATCACAGACGAAATGTGTTCATTAACTTCGGCGCATTCACCAGATCCTTACTACCTAGAACTACGTGAGCTTGGCTGGCGTACACTAGAAGGTGTTGAAGGTCGTTACTACAACGAGTTTGAGTACACATTTAAAGAAATCATGAACACTAATCTTGATGTGTCATTCCCATTCTTTAACAAGTACCACTTTGACTCAATTAAACTTAACCCAGCTGGTTTAGTCACATTTGGTTCGCAAGGCCGTACAACGCCATTCCACGTTGAACTGCCTGAGGGTTACACTCAGCCGCCACCGCCGCCATACCTAATCGCGCCGTTCTGGGTTGGTGATAACATGATCCCTGAGCGTGTTGACGGTGGTTACGGTAACTATGACGCCAACGCAGGTATCACACCAACTTATACGGTATCGCGTGAGTGGCTAGTACTTGAATGGGATAATATCCAGCGCTCAAGAACTGAAGGCCAATCTGTTGATGTTGAAATGTTCATGCGTATGGGCATTGACTATGAGCCAGGTGAATACGAGCTACTATTTGCTTATGACAACTTAAGCTTGGTTGATGCACAAGGTTCTATCGGCTTGAAAGCTGCTGATGGCCGTGGCTTTATCAGTGGTGATATTCCTATTGATTTAAACATCGGTAACAAGTACGGCTTCGACAATATGGACGAAGTACTACACGACAAACTGGTTGTGTGTCTTGACTACACAGGCCCTGAAATCTCTAAGTTTGACGTGAAATTCCAAGCGTACATTGGCGAGCAAGCGGCGAATCAAACGCATCAACTATCACTTACAAATGGTTTAGTTGGCGCAGATGATGAAACCCTCACCCTTGATCTTGAAGTTATCGGTAACCTAGAAATGGCAGCCTTAACTGATATGTCGGTGGCAGAGAACGAAACGATTAGTTTTGACGTGCTTTATGCTGACGAAAACCAAGTGAGCAACCAAATCGACGTGTTAGGCGAAAACTTCACTTATGAAGTATCTGGTCACACATCAGGTAGCACCGTGACTATCACGCCAGCGGCGCACTTCCATGGTGATATTGATGTAACAGTAAAAGTTAGCGACAGCGTTAACCCAACTGATGCAGCAATGAGTTCATTTGTATTATCGGTGATGTCTGATGGTGAAGAGCTTGGCTGTACTGACAGCTCAGCAACTAACTATGATGAAAGCGCCAATACTGACGATGGTAGCTGTACTTTCCCTGAGGCAGTGATTCCAGAGACTGAGGTTGAAAAAGACAAGAAATCATCAAGCGGTTCATTCGGCTGGTTATTACTAGCTGTTGCACCACTGATGGCACTTCGTCGTAAAAAATCTCGAATTAACTAAGGATTAGTTAATTAGGATAGTTAAGAGTAATGCCGATATGCTTAGCATATCGGCATTTTTCGTTACAAATACTTTAACCAAGGGTTGTTAGCCTTACGCTTGTATTCACTAAACGTCTTGGTTGGCCAATAAAGCCCTATTGCCAGCAGCAAAGTAATAAACCAAATACCTGAGATTTCACTGACTCCTAAATATTGCCCTTGATTTGCCCCCCAGATCAGCATGCCTATTTGATACATAAAGAGCAGTACATAGAGGTGGAAAATATAAAAGAACATAGGCACAGAGCCATATACACGTAGCGCATTAGTAACGCGGTTGAGTGGTCTTTCAAATAACCATAAGCCAATAAACATGCCTGCTAACGTGATCAGCAAAAAGCTCAGTGACGGTGGGTACTTAGTCACGTTAAACACCGACATCATGGTTTCTGTTGTGGTGCTAAACGTTTGCCACGGCAAGGTTTCACCATAAATATTAAAACCACGCAGCAGCGCAAATAATCCCACACATAACAGGGCTAACAGCAGCAATGCTCGTTTACGTGAATCCGCTGATTGAGTGTGCGCATATAAAGGACCCGCACAGTAACCCAATAAAATAACGCCAATCCAAGGCAGCACTGGGTAGCTAATTTTGACGTCGATTAAACCGCCTTGTGATAGATAGCCTCGGTCATGCAAAATCGTCCACAACGAGTAGCCAAACTCATCGGGCGTAAAGCTGATTGGAGTCAGTAAGTTGTGACCAAATACAATAACTAAACCAAGCACCAGCAATAGGTTGCGTGGCAGCTTAATCAGTAATGCTAACGCCAACATACAAAGGCCAATCGCCCACATCACTTGTAGCCAAATGGTGTGGTAGTAACCCATCCAAGAAAAACAAATCAGGGTCACTTCAAGGGCGATTAAAAATAGCCCTCGCTTGATTAAAAAGCTTCGAGCCGAGCGCGCCACACCACTTGCTGGGTGACTATAAAGCCACGCCGACAAACCGGTTAAAAAGATAAAGGTTGGCGCACAAAAGTGCGCAGCAAAGCGGCTCCAAAAAAGCCCCGGCGAAGTTGTATCAACCACCATGGGATCGCCCACCTGCATGTGCAAGAAAAATCGCTCTCGCACATGATCAAGTAGCATCAGCAGAATAACGACACCACGCATGATGTCGATACTGTGAATACGGCTTTTAACTTGCTCAGAAGTCATAACTTACGCCAAGTTTAAATTGCGTCGGCGCACCCGGGTAGGCCCACAATGCATTGTAAGAACTAGCGATATACTGTTCATCAAACACGTTATCAACATTCAGTGATACTGTCGTACGTTCAGTCGCTCGCCATTTAGCAAATAAACCAACAGTTTGGTAACTCGGTAAACGGAAGGTGAGATCAGCTGGGTCGCCCAAACGGTCAGACACATATTGATAATGACCACCAATCTTTATTTCTTGTGCGAATAGACTTAGGTCATGGTTTAAGCCAATCGAAAGGTTATTCTTTGGTACGTTCACAAGTGGGCTACCTTTAGGAATTGGCACTAACCAATCAACATTTAGACTGTCTGTTGCAGTCTCAGCATCAACATAGGCATAAGATAGGTTGTACTCGGTATTGTCACCCAATGAACCTGTTAAATCTAACTCAAAACCTGTGCTATTTGCTTTACCTACAGGTGTTGAATAACCCACATTTACTGGATCTGCCACCAGCATGTTGCTCTTACTCGCATCAAAGTAAGCAAGCGTACCGCTGATATTGGCGTAGCTAAATTTAACGCCTACCTCAAACGAGTCACTTTCTTCAAAACCGAATGGATTACCTTCAGCATCGGTGCCGCTCAGTGGTAAAAAGCCTTCTGAATAGCTTGAGTAAAGGTTAATGTCGTCATTAAGTGCGTAAACCACACCAAAACGTGGACTAATGCGGTTTTCTTTGCTGTTTGATGCCACACCAGACTTAGTCTCAAAAATATCTTGTTCAATTTCATCAAAACGCAGACCTAACATCACTTTTAAGTTATCGGTTAGATCTAGTTGGTCTTGCAGGTAAATACCGTACGCATTTTGTTGTTCGTTATTTTCGTACTGCATGCCCACTTCAGGGCCTTCAGTAGTGCTGTACTCTGGCTCATAAATATCAATGGTATAAGTACCATTACCACCACGGTAGCGATAAAGCCCAGTGCGCAGCTCATAGTCGTAACCATCAACACCAATCAATACATGATTGGTAATACCGGCAACATCAAAGTGGCCGCTTAATTCAAAGCGCAGCGATAAATCATCAGACTCATAGTCACGGTATCTGTGCTGGCGAGTTAAGGTTCTGCCATCATCAAATAATGACTGACGCGATGGTGAAAGCTCAGCATCTGACGAATAACCCGTTAACGTTGCAGTACGGTAACTAGCACCTAATAACAAGCTCCAATCTTGGTTTAGATCGTTGCTGTAATTTAATTGATGGCCGCGCGAGTGCACCTTGGTTGGTGCATCATTTGGGTTACCTAAAAAGCGTGACTCAGGCACGGTATCAAAATCACCATTTAACACCACAATACCGCGGTCATACATTTGCTGTTGATCAACATACTCAAACTCATAAGTCAGCGATGAGTTATCGTTGATTTGATAATAAAGCGAAGGCGTAATCACGAATTTGTCGTGGTGTACATAGTCTCTGAAGCTGTCACTATCTTGCCATGCGCCATTGATACGAAACGCTAAATCATCGCTTAAACCGTTAGTGTAATCACCTTGAATACGCTTGTGATCATCGCTACCCAACTCAGCTTGAAGTTGCCCTTGCTGATAAAACTGTGGCTTTTTAGTAATAATGTTTACAGTACCACCCGGCTCCGAACGGCCATAGAGTGCCGAGCCTGGTCCTTTTAATACTTCGATGTATTCAATGTTTGATACATCACGCGGGCCTGCAAAGCCGCGACCACCACTAAAACCGTTAACTAAGTACCCAGACGGCATATTTTCGTTACCAGACAAACCACGAATTGAATAGCTATCCCACAGTGCTCCACCATTATTCTTACGAGTAATACTGGCAGAAAAATCCAGTGCATCACGAAACTTTGTAATACCGTTATCAGTCATCATGTCTTTACTTAATGTGGTGATCGATTGCGGTAAATCTTTTGTTGGAATATCACCACGAAACGCCTGTTTATGTTCAATGGTGATCGTTTCGATATCGCTGTTATCAGCTGCATGTGTATTCGCTGCAAACGCCGCAGCTAAGGCTAAACTAAGAGTTGAGTACTTCATAAGGTCTGATTGTAAAAGTTAAGAGAAATGATTTGTTATAAAATAACATAAATAAAAAATAGGTTATAGTATAACAATACATTTATCCCTTAATTTTTAGCCAAGCCTCTAGTTTACAAAGATAATTTTTAACGCTAAATTTGAGGTGGATTAAAAAACAAACAAGTTAAGGAAAACTATGTATAAATCACTTTTAGCATTAACGCTCGTATGCGCATCAATCAGCTCATTCGCAAACCCTGATTTATCACGTAAATTTCCATTTGTTGATATTCAAGCGCAGGTACTCGATACCACTACAGATAAGCCTAGCTGGCAACGGCTGCCACCAATGCACCATGTACAATACCCGACAGGGCTGCTAAATCGACAAGGCAGTGGCTGCGCAATTGTCAACTTTCAGGTAACGCCAGAAGGCGATGTGAAAAACTTAAATATTGAAAATTCAGCGCCAAAGCGCTTTAGTAAAGACGTAAGAAAGGCAGCAAGGCAAATAGTGAGAGACTGGCAATGGCCAGAGCGCACGGATGAACAAGTAATTGAGTTAACCATGCGTTTTGACTACTGCTTAACACACGACTTCGACAAAAAGAGTGAAGCCGTTGCCATGTGCGTTGAGCATTCAGAACAAGCCTGCGAGTAAACAATAAATTTGCCGTGTAGATACTTGAGCCAATGCCAGCTATTGCCTACAATGGCGCACAATTTATTCAATGCAGATCGCAACTATGACTGATACACAAAAACCAGAATTACCAAACCAACTTTCTATCAATCCACGTAGTAAATTTTATGTGGAAGAAGTTTTCGAACATGAAATTGGTGTAAAACTTAACGGCAAAGAGCGTTTTGACGTTGAAGAATATAATATCAGCGAAGGCTGGATCAAAGTCGCTTCTCCAAAAGCCCTTGATCGCCGCGGCCAACCTTTACTATTAAAAGTAAAAGGCACTGTAGAAGTATTCTACAAGTAATTCAGTTTTGCTGAATTAGCTTGTTGGCCAATTCAATGGTTGGCCAACAAGTTTATATCTTTACGAGCTTAGGCACTCAGCCCCTCGTTTTTTCCCACACAAGCGAAAGTTAAACCAATGCCCGGTGACGACAAAGAGCGAACCCAATAAAGTAAGTACTTTTTCGCCAGCCTCACCAATAACATTTTCGCCAAGCAGCACCGCTGCAGACAACAACACCAGCCCTGCACCACCTAGCATCAATAATCGATATCGCTTATGTTTTTTACACCCTAAAAATAGTGCTAATAAGCTGCTTGGCAGTACCGCAACTAACATCCAAAAATGAAATTGCTCGTTACCTAAACCCAGTGCTGCAGCACTAGGTAATAAAACCAATAACACAGGCACAGCTAAACAGTGAATAGCACACATAGCTGATAACCCGATGGCAAACTTGTCCATTATTTCTTGTAATTTCACTGAATAATCCCTACAAAATTGAACACATGAATTATAAAAAGTGCATCAAGCAAGTTTTGCTTGGCACTCATTGCATACTCCCAGCATTTCAAATTGCTTTGTTTGTGAGGTAAAACCTGCATCATCAAAATGAGGGAAAAGCTTTGCAACATCACTCTGTGAAACCGCTAAAGTCTCAACTTTTTGGCAATGACGGCAAATCAAAAACAAAGAAGTCTCACGCTTAAAAACCTCACTGTCGGTACCGTAAGCGATATATTTGTTAGCACTATTAAGCCTGCGAACAAGGTTTACCGACTCCAAAAAGCTCAAGATTCGATAAACAGACATAACAGATACACTTGAACTTGTGCGCAGCTTGTAGCAACTGGCTAATTCGTAGGCCGATAACGGCACGTCTGTGGTTAGTAATATTTGCAGTATTTGCTTGCGCTGAATGGTGAACTTTCTACCATGCTCAAGGCAAACCTGCTTCGCTTTATTAAGTGTGCTGGTTAATCGCTGTTTATTCATAGCGGCCACTCAATATAAGGTTTTGTTGCTGTCAGCTCTGCTATCCCGTGTGCTTGCTCTGTGATCCACTGTGCTTCGATAACAGATATTGCTTCAGCCCATGCAAATAAAGTAACTGTGACTTTAGAGACGGGCTTATCACAGTTAAACGAGTATTCAACTTCTAAGTCTTGATGTGCATGATGAGTGTGATGCTCAAATGGGTTTTCAAAATTTGCTTGAGTAAGCTTACATTCGCCGTTAAATGTCACTAACTGCTGTGAATCTGCTAATTGGGCTAACGTTTGTTTAATGGTTTGCTTTTGCTCAGCTGTCTCGGGCTGATGCTCAAAGCCAAAAATATCTCCAGCCGGTAAAATGAACTTAACCTGCCATTTGTTTTGATCATGAACCACAAAAAGCACTCCCTCACCATGTGAGTGATGATGGTGTTGATGCCCTTGAGCTGAAAAGATACATCCAACCATAAAGCATATCACTGCTAATTTTGCTGCTTTCATAACCCCAATCACTCCATTTACCTCACTTTAAACATGCTGTTACAAAAAAGAATAAAACTCATTCGTCGATTCACACTTGATACATTATAACAATTAAAGCACAATTGATACATTATAACATATCCATAATGGTGAATAATGAATAACATCTCAAGAGTGGCTGTCGTCATAGCAGCGTTATTACCAGCCAGTGTTTTGGCACAATCAATCAAAGGCGTTGTTTTAAATAACCAAGGTAAAGCGGTGGCTAATGCCACAGTTGACCTTGAAGGGTCTGATCAAAAAGTAACAACTAACGACAAAGGTGAGTTTGAAATCAGCGGCTTAAATAACGGCTTAAAAGAGCTACATATTTCAGCGCCAGGTTATGCTCACTTACATCGAGATATCACACTTGCCAATGATCAAGACCACAGCGCAACCTTTAATCTAAAGCGCTCACCGATTGAAGTGATTGATGTTGAAGCAACGCCGATTCATATGTCGGCAATGGAATCTGCCTCACCTGTTAGTGTGTTATCTGGCGAACAATTAAGACGCCAACAAGCATCAACGCTTGGCGATAGCCTCGAAAAGCTGCCGGGCGTTAACACAAACTTTCATGCCAAGGTTGCCAGTACGCCTGTGATCCGTGGTTTGAGCGGCCCACGTGTTTTAATTACGCAAAATGGCTTAGATGTAAGTGATGTGTCACGTGTTGGCCCTGATCACTCAGTGGCATCGGAAGCATCAACAGCGCAGCAAATTGAAGTATTACGTGGCCCAGCAACTCTATTTTATGGCAGCGGTGCAATTGGTGGTGTCGTCAACGTAGTTGATAGCCGAGTACCAACAGACAGCACAACACGTGGTGAATGGAACCTAGAACATAACTCTGTAGATGAGCAAAAAGTTGCTTCGTTTAATGCCACCACAGGGACAGAGTCATTTGCCTTTTATGCTGATGCATTCTGGCGTGAATCAGGCGATTACGAAGTACCTGTTGCCGCCGATATTGACGACACAGAGCACAGCTCAAAGTACGTAGTAGAAAACAGTAATGAAGACTCAGATGGCTTTACTGTTGGCTCTAGCTACTTATTTGAGCAAGGTTACCTTGGTGTTGCGGTTGAGCAATTTAACCGCCAATACGGTATTCCTGGCCATACTCATGGTGAAGAAGAAGAGCATGATCACGAAGAGGAGCACAGTGAAGAAGAAGCTGTTTTTGCTGATCTTGAACAAACCAAAGTTCAGCTACTTGGTGAATACAATATCGACAGTGAGTGGCTAAGCAAAATTAACTTACGTGCAGGCCACACAGACTACGAACACGCTGAAATCGAGCACGGTGCTGTAGGCACAACTTTCAAAAACGAAACCAATGAGCTGCGCGTTGACATTCTGCATAGCCAATTTGATGAGTGGAATGGTGGCGTTAGCTTTCATTACAAAAAAAGTGATGTAGAAGCACAAGGCTCAGAAGCATTCACCCCTCCTTCTGTTACTGAAAGTATTGCTTTTGCAATTATGGAAGAAAAGCACTTTGGCGATTTTTTAGTGCAATTAGGTGGCCGTGTTGAGCGAGTTACTATTGATGCTAATAATGTGCTGTTACCTGAGATCGACGCCCATGCACATGATGAAGACGGTGATGAGCACGACCATGATCATGACCACGAAGAATCAAACTACACACGCGTATTTGATGTTGCCCAAGAGTTTACACCGGTAAGCTTATCAACAGGTGTGGTATGGGATTTTACACCAGGTTATAACCTAGGTTTATCTGTATCGCGTTCTGAGCGTGCTCCGTCTGCTTCTGAGCTGTTATCTTTCGGCCCACACATTGGTACTGCAACGTATGAAGTTGGTGCGCTATTCGACACTCATGATGGTCATTTTGAGCTATCAGATGACGCTATCGATTTAGAAACGGCAAATAATATCGACCTGACATTCCGTAAAACCGAAGGTGATATTGGCTTTATCTTCAATGCCTTTTACAACCAAGTAGATAACTATTATTACCAGATCAACACAGGCCTATACGCTGAAAGCGGTCATGATCACGACCATGGCGACGAACATAACCACGAAGAAGAGCACGATCATTCATCTGAACTACCAGTTTATTTATTTAAAACAGACGATGTGATTTTACATGGTTTTGAAGCGCAAGTTGCTTGGCAGCTAAGCGACGAATTTAAACTCGACTTATTCTCTGATTATGTACGCGCGCGTCTGAAAGACGGCGGAGATTTACCGCGTACTCCACCACTGCGTTTTGGTACTGAGTTTAGCTATCAAACCGAAAACCTAACGGCAAATATTCACGTTACGCGCTACCAAGAACAAGACCGCATAGCACAAGAGGAAACCACAACAGACGGCTATACCCTTGTTGATGCCAGTATTTCTTATGACTTATCTGTATTGAACCAAGACCTATCGCTTTATTTAAAAGGCACAAATTTAACGGACACAGAAGCCCGCGTTCATAGCTCATTCTTAAAAGACATTGCACCACGTCCTGGGCGCAGTTTTGCGTTTGGTGTTCGCGGCTACTTCTAAAACAAAATTACAAATAAAGGAAACCTACATGACACACTTATTTAGATTAAAACTATTGGCACTGGCAATTAGTAGCACCCTGATCACCGCATGTGGTGACGCAGAAACAAATATTGTTGAGAAAGACCCTATCGAGCTTCCTGACGACAGTGGTGATGACCATGATCATGATGACGGTTATACCATTGACTCAATGGGCCGTTTAGCGGTTTTAGCAGCTGATAGCAACGAAGCGAATATCTTTGATTTAGATGACGACTCATTACTAGAAACGTTTTCGCTTATCCATGATTCAAGCTCACTAAATGTTTCACCAAGCTACCGTTATGCAGTTATTGCTAACCGCAGCCAAGATTACTTAGGTTTTATCGATGGCGGTTTATGGCGTGAAGATCATGGCGAGCATTTACATGATTATAAACAAGGCCCTGCATTTAGTGACTACGAGCTAACAACGGGCAGCCGCCCTACTCACATCGTTAAACATGATGGTCAAATGGCCGTGTTTTACGATGGTAATGCCGATGCAGGTACGGTTGCCTCTGTAGAAGTGTTAACCGATAACGACATTGCTAACGAAACAGAGACGCTTGCTGGTATTCAGTACGACATCAATATGCATGGTGTTGCAGAGCCACGTGGCGAGCACCTAGTTGCAACATTGCGCCGTGCGGATAGCGAAAGCACTTCAAACGCTAAAACCCTGCCGGATCAAGTGGGTGTTTTCCACCTTCATGACGGTGAATATGAGCTTGAACAAACATTTGAAGTTACTTGCCCTGATTTACACGGTGCAGCGCAAAACCATGATTATGTAGCATTTGGTTGTGGTGACGGTGTACTGGTAGCCCACCAGCATGATGATGAGTATCATGCAGAAAAAATCGCCAATATTGATGCTCTAGGTGATACACGTATTGGCACATTATATGGCCATGAAGGTAGCGAAAGCTTTATTGCAATTGCATCGGGTGTATTTGTAAGTATCAATCCAAGCGAAGCTGAAATGGAAGTACTTGAGTGGCAACTTGATGAAGGCGCAAGTGCTGTATCTTACTCATTTTCAGCAAGCGGTGAGCACTTTTTAGTACTTGATAGCTTAGGCTTTTTAAACGTGCTTGAAGCCCATGAGCACGACGGCCACATGCACTGGGAACTTGCCGGTAAAGTAGATATCACTGAAGAAGACGTAACAACAATGCCAGAGGGCATGAACTTCAGCATGACTGTGTCACAAAATAGTGAGTTTGCTTACGTTGCTGACCCTATCGCTCAGTATGTACTAAAAGTACATATCGAAGATCTTGAAATTGAAGGTGATCTTGAACTGACTTTTGCACCAAGCGCCATCACTTGGTTAGGTATTGCAGAAGAAAGTGACGATCACGACCACTAAGAAGTTATGTTTTATGGTATGACATAGCTCGCAAAGGTTGGCATTTACTGCCAACCTTTTTTTATTCATATTTTGTAACAGACCTTTCATCGCAACTGCATCGCTATTTAAGCCTTAATGGTTATGATGTAACAGTTCCCAATATAGGATGTAATCCCATGAAAAAACTAACAACGTTGGCACTGGCCATGGCTGCGACACTGGCACCTTGGGCATCAGCTTACGAAACTAAAGACACGCGCTTACTGCGTTTTCCTGATATTCATAACCAAAATGTTACCTTTGTTTACGGTGGTGATATTTACATTGCTAATACGCAAACAGGCGAGAGCAAACGCTTAACCGACCATATTGGCTTTGAAACTTTCCCTAAGTTTTCACCTGACGGTAAACGCATTGCCTTTGCAGCCGAGTACAATGGCAGCCGCCAAATTTATGTAATTAACAGCGATGGTTCTGGCTTAAAACAACTGACCTACTACAACGATGTTGGCCCAATGCCACCACGCGGCGGTTTTGATTATCGTGTTCTCGATTGGACACCAGATGGCAAAAATGTGGTGTTTCGTGCTAACCGCACACCGTGGGGTAAACGTATGGGTCGTCCATACATGGTGCCTGCTGACGGTGGCCTTGAGCAGCCTCTGGCTATTCCAGAAACCGGCGGCGGTATGCTTTCGCCAGATGGTAGTAAATATGTTTACACGCCAATTGACCGTGAGTTTCGTACTTGGAAGCGTACCCGTGGCGGTCGTGCACAAGATGTCTGGGTTTACGATCTAAAAAACAATACCTCAGAGCAGCTAACCACTAACCGCGCTACCGATCAGCAACCAACCTGGGTTGGCGACAACATTTACTTTGTATCTGACCGAGATTACACCCTTAACTTGTATCAATACCAAAAAGGCGCTGAGCCGAAGAAGCTGACCAACCATAAAGACTTTGACGTACTGTGGCCATCAGCTGGCCCAAATGCTGTTGTTTATGAAAACGGTGGTTACCTTTATCGCTTTGATCCAAAAACTCAAAAAAGCAGCAAGCTAAGTATTAACATTGCTGGTGTGCGTCAATACGCAATGCCGTACACAAAAAATGTGAGTGACTTTATCGACTCAATGTCGATTTCTCATGATGGTAAGCGTGCACTCTTTACTGCCCGCGGTGAGCTATTTAGCGTACCGGTTAAACAAGGCCCAACACGTAACTTATCTTACACAGCAAAAGGCCGCGAAATTGACGCAAGTTGGTCGCCAAATGGCCGTTATATTGCTTATATGAGCGATGAAAGTGGCGAATACGAAATTTACTTAAAAGACCGCAGTAAAAATAATGCCACTAAACAGCTAACCAGCAACGGCACTATTTGGCGCTTTACACCAATTTGGTCACCTGATAGCTCAAAACTGTTATTTGCAGATAAAAACCACACTCTTTGGTGGATAGATGCAAAATCAGGTAAACAACACAAAATTGATACCAGCATCTACGATGAAGAAGGCATTCGCCAGTATACTTGGTCACCAAATAGCGAAGACATTGTGTATGTGAAAAACAATGAAAACCGCTATGCCTCGCTGTGGCACTACAATGTTGATAAAAAGAAAGTGACTCGCTTAACGGATGAAATGACCAATGAGCAAAACCCAACTTTCTCTCCTGATGGTCAATACCTGTATTTTAGTTCTGAGCGCGACTTTAACTTAGCCTTCAGCAGCTACGAGTTCGACTACATGTTTAATCGTGCAACGCGTATTTATGCCGCAGCCGTAAATGACAGCATCAAACCACTTATCGCACTACAAAGTGACGAAACAGCGATCGTCAGCGATAAACAAAAAGATGACGACAAGAAAGCGAAAAATACCCTGCAAAGCAGCGATTTTATGCAGCGCGTTACCGCTTTAAATGCACCGGCTGGAGATTATCGCGGTTTAACGGCTGTAAAAGATGGCGTGCTAACACTGGCTAATGGCGGCCTACAATTAATAGGCACAGCTCACGACAGCGAGCTTGAAACTGTGGCTAAAGGGGTAAGCAGCTACACTATTTCGAGCAACGGTGAGCACCTGTTAGTGCATGCGGGTAACGATTACAGCTTAATTGAGCCAAAAGCAAAACAAGACCTAGCAGCGAATAAGCTAGATCTTAGGAACATGACCTTAAAAATTGAGCCACAAATTGAATGGCAGCAAATGTATGTTGAAGGCTGGCGTACATTACGTGATTGGTTCTACGATGAAAACCATCACGGCCAAGATTGGGACGCAATTTTAGCCAAGTATCAACCTATGGCTGATGCTATCTCACACCGTAGTGACCTAGATTACATTCTCAGTGAAATCGCAGGTGAAATTAACTCAGGCCACATTTATGTGCAGTCGGGTGATATGCCAAAAGCAGAGCGTAAAAAGCACGGCTTATTGGGTGCAAAACTTGCCAGCGATCCATCTGGATATGTAAAAATTGAGCAAATCTTCCAAGGTGAAAACTGGCATGAAGACTTCCGCTCACCACTTGGCACAACAGGGGTAAAAGCACATAACGGCGACTACATCATTGCCGTAAATGGCCGCTCAGTAAAAGACGTCGCTAACTTCTACGAATTACTAGAGAACACTCAAGGTGAGCAAGTTGAGCTAGTCCTTAACAGTAAACCGCGCAGCAAAGGTGCATGGCAAGTTACCATTAAGCCTGTAGCGAGCGAGCAAGGTTTGCGTTATTTAGACTGGGTTAACTCTCGTGCAGCCTACGTTGATAAGCTATCAAATGGTCGTATTGGTTATGTTCACTTACCAAATACAGCGTTTGAGGGTAACCGCGCCATGTTCAAAAACTACATGCCGCAAACCACCAAAGACGCCATGATTATTGATGACCGATACAATGGCGGTGGCTTTATTCCTGAGCACATGATCACTTGGCTTGCTCGTAAACCACTTAACTATTGGAAGCACCGCGGTGTTGAGCCAACGAAAACACCACAATTTGCTCATGATGGTCCAAAAGCCATGCTGATCAATGGTTACTCAAGTTCTGGCGGTGATGCTATTCCTTACTACTTCCGTCAAGCGGGGTTAGGTAAGCTTATTGGTACCCGTACTTGGGGTGGATTAATTGGTATTTCGGGTAACCCAAGCCTAGTAGATGGCGGCCAAGTTATCGCGGCAACATTCCGCATTTTAGATAACGATGGCAACTGGATCATCGAAAACGAAGGTGTTACCCCAGATATCCAGGTTGTTGACCGCCCAGAGTTAATCTACCAAGGTAAAGATCCATCGATTGAACGTGCCGTAGAAGAGCTATTAAAAGAGCTAAAAGACAACCCGAAAAAGCCACTCACCGTGCCACCAGCACCGACTGACTTTTAATACTTAACTGGTTGTTAAAAAGCAAAAAACCCCGCTGCAATGCGGGGTTTATTTTTAATTAAAAGAACTACCTTTTAACTTGTATATACAAATAATTTAAGCTAAGTCAGACCATGCTAAATTGAATTTACGTAAGTATTTTTGTAATCGAGTTGAGTCATTGGCTTGTGCTTTTTTGGTACGACTCACATCAAATAATTCACGACCAGCTGAGGCCATGCTTGAATGCTGCTCACAGATACTAAGCACATAATTTAACTGAGCAATATCAAACTGATCTAAATTCGCTATTTGCTCTTCTGACAAATAGTGAGCAAGGCGATTAGACGCTTTAGGTTGCACATTAGATTGCCATGAGTCTTGTAACCGTGCGATTTCGTCATTAACATCAGTCACGGTGATACGCGAAGAGCTCGCTAAAGTACATAAACGAGTAATTGCAGAGCTTAAATCACGAAAGTTTCCACGCCATACCGCTCGCTTCGACATAGCAAACTGCTCAAACAGCTGCTTTGCTTCTTTATTGAATTGAATTCGCTGCCCAGTTTTTTGCTCAAATAAACCCATTTCATAGTCAATATTGGCTGGTATATCTTCTTTTCTGTCTTTTAATGCCGGTAACTGATAGCTCCACAAATTGATACGCGCTAATAAATCTTCACGAAACAACCCTTTTTCGACTTCGGCTTTTAAATCTTTGTTAGTGCCAGCTATTAGTTGAAAATCACTCGCAACAGTTTGATCACTGCCCACTGGATGAAAGGTCTTATTTTCAATGGCGTGTAACAGCATTGCTTGCTCTTCTAAACCAAGCTCGCCAATTTCATCTAAAAACAGCACACCATTATTTGCAGTTAGTAAGTAACCGCTTCGCTCTTTTTGAGCACCTGTAAAGGCTCCTTTTGTGTGGCCAAACAAAGCAGCCATGGCATTTTCACCACGTAACGTGGCGCAGTTAACCGACACAAGCTCACCTTTTAAAATGGCGCGCTTCTTTTTCAGCTTATAAATTCTCGTTGCCAACTGGCTTTTACCAGCTCCCGTAGGGCCCGTCAGAAGCATAGGATCATCTGAACGAATAGCCACAACTTCAATCTGCGCAATCAACTTATTGAATGCACTGTTTTTAGTTTGAATACCGCCTTTTAAAAATGCATTACCTTCTAAATGCTCTTTATCAAAACGAGTGGCAAGTTGATCATACTTAGATAAGTCCAAATCAATAATTTGAATCTTACCTGTCGCTTTATTTTGATTATGCTTATCGGGTGATGTTTGAATTAAACGCCCAGGAAAATGACCACTCTCGGTTAATAAGAAAATACATATCTGCACAACATGGGTGCCAGTCGTGATATGAAAAAAGTAATCGTGCTGTTCAGTATCAAAACGCTGTTGATGGCACCAATCATAGAGCTTGGCGTAAACCTCTTCAAAATCCCAAGGGTCTATAAAGTTAATATTTTCAAGGCATACCGTGGTTTCTGGGGAAACTGACTCAATATCTACTGCAACATTATTCGCTAAACGCGAGCTATGAGTGTCATGCATCATATACAGCTTATTAACGATGAACTCTTCTTGACTACATAAACTGACATTGGGTCGCCATCTTGCCCAACGGTCAACGCGCTTACCCACATAGTCTAATTGAGTTCCGAGAATACTCACCACAATCGCACTTTTCAAAATATATCCTTACAGATAGAAACTGTATCCATTTAAATACCAAATAACACTATCGTCAAGTACCTCATCACACAGCACAAACTACAAAAACAGAATAAAAAACATAAAAATCATTATGTTAAGAAATAAAAAACACTCTTTTTTAGTTGTGGCACAGCTCTTGGAATAGATAAGTGTGATTAATTAGGAGTGATTCAAATTATGTGTAATAACTACAACACAATCGAACAACAAGGACAGGTACCTATAAAGGCATGGACAAAAGGCGTACCGTTTGAAGATGCAGCTATTGCTCAATTAAATAATATTGCGCAAATGTCGCTAGTTCATTCTCATATCGCGGTCATGCCAGATGTTCACATGGGCAAAGGCGCCACAATAGGTAGCGTCATTCCCTCTGTAGATGCAGTGATCCCCGCAGCGGTAGGTGTTGATATTGGTTGCGGTATGGTTGCAACTAAAACAACGTTAACGGCTTCGCAACTGCCCGATAATCTGGCGGCAATTCGTCATGCGTTTGAAGCTGCGGTACCACATGGTCGAACGGGCCGTGGTAGAGGAGCTCGTGACCGAGGTGCTTGGCATAATATTCCTGATGTTGTTGCAGGTGAGTGGCAAAAACTTGAGAAGCGGTTTGAGAAAATCTGCGCTAAGCACCCTGCAATTAAAAACAGTAATCATGTAAATCACCTAGGTACGATGGGCACAGGCAATCATTTTTTAGAACTTTGCCTAGATGAAAACAATGCAGTTTGGATCATGCTGCACTCAGGTAGCCGAGGAGTTGGTAACCGCATAGGCACTTACTTTATCGAGCTGGCTAAAAAAGAGATGGGGCGTCATCAAATCAACTTACCTGATATGGATCTTGCGTATCTGAAAGAAGGAAGCGAATACTTTGATGACTATGTTGAGGCTGTAGAATGGGCGCAAGATTTTGCAGCTAAAAACAGAGAGATCATGATGTTTAACGCAATCAAAGCGCTTAAAAAGCAAATACCTATCGCTTTTGAAACCGCGGAGCTTGCTGTTAATTGTCATCATAACTATATCTCACGTGAGCATCACTTTGGCAAAGATTGTTTTGTAACACGCAAAGGAGCTGTACGTGCACAAAAAGGGGAAATGGGGATCATTCCCGGAAGTATGGGAGCGCGCTCTTTTATTGTTCGCGGCTTAGGAAACCCAGATAGCTTTAATAGCTGTAGTCATGGAGCTGGCCGAGTCATGTCACGTACAAAAGCTAAAAAGGTCTTTAATATTCAAGATCAAATAGCGGCAACCCAAGGGGTAGAATGTCGTAAAGATGCCGCGGTGATTGATGAAATTCCGCATGCGTACAAGGATATTGAAAAGGTTATGGCAGCACAGCAAGACTTGGTTGAGGTTGTACATACACTAAAGCAAATAGTCTGCGTAAAAGGATGATAATGAACTATTTAATAATCGATGGAGCACAAGGTGAAGGCGGAGGGCAAGTACTTCGCACCGCCCTCACCTTATCCATGTTAACCAAGCAAGCCATTGAAGTCGTTAATATTCGTGCCAAGCGAAAAAAGCCTGGCCTGTTACGCCAGCACCTAACCTGTGTGTTAGCAGCACAACAAATCTGTGATGCCGAAACAGCAGGAGTTGAATTGGGCTCAAACCATATTCGCTTTGCGCCTAAACAAATAAAAGCGGGGGATTATCACTTTGCGATTGGCACAGCAGGCAGTACAACGCTTGTATGCCAAACTGTATTACTGGCATTAGCGACAGCAAAGCAGCCCTCTACCATAACCTTTGAGGGTGGCACACATAATGGCATGTCACCTTCACTGTGCTTTTTTGAGCACTGTTATTTGCCAGCTTTAGCAAAAATGGGGGTGTATTGTGAGCTCACAGTTGCCAAGTATGGCTTTTACCCTGCCGGTGGTGGCAAATGGCAGTTAACCATTTACCCGTGTGAAACATTAAAGCCCTTTACGCATTTTGCACAGCCAACTAAGGATGCCAAAAAGGCGATTAAAGTACTTGTTAACAAGTTACCGGGGCATGTTGCGAAGCGTGAAATTAGCACTGTAAAACAGTACCTTGATTGGGCAGGCGCTGAAACCACGATAACTCAAGTAGAAAGTATTGGAGCAGGAAACAGCTTGCAGCTACATATAACATCAGACACTCATAACAGTATTTTTGAAGTTATTGGTCAACATGGCGTTGCAGCACAAAAGGTGGCTCTGAAAGCCGTAGAACAAGTTACACAATTTACCCAATCAGTAGCGGCAGTAGAAGAACATCTGGCAGATCAGCTGCTTTTGCCATTAGCTTTGGCCGGTAAAGGCGAGTTCAAAACCAGTGAACCAAGCTTGCACAGCTTAACCAATGCAGAGGTCATAAAAACGCTTTTGCATGTAGAGATAACGTTTACTCAGCTTGATGATAACCTTTGGCAGGTATCATTAACTGATACCTAATTAGGATGATCGGCAATGGAAAACACATTAAAACATGTTTATTTAGTCGGCGGTGCAGTTCGCGACAAATTGCTAAACAGAGCGGCAGCTGATCAAGACTTTGTTGTTGTGGGTGAAACACCAAAAACCATGTTAGCCCTAGGCTTTGAAACTGTTGGTAGTGATTTTCCAGTCTTTTTACACCCAACCACCAAGCAAGAATATGCCCTAGCTCGCACTGAACGAAAACAAGGTCGTGGTTACAAAGGGTTCACGGTGAATGCCAGTACCAGCGTAACTCTAGAAGATGACCTAGCAAGGCGTGACTTAACTATCAATGCAATGGCGATGAGTGCCGATGGCGAGCTTATAGACCCATTTAACGGCCAACAAGATTTAAATAACAAAGTACTTAGACATACATCAGCCGCATTTGCTGAAGATCCATTACGTGTTCTGAGAGTGGCTCGATTTTTAGCTCGTTTTGGTGAAAGCTTTAGTATACATCCGGAAACCAAGGCATTAATGATGCAAATACACCAACAAGGTGAATTAGCTTATTTAACGCCAGAACGGGTTTGGAAAGAAACCGAAAAAGCACTTGCTGAGCCTCACCCTGAGCTTTACTTCAAGACGCTGTATGGTTTAGGTGTGTTTCCAGAAATAGATGCAATGAGTGGTGTTCCCCAACCAAAAGAACACCACCCTGAGGGCGATGTTTACACCCACACACTGTTAGTTTTGCAAAGAGCGGCTCAGCTAAATTTTGATGTAGAAACTCGCTTTGCCGCATTAACGCATGATTTTGGCAAGGCGACGAGCTTTGAGCTAAACGGTAATTTACATGGCCATGAACAACGCGGCGTATCAGTGATCAAGGCGTTTTGTCAGCGTTTAAAAGTGCCTAAACGGTTTTATGAGCTGGCAGCATTAACCAGTGACAATCATACGCGTTGTCACAAAATCGCACAGCTAACACCAAAAACAGTACATAAATTACTTGTCGACAAGCTAAATGCGCAAAATAAGCCTGCGCGGTTTTTGCAGTTTTTGGATGCGTGTCAGTGTGATGCGCAAGGACGGGGACCAAGTTTTATAGATCGGCCTTATGCGCAGCGAACACTTGCACTGGATTTAGTCAAACAACTAAACAAGCTAGATAAAAAAGCACTTGTGCAACAAGCAATACGCCAAGGTAAAAGCGGCATAGCCATCGGAAAAGCAGTTCGCGAAGCAGAAATAAAGCAACTACGAGATTACCTCACAGAGCAAAGTAGTAAGGAAACAAAATGAATAACACAACAGCACACTCAGCAATCGATGACAGTGTAAGAGCTGAAATAATGCGACGCATAAAAGCGGCAGAAGCAGAACATAACGTTAAAGTGTTATTTGCTATTGAGTCGGGTAGCCGAGCATGGGGATTTGCAAGTCCTAACAGTGATTATGATGTGCGCTTTATTTATGCGCATGCTAAAGATTGGTATGTAGCAATTGATGTTGAAGAGCAAAGAGATGTAATTGAATACCCAATCGTCGATGAAATCGATATAAATGGTTGGGATATTCGTAAAGCACTCAAACTATTCAGCAAATCAAATCCCGCGTTTATTGAGTGGATACAATCACCCATAGTGTATGTTGATGATGGCTATTTTGCTGCACATGCAAAGCGGCTAATGCCACAGATAGTGTCATCTCATAAAGGCATTTATCATTACCTGCATATGGCAAAAGGTAACTTTAGAGAGTATCTGAAAAAAGAGCGCGTTCCGCTGAAAAAATACTTTTACGTATTACGACCACTACTGGCGATTATGTGGCTCGAAAAATACGATGAACCAGCCCCAATTGAGTTTGATAAACTAAGGGAGCTTGTCAAAGAGAACCTTGCATTGGATGCTGCGATTTCAGATTTGCTCGCCCGAAAAAGGGTAAGCCTAGAAAAAGAATACGCGCCGGCTGTGCCTGTAATTAATGAGTTTATCGAAGCAGAGTTAACACGGCATGAAAACTACACAGCTAACGTAAAGAAGAAAGTCGTCGATTTTGATGCTTTAAATCAGTTATTTAAAGAAACATTAGCAAGATACAGTGAATCCTAAGCTCACTGTATCTGTTTTTCTACAAGTATTGATTTACGACATCAACTAAAGTTTCAATGAGTGCCTCATCCATATATTGGAACTCATCGGGTATATCGAGTACCTGAATCGGCTTGTGCTGTAATAAACG
The DNA here is from genome assembly GCF_022398475.1 of Pseudoalteromonas shioyasakiensis. Taxonomy (GTDB): domain Bacteria; phylum Pseudomonadota; class Gammaproteobacteria; order Enterobacterales; family Alteromonadaceae; genus Pseudoalteromonas. The sequence goes on along the minus strand of NZ_JAKEVM010000002.1, from coordinate 22,017 downwards.
GCTAAAATGCGCTTTAAGGCGTTGTTTATGCTTATGTTCCATCACAAAAATTATATCTGCCCAATTAATATCAGCGGTTGTTACCGTGTGCCTCGCTCGTGGGCTTGTGCCTGCAGAGCGGGCTTTAATGCCATTGTATTGGTTGAATACCTTTTCTGCCGTTGGGCTACGCCACTGATTACGGCTACATAGATACCCAAGCCACCTCAAAATACAGAATTCAGCGTTTCACCGGTGTTTAATATCAAGGCGTTACTTTGCAAGAATGGCAGTCCCTTTTAAGAAGTAACAACGATGAGAGTAAGTGCCTGTGAAGCGCCCAAAGGATTGGTTTAAAAGCGATTTATACTGCGTTATTGATCTTAACAATAGAACCACTATTACTTGCAATCAATGCCTTGCCTAAATCGCTTTTAATTCCAACTGAAACTCGCATCTTGAGGCGGTTTGGGTATCAACAGTTTTCCATGTTATTTGCTAACCTTTTCCTTTGTGAGTCTGGCTAAACTCAGGGCCCTTAAACGTACGAATCGGATTACCCCGTTGCAGCTCATTGTGTTGTTGCCACCGCGACTTTTGCTGCTGGTTTGCAGCCTGCTGAGCTTGCTCTGCCAGTTTTTGCATTAGCAAAACTCGGGCTAAACGCTTATTCGCATGCTGACTTCGTTCACTCTCTACGCGAACAGAAATTCCTGTCGCAACATGGGTAGCACGAACAGCCGAATCAGTGGTGTTTACATGTTGGCCTCCCGCGCCACTTGCGCGGCATTGCTGAAAGCGGATCTCGCTATCAAAAGTTTGCTCAGCTATTTCAAATAGTTGACCGCCAAAATACCAGTTTTTACGCTTATGCCTTGCTCTGAATGGGCTTTGACAAACCCACAACATCGAGCCATGCCATTGCTGCGCAAACTGTTTTAAAATTTGCGGCTCAGCACCGGTTAATTCAAGCAATACCGATTTGTAGCAGCCTGAAAGCTCAGCTTGCTCTACTGCAAGAGTATTCACCTTAATAGCTAACGCTTTAGCATCACACTCAAGGCGCTTAACAGCCATTGCCACCGCTTTACAGCACTCTAAAGGACCCGCCCCTGACGATAATTGCACTAAGATCATCCGCACGTTCCTTGTGTTTTAAAGGTAAGCACAGGCTTTAATTTGGCAATTACAGTAACCAGCCCAGCATCAACAAGGTCATCAATAACTGTTTGGCAGTCTTTGTAAGCTTGTGGTGCTTCATCATAAAGCAGCGTTTTATCATTACAGATCACCCTGCTACCAAACGCAGTGCGATATAAATCTTCCCTTTTAAACTTGTGACTCAAACGGCCTTGGCATTCTCCACGCTTCCATTTGCGACCAGCGCCATGTGCAAGGGAGCGTAAGTTTACGTTTTGCTCCGCCGTTGGCTTAACTAAGTAACTGTAATCACCGCGAGAGCCCGGGATCATCACAGCCCCTTGATCGCTAGGTGTAGCGCCTTTTCGATGTAACCAGCCTGCTTGTCCTGCAATCTGTGATTGACTTACAAGGTTATGATTTACATCTAAAACCTGTTCGCCACCAGCGCGAATAGCTTGTAAAAAACGCCGTGCGATCAGTTCTCGGTTTAACTGAGCCCAACGCAGTGCTTCGCCATGTTTGGCCATATAATCTGTAAAGGCACCACTTTCTACCTCAAGGCCATCATGGTTATGCTCTGCAATATGCTTAACTAAAATAGCTTGTCCTAACCCTCTAGAGCCAGAGTGCACCAATAGCTGCAATTGTTTAGATTGTAGGCCTAAAGCAAGTAAGGCTTGTTGATCAAACACCTCTTCAATCGCCTGAAATTCAGCGAAATGATTGCCACCACCTATGGTGCCAAGGGCGCTATCAAAACCAGTTTGTGTGATAGCCATTTCATGTTTTCGCTCGCTAATCAATGTGTGCCAACTTTCATCTAGCGGCTGTTCAACATCGCTTAAGCGTTTTGCGAGCTTATCTACATTTAACTTGGCTAACTTAGTATTGGTTTGCCAAAGCGACATACCGCAGCCAATATCATTCCCCACTAAAGCGGGGTAAATTCTACCTTCTGTAAAAAAGGCTGCCCCAATGGGGTAACCTCGACCTGGGTGTAAATCGGGCATACCCGCTACAGCGTGCATACCAGGTAATTCAGAAGTTTTAATTAATTGTTGTATTGCTAGCCCTTCAATCCACGACTCTTTAGACGCAATAAGGCTAACGTTATCAGTAAGTTTTTGGACGGACTTGCCCATAATACCAATTCCTTTCTCTGCAATAGAAAAATGCTAACGAAAAATGATTTGGCAGGTCTTTGATTAATTGATCAGGCTTAGCTTTGGAAAGCTAATAAAGAAATAGCTTCGAGCTAGGCAAGAAAACGACCTGCAAAGGAACAAGTTGTATAAGTCATATTGTTTACTCCTCTACAGTGTGTGAATGGTTAAAATCGCGGCGATTGTAAACACCTTAAAAAGTGAAAGCAACTAAAAAATAATCAATCGTTGTTATTTACGCCCTTTTTAAATGTTCATCACAACGTGAAAAATGTGCAATTAAGCGACTATGGGTTGTCATCTAGAGAAAATTTGAGCAATCTAAAAATGCCTTAAAAATAATAACAAGAGTGACTGCAAGGTTACTCAAAAAGGATGCCGCCATGCTCAAACACCGTATAGCTCGCTCACTCATCAGCTTACCACTGTTGATTGCTGCCCATGTCACTAGCGCAGCTGAACTACCACAAGCGATTGATGCCGCCTTTCAATCGGCGGTAAGTGCGAAAACGGTGCCGGGCATTACTGTCGCGGTAGCCGATAAATCAGGAATAATCGCGGCAAAGGGTTATGGTTTTGCCGATATCGAAAACCAAGTTTTAATGAGTCCCGAGCATAAGGTTCGCATTGGCAGTGTTTCTAAACTTATTGCTACAGCTGCTATGATGCGCCTTTACGACAAGGGATTGATTAACTTAGACAAACCTGTAACCGACTATGTAACTAACTGGCCAGAGAAACACGCAGCTTTAACACTGCGCCAGCTCGCGTCACATACCGCAGGGATCCGCCATTACAAAAAAGGCGCCAATGAGTTTTTACTCAACAAATGGTATGGCGATATTGATAGCGCTTTAGCCATGTTTAAAGATGATCCCCTACTGTTTGAGCCGGGCACCAAACAGCAGTATTCAACATTCGCTTGGACATTAGTTAGCGCTGCGATGGAAGGCGCTGATCCGAAACGCAACTTTCGACAAATTATCGAACAAGAAGTCTTCGCGCCACTCAAGTTAAACGACACATATTTTGATGAGCAGTTTACCCTGATCCCACATCGTGCAAGACCTTATAGCATTGATCAGGGCCGTTTAATTAACTCACCGCAAACCGATCATAGCTATAAATGGGCAGGCGGTGGATTTATTGCAACGCCAAGTGATATCGTCAAGTTTGCAGTAGCTCACACCCAGGGCAATTATCTAAAAGCAACCACCGTGGATGAAATGTTTACCCCAGCCACTCTCAATAATGGTGAACAGGTCAATTTTGGTATTGGTTGGATGACAGGTTTCAAAAACTATCAGCAAAGAGAAAAATACCAACATGATACTGAACTACAAGCATTGATGGCCGACATGCCACACGCGGTAATGCACTCTGGCGGTAGTATGGGTGGCATTACTATGACCATTATGTGTGTTGAACATCAACGCGCGGTGACTGTGGTTAAAAACGTTAATGGTGATAACAGCGCAGATGTATTTGCGCTTGCCCTACAAACCCTAAGCTATTATCACCAAGACCATTGATTTGTTTAATGCAGCTTAATTATAGCTGCCCTTGTAACCTCGTTTTTGTCTCTTTTAAGTAATCTGGGTAGGGATACGAGTCATCTGCAACAGCGATTGCAGCCTCGATTTGAACTAATGCTTGGCGAGTATTACCTTGCATTTCATAGCCATATGACAAAGCTGACAGTGCATACGCTGATTTTTGGTAGTTTTTGATATTGTACTTAAACACCTCAATAGCCCGCTCAAATTGCTGGTTATCTGTTAAGCTGTAACCCAGCATCCGAACAGCGCGGTCTGGTGGCGCTATTTGCTCGCCCCATTGCTGAGATAAACGTTGATAATAAACATCAATTGATGAAACATCATCGCCTAGTGCACTCAAAGGCATATGTTTAGATAAAAATAAGCCATGGTACGCATTAAATGCCCCAGCAACTGAGGTTAGGTTATGCGAAACGCCTGCAAAGGCGTCGCTCTTAAAGCGCAGATTTTGCACTTTACTATTTTGCATCGTTTGCTGCATATCATCGTATCTTTCGCGCATAATGCCGGCTTCTTCGCCGATATTCATATATACATAGCTGTTAATACTTTTGGCTTTAGTAACAAAGGTATTTAGACTCTTAGCAGGGGCGCCATAGTTCCACCATACCGCAGGGCTATAAGCAATATGCGCTTGAAATAACTCAGGATTAGCCTGCATTGAGTGAAGAGCAAATACACCCGCAGCTGAGGCTCCTGCGATAACTCTATAATCATGAGTACGATACTGTTTATTAACCAAAGGCATCAGTTCTTGCTCTACGAAAGCTAAAAACTTTGCTGCACCACCGCCTTCGCCAACAGGCCCTTGTGGTTCTTTGTTCACTGTAGGATAAAAATCTCTAAGTCGATTAGTGCTTTCAATCGCAACTACAATCACCTCTGGCGCTTGATCATTTTGTTGTAAGCGCTCAAGCACAGCATTAATCAATGGTAAATTACCGACCCCATCTAAACGGTAAATAACGGGATACCTTTTGTTTGGATGTGTTTGATAGCTTTTTGGTAATTGCACAACGACAGTGCGTTGCTCACTAAGATTACTTGATTCGATAGTATGCGTATGTTGGCTGTAATGTGGAACCGCATCATCTGCAGCTGGTTGAGCCATTACATGACTAGTACAGAGTAAAAAACCACTAATACAGAGTAACTTAAATAGTCGCACGACTTATCCTTAAGAAAAATTGGTAATTTTTTAAGCTAACAGAATTGCAGGTACAAACAAAGATAACTTATGTACATTTTCGTATAAAAGTACATATAAGTCATTCTTTTAGCTAAAGCGTATGGCGCAATATTTGCCCAGCGCTTTTACCCGTCATGCCATCCGGTGATTTAATGACTTGGCCATTAATAATGACGTATTGAATTCCTTCTGCGTACTGATGTGGTGCGCTAAACGTTGATTTATCAGCAACCGCCGCAGGGTCGAGTATAACAATATCAGCAGCATAGCCTTGTGCTATCACTCCTCGGTCAATTAGGCCCATTCTTGCTGCGGGTAAACTGGTCATTTTACGTATTGCATCAGGTAACGAAATCACTCCTTGTTCACGCACATAATGACCTAGTACTCTGGGGAAGGTGCCGTACCCACGTGGATGTGGGTTGCCTTTACCAAGTTCTGAACCACCCGCATCGGTGGCGATTGCAGTAATTGGGTAAGCCATGATGTACTTAACATCATCTTCATTAATAGCGTGGAAGATCCCCTGAGCACCGCCATTTGCTTGAATTTCCATAGCAAGTTCAGCTGCTTCATCAATACTTTGCGCTCGCCCTTCACGTTTTAATACTTCAGCAAAGGTTAGTCCATCCCATGCAGGGTTTGCCGTATAATGCGCTATTTGCAGCCTTGCGGGGTCACCACCGCCTCTGTCTTCACGGATATTTTTGATCAAGCCTTGTTTTATTTTTTGCCTTAACTCTGGATCTTGTAGACGCTTTTCAACTTCAGCTTGGCCACCAGCCAATGACCATGCAGGAAATAATATAGCAAATCGCGTAGAAGAAGCCGTGTAAGGATACTGATCGAGGGTGACATCGAAACCCACTTTGCGAGCATCGCGAATCATCTGAATAGTGTGCTTACTCTCACCCCAATTTGGATGACCAATCAGCTTATGATGAGAGATATGCACAGGAATACCGGTCTCTTTTGCAATATCGAGCACTTCATTCATCGCCGTGACAATCTCTGCGCCTTCGTCCCGCATATGAGAGGCAAAAAATCCATGCTGAGCATGAGCGGTTTCGGCAAGCACCTTTACCTCAGCAAAGTTTGAGTACACACCAGGAACATATTTTAGCCCAGTCGATAAACCAAACGCCCCCTGTTGCATCGCTTTATCTACCAGTGCTTGCATTGCTTTTAACTCATCAGCAGTGGCAAGTCGTTGCTCTTCACCCATAACAGCTTTACGAACATCATTATGGCCAATTAATAAGGCTAAATTTGGCCCTAGAGGTGAACGCTCGGTTTGCGCAAAAAATTGCTTAAAGTCGACAGGAGAAAAACCACAGTTACCGCCCAAAATAGTGGTGATACCCTGCTGCACTAAGTTATCGAGCCGAGGCAGCTCTGCAATTGAACGCTCAGCATGGGAATGTAAATCGATAAAGCCCGGCGCTACAACCTTGCCATTGGCATCTATAACTTGTTGAGCTTTGTCAGCCGCCATATCACCAATTTTAGTGATCTTGCCGCTTTCAATACCAACATCTGCGCGAACCGCTTTGCCACCACGACCATCGAGCAACATCGCGTTTTTGATGATGAGATCAAAAGATTGTCCATAAGCAATCCCCGAGCTGAGTACTAATACGGTCAATCCTATAGAGGTTAAAACACTGCGCTTTTTCATTGTTATTATCCTTAGCCAGAGTGTTTAACCATCCTAATCAATTGCAATACAAATTGCATCAGTGAACACTAATTAAGCAAATTATAGACACAAAAAAGCCGGCTAATTAGCCGGCTCTTGATGCTTTAACTTACTCAACCGTCACTGATTTTGCTAGGTTTCGAGGTTGGTCTACGTCGGTGCCTTTAATAACCGCAACATAGTATGAAAGCAGCTGTAGCGGGATTGTATATACAACTGGAGCAATCACGTCATCCACATGGTTTACGTTGATTACACGCATTGTTTCGTCAGATTCAAACGCTGAGTCTTTGTCTGCGAATACATAGATAATACCGCCACGGGCACGTACTTCTTCTACATTTGATTTAAGCTTTTCAAGTAGTTCGTTGTTTGGTGCCACAACAATGATTGGCATGTCGGCATCAATCAACGCAAGAGGGCCATGCTTAAGCTCACCCGCTGCATATGCTTCTGCGTGAATGTACGAAATTTCTTTCAGCTTAAGCGCACCTTCCATCGCGATTGGGTACTGTGAGCCACGACCCAAGAATAGTGAGTGGTGCTTATCAGCAAATTCTTCAGCTAAATCTTCAATCCCTTCAGCAAGAAGTAATGCTTCTTCTAACTTGTTAGGAAGTGTTTTAATTGCATTTACAATCGCACCTTGCTCTAGGCCTTTTTCTTGGGCAATAGATGCTGTTAGCATTAATAAGCCAACAAGTTGTGTGGTGAAGGCTTTAGTTGATGCAACACCAATTTCAGCACCTGCTTTAGTCATAAAGGCTAAATCAGATTCACGTACTAATGATGAACCCGGCACGTTACAAATGGTCATTGACGCCATGTAACCTTGCTGTTTTGCAAGACGAAGTGCAGCAAGCGTATCGGCTGTTTCACCAGACTGTGAAATGGTCACAAGTAAGCTATTTTCATGTACAAATGATTCGCGGTAACGGAACTCAGAAGCAATCTCGACGTTACAACTCACGCCTGCGAACTGTTCAAGCCAGTAACGAGCAACCATACCTGAATGGTATGAAGTACCACAGGCAATAATTTGCACGTGTTTTACGTCTTTAAAGATTTGCTGAGCACTTTCGCCAAAGGCATCGATCGCTACAGTGTCATTAACTAAACGGCCATCAAGGGTGTTACGTACAGCAAGCGGCTGCTCGTAAATTTCTTTCAGCATGTAGTGACGATATTCGCCTTTACCTGATGCATCTTGCGTAATGTTTGATTCAATCACTTCGCGCTCAACTGCATCACCATTTGCATCAAAAATTTCAACACTGTCACGGGTAATACGAGCAACATCACCTTCTTCAAGGTAAATAAAGCTACGAGTAACAGGTAATAGAGCAAGTTGGTCAGAGGCAATAAAGTTTTCGCCAAGACCTAAACCAATCACCAGTGGGCTACCTGAGCGCGCTACGATGATTTCGTTGTCGTTCGCTTTATCAAAAACAACCGTACCAAATGCACCTTCAAACTGCTTCACAGCAGCCTGTACTGCAGCTAAAAGCGTATCGTGTTGTTGGCGAAGTTGGTGAATAAGGTGCACCATAACTTCAGTGTCTGTTTCTGATAAAAACTCATAACCGTCGCCTTTAAGCGCATCGCGTAGGCTGGCATGATTTTCGATAATACCGTTATGAACAAGAGCAATTTCGCTATTCGAAATATGTGGGTGAGCATTCGCTTCAGTTACACCACCATGAGTTGCCCAGCGCGTATGTGCGATACCGGTAGTGCCTTTAACAGCGGCTTCATTCAGTGCCGCTTCAAGGTTAGCAACCTTACCTACTGCTTTTACAGTGTTAAGCTCAGTACCTTTAAGTAAAGCCACACCTGCCGAGTCATAGCCACGGTATTCAAGGCGCTTAAGGCCTTCAACAAGAATTTTATTTACTGGGCGTTCTGCAACAGCCCCTACGATTCCACACATAATCTCTCCTTTTGCACATGCCAAAGTGTTTTACTTTGGGCGAGATGTGTTGTCATAAACGATGCGTAATAAGGTGTTGTCGGTCTTATTACGGGTTATTCAATTTCTGCACAGATCAGCTGTACACCACATGCTGTTATCGCCTCGCGCTTGTCGGCGCTTAGGTTGTTGTCTGTGATAACGGTGGTAACACGCTGCCAAGGCAGTTCTAAATTCGGTATTCTTCGGCCAATTTTTTCTGACTCTACCAGCACCACTACCTCACGGGCTGCTTCAGCCATCACTTGGCTAAGCCCCACTAATTCATTGAAGGTTGTAGTACCTCTATCAATATCAATGCCATCGGCACCAATAAAGAGTTGGTCAAAGTCGTAAGAGCGTAGAACATTCTCTGCAACTTGGCCCTGAAACGATTCTGAATGTGGATCCCAAGTTCCCCCGGTCATCAAAAGTGTTGGTTCATTTTCTAATGAAAGCAGTCGGTTAGCGACATTAATAGCATTTGTCATCACCACTAAACCGCGTTTACTAGCAAGCTCAGGGATCATCGCCGCTGTAGTGCGACCGCTATCAATGATGATGCGGTTATGATCTTTAATAAGCTTTGCAGCCGCCTGTGCGATTGCCATTTTGCGAAGCGAGTCGCTTTTCTCGTTGCTATTTGCAACGATTTCTTGTGGCAGTGCAATGGCACCACCGTAACGGCGTAGCAACAAGCCACTTTTTTCAAGGGCTGTCAGATCTTTACGTATCGTCACTTCAGATGTTTGAAACTGCTCTGCTAACGCTTCAACAGCAACTTCACCAAGTTCATTCACTTGGCTTAAGATTGTATGGCGACGTTGTTGAGTGTTTCGTTTTGTCATAAAGTGAACCACATAAGTTTCGTTTCGAAAGTTTTGAGATTTTAAACGAAACAATATAAATGGCAAGTGAATGATCATTAACCTACACAGCTTTAATTTTGATCTTCATCACCAACACGCTAAGCTATTGGCAAATATAACCATGAACATGCCCCATGAAAGAGTTTAATAGCCTCGATAAGTCCTTACTCGAACAACGAAAAAATACCCATGAAATTTGCCGTTTATTTGCCAAAAGCCCAAGTAAAGGCAATTTAAAACGTCTAAGAGGCATGTTTGCTCACTGTGGCGAGCAGGTTGTTATAGAAGCGGGTTTTCATTGTGATTACGGTAGTGGTATTAAAATAGGTGATCGAACCTTCATAAATATTAACTGTACTGTGCTCGATGCGCCGTTATCTGATGTGCAAATTACGATAGGTGATGACTGCTTAATAGGCCCTAATGTACAAATACTCGCGGTATCTCATGCAGTAAACCCAACCGAGCGTTTAGCAAAAGCTAACTTTGCAGCACCGATTAGCATTGGCAACAATGTATGGATTGGTGCAGGCGCGATTATACTTGCGGGTATTATAGTTGCTGATAATTCAGTGATTGGCGCAGGGGCAATAGTTACCAAAGATGTCGCGGCAAATACTTTAGTAGCGGGTAACCCTGCGGTGAAGGTCAAAGACCTTTAAGCCTATATTTACGCGCTAAAGCACGTCCTACCGTAGGTTGTCATTTATGGCGACAAAGAATACATACTAACGCGCTAAAGCACGTCCTACGTAGATCGTCATTTATGGCGACACAAAGAATACATGCTTACGCGCTATAGCACGTCTTACCGTAGGTCGTCATTTATGGTGACAAAGAATACATGCTTACGCGCTATAGCACGTCTTACCGTAGGTCGTCATTTATGGCGACACAAAGAATACATGCTTACGCGCTATAGCACGTCTTACCGTAGGTCGTCATTTATGGCGACAACCAATCACAAAAAAACAGAATTCCAATATGGATAACTACCTAAATTATCAACTAGCTTTTTTCGTAAAGGATTTGCTGCTATGTATCTGGCTACTGCTATTCTACTTTCATCTTTACGTAGTGCATGATCATAGTAAGCAGGTTGCCACACTGTTTGCGAAAAACTACGTCTCTTATTTATCTCTCTTGCAGAAAGACCTTTTAGATGACCAACTGTTTTACCCAAGCTACTATCACTAAGCCTTAATAAACCATGAAAATGATCGGGCATAAGAACCCAAGTTAACCAACAACATTGATGTATTAATTCATTTATTTCAATACACCTACAAAATACTTTTGCTAAGTTATGATCACTGAACAGTGCTTTTCTGTTATGGCAGTTGAACGTTATGAAATATTCACCTGATTGAATTGAAACTCGTCCTTTCTTTAAATGGCTCCAGCTCATGAAAAATCCTTTTTCATAAAATTGTAGAACATTAAATATAGTAGATTAACGCACTAAAGCACGTCCTACGTAGATTGTCATTTATGGTGGCAAAGAATACACACTAACGCGCTAAAGCACGTCCTACCGTAGGTCGTCATTTATGGCGACAAAAAATACATACTAACGCGCTAAAGCACTCCTTGCCGAAGATCGCCATGTATGGCAATAACACTCCAAACAGGTATTTAGCGAGTAAAAAAAGCCCAGCTGTATTGCTGGGCTTATAGTTGGGAGTTAGTTAACTGTTATTCATATCGTAAGATAAGTGATGGTCTGGTGCTTGCGGCCTTAAAGGCTAAGCTTGCAACGGTAACCCAAGTAATGGCGGCCACCGCGACGGCGGCAACTAAATACACCCATACAGCTTGTTCAATGCGGTCATTAAAGTTTGCTAACCAATCACCAACTAACAAGTAAGTCACTGGATACGCAATAGCAATACTCACGCCCACCAGCACTAAGAACTCTTTAGCAATGATATTTACGATACTGATGCGTGATGCACCTAGCACTTTTCGAACGGCCACTTCTTTTTGACGACGCACTGTTGCAAACGAAGCCAAACCAAAGGTACCTAAACAAGTTAAGAACACAGCAAGACCAGTAAAGATTAAAACTACATTCGAAATTCGCTCATCACCTTTTAACAGAGTTTTGTAGTTGTCTGCGAGTAAGTTAATTTTTGGCTCATAGATATTGGCTGAGCTTGCTAATACTTCAGCGATCTGAGCTTTAATGTAAGGCAAGTTTTGCTGATCAATCGTTAAAATTAATTCTGATACAGGTGATAAAAAGTTAAAACCACACAAGAACATGATATTAGAGTTGGCATCTTTAGCATTACCTACCTTTACATCCTCAACCACACCCACAACACGCATATCTACGCCGCGACCTGAGTCTTTAATTACCTTACCAATAATGTCACTCATGTTAGTGTAACCCGCTTGCCTTGCGACAGACTCAGTCACGATGGTGCCCGTACTTGTTACTCCATTTTCACGGCTTGCCCAATCACCAGCAAATTCACGGCTAAAGTCACGACCAGCAACCAGTTTTAACCCTAGCGTTTTTACAACATCGTAGCTTGCACCTACAACAGGCGTTAAGCTGCCAGATGCTTCACCATTTGGCCACGTTGGCATAAGTGTATTATTGATTGAAACAGTTAAACGGGTATCAATAACTGTTGTTTGCTGTACGCCTTGAATTGCACTAATACGGTTAACTAAGGCATTTTTTTCTTTTGTGAATACTTCGCCTACAGGTAGCTCTGAAATAACCAATCTTTGTGTTGTTTCATAGCCTAAAGGTAAGCTTTGTAAGTAAGTTAATTGCTTTAACAAAGTAATAGAGGCAATGATTAAACCTATTGCTAGTGAAGCCTGTAAGGTTAGTAAGCTCTTACGAACCCATATTGCTGTATTACCACGCTGTAAGTCTCCACTTAAAACGCGTTTTGCACTGAATGACGAAATAAAGAATGCAGGATAAAGCCCAGCTAATATACCCACAGCAATTGCGACCACAATAATTGCAATGCCAAATTCAGAGGCATAATTCACGACCAATTCGCGGTCTACTAGTTGGTTAAAGTTTGGTAAAAATAGTTCCACTAAAGCACATGCAATCACCATTGAAAGCATTGATACCAATACAGATTCAGATAAAAACTGCGTTACTAACTGGCCTTTACTTGCGCCAAGCGCTTTACGCACACCCACTTCTTTTGCACGTTTAGTCGATTGAGCGACGGTCATATTGATAAAGTTAAAACCTGCAATAAGAATCAGTAACACACTTAAACCAACACAGATCATCACCACTTGTTTAGCACCACCCGCTTTCATCTCAAACGGTGATTTAGCCGTTAAGTGCAAATCAAGTAATGGATGCAGCTCTAAACTAACTTGCTCCAACATAGAACCGCTAAAAAAGCGTTCTGTTAAGGTTTTAGCTAATGCATCTGTATCGGTGCCCTCTGCTACACGCATATAAACATAACTACTGTTGATATCTATTTCGCTTGGATCATGCTTAACATAAACAAGGTTTTTAAAGGCAAAGTGAGTGTTGTCTGTTAAGTCTGCAAACACGGCACGCACTGTGTACTGTCCTTGTTCATGCGTAAGTGTTTCACCAATCACATCGGTGCGACCAAAAATGCGCAGTGCTTCTGATTCACTTAAAGCTAGGCTGTCTGGTGTACTCATTGCTGTTGTTAAGTCACCCGCAATCGTCTTCATAGCAATAAAGTTTTCAATATTTGCTGTAGCACCATATAAGGCATTTAACTTATAGCCTTGGTTGCGGTAACTCACATCAACCATGGCTTCACGAGTCAACTCGACCATAGTTAATCCGAACACTTCTTCAACTTGGCTGTAATCTTCGGCCTGCTTTGACTGCACATAATTAAAAATAGGCACCACAGCTAAACCAAGTTTTGAGAAGTCTTGTCCAACGCGATAAACACGCTCAGCATGTGGCTGTTGGCTATCGTACGAAAGCTCATTTTTTGCAAACAAAGCAACTAGAATTGCCGCAGCTAAGCCCACACTTAAACCCAGAACATTTAAAATAAAGTGCTGTTTTTGGTTTTTAAACGCACGCAGCGCGGTGATCAGATAACTTAAAATCATGTTATGCCACCTCTGCTGTTTGTTGAACACGGTTAGCTTTATCTACCATCACTTGGCCATCAAGTAAGCGCACTAAACGGTCAGCATAATTGCCTTCTTTTTCTGAGTGAGTAACCACAATTACCGTGGTACCTTCACGATTTAGCTCACGTAGCATCGCCATGACTTCATCACCATTTTTTGAATCAAGGTTACCCGTAGGCTCATCCGCTAAGATTAGTTTTGGATTAATCACCAGAGCTCTGGCTACTGCTACACGTTGCTGCTGACCACCCGATAGCTGCTGTGGTAAGTGATCTGCTCTATGGTCGATTGCAACACGTTTTAAAATTTCTTCTACTCGCTGTTTACGTTCACTTTTTGAGATATTTTGATACTGTAATGGCAGCTCAACGTTTTCAAATACTGTTAATTCATCAATTAAGTTAAAGCTTTGGAAAACAAAACCAATCGACGCTTTTCTAAGTGCCGCTAATTGCTTTTCACCAAACCCTGCGATGTCTTCACCTAAAAATTCAAAACTGCCTGCCGATGGCGAATCCAACATACCTAAAATAGAGAGTAATGTTGATTTACCACAGCCAGATGGCCCCATAATGGCAAGAAACTCGCCTTCGTTTACATGTAAGTTAATGTTATTAAGCGCTGTTGTTTCAACATCTTGAGTACGGAACACGCGTGATAAGTTAGTTAATTTAATCATTGTTTTTATCCTTAAAATTGTAGTTGTTGTGCTTTATCAAAGTTGCTGTAGCTAGAGGTGATCACGCGATCTCCGGCGCTTAGGCCACTTAACACTTCATAATAGTTTTGATTCTTTTTGCCAAGACGAATGTCTTTTCGTACTGCACGATTGCCATCTTTTTCCATGACATAAACCCAGTTACCCCCTGAGCTGGTAAAAAATGCGCCGCGTTCAAGTAATAAAGCAGTGCCTTTGCTATCACCTAGCATCAGCTGTACATCTAGGCTTTGCCCACGCTTTATGTTGCTCGTGCCATTAGGTAAATCGACTTCAACCTGAAACTGTGATTGCTGAACACGGCTATCAATTTTGCTAACTGTTGCCGCAATTTCGCCTTGCTCGTGTTCAATAAGCACTTGCATACCTGTTTGAACTTGGCTCAGGTAAAACTCGTCTAGTCTCACAACTAGCTTGTATTCATTAGGAATATCAATCTGCCCTAGGCGAGCACCACGGCCTTTTGATTCACCAATTTCAACATCAAGTTCACTTAAATAACCATCGGCAGGTGCTGTTACGAGTAAGTTTTCAAGGTTCTTACGCGCAAACTGTAGGTTTTTCTCTAGCATGTCGGCACTGTCTTTTAACTGAGCTACCTGAACTTCACGAATGCTGTTTTCTTGCTTTTGACGCTCAAGGGTTAGTTCTTTACGCGCTTTGTAATACGCTAAGTCTTCTTGAATTTCAGATAATTGTTCTTGTGCTAACACACCCGTTTTAACTAGCGGCTGAGTTTGTTTTAAGCGACGCGATAAATGTGTGATTTTAAGATCGATTTCAAGCAAATCTCGGCGTAAGTTTAAACGGCTGGTTTCCATATTCATTTGCGTGTTGCGTAAAAAGTTAAGTTGCTCAGTCACTTGTGCTTCACGGCTCATTACATCAAGCTGCAAATTGGTATTGCTTAAACGCACAAGTGGTTGACCTTTTTTAACAAACTCACCTTGCTCAACAAGTCGCTCTTCGACTTGGCCTCCGGCAATGGTGTCGAGGTAAATTGTAGTGCGAGGCATAACCTGACCACGAAGACTTAAAGCATCAACAAATTCACCTTGTTGTACTGTGCTAATCGTTAAGCTTGTAGCAGTTACTTGCTGGCTACGACCTGTTTGCTCAGTTTGTGTGAAACCATAAGCTGCAGCCGCAACAGCTAAGCATGCCGCTGCAATGACTGATTTCTTAAAAAATGCTTTGTTATTTGAGCGTGTAATTTTCTTATCCATGTTGACGCCTTTAAGTTATCTAGGTGCTAATTACCTATAGATAAAACAACTCTTGTGCCAACTTTTATTTTTATTAAATTACAACAACTTACATAAAAGCCAATAAAGATGCATATAATCAAGTGTCCGCTTATAGAACACTTCACAGCCCATATATCGTCCATAAATGGACACTCTTACTATTTTCAATTAGTCTTAGTGTTCCCATAAAGGAATAATAATAAATAGCTATGAAACAAGCAGGATCAATTCTTATCGTCGATGATAACCCCGACGTACTTATCGCTGCACGATTACTTTTAAAGCAGCATTATCAGGTTGTAAAAACCACAGATAACCCCTTTGATATCGAAGGTATCATTAACGCACAGCATGAGGCAGATCAGGCTATAGATGTTGTGTTACTCGATATGAACTTCACGCAAGACTCAATTAGTGGCAAAGAAGGATTCTACTGGCTAAAAAAGATCATGAGCCAAGACGCTAACATTGCGGTACTGCTTATGACGGCCTACAGCGATATTCAGCTAGCTGTCGAAGCAATTAAAGCTGGTGCCTCTGACTTTATTGCCAAGCCTTGGCAAAATGAGCAATTACTCGGTGCTGTAGCGGCGGCATTTTCACACGCTAAAGACAAACAGCAAGTTGGTAAGCTCACAAAACAAAAGCAGGCCTTGCAGCAGTCAATCGGCAATCAACCATTTGAGTTTTTAGGCCAAAGTTATGCCATGCAGCAGGTTTTTTCGGTTATCGACAAAGCAGCCAACACAGATGCCAACATATTGATTAGTGGCGAAAGTGGCACAGGTAAAGAACTCACTGCCCATGCAATCCACAATGCAAGCCAGCGCCAAAGCCAACCCTTCATAAGCCTAGACATGGGCTCACTAGCCGAAAGCCTGTTTGAAAGCGAACTATTTGGCCATAAAAAAGGCGCGTTTACTGGCGCGAAAGAAGATCGCATTGGCCGATTTGAGCTGGCCCATGGTGGTAGTTTATTTTTAGATGAGCTAGGTAATTTACCGCTTAACCAACAAGTTAAGCTGCTCGCAGCACTACAAAACAGACAAATAACACCGGTTGGTGGCTCTAAAGTCATCGATATTGATATTCGCTTGATCTGTGCAACCAATGAAAACCTCGAACAAGCAGTTTCTGAAGGCAAGTTTAGGCAAGACTTACTGTACCGTGTTAATACCGTAGAGATCCGTTTGCCAGCTCTGCGCGAGCGCAGTGAAGACATTCCATTACTGTGTAACTACTACTTGCAGCACTTTGCACATAAATACAAACGTGAGCTCTCGATTGCGGCATCTGATATGACACGTTTAAGCCAGTATCATTGGCCAGGCAATGTCCGTGAACTTGCCCATGCAATTGAGCGAGCAGTCATTCTCTCTGAAGGCTCAGAGCTCGATATAAGCTCAGTGATAAGCTCACCAAGTGCTGCTGTTAGTACAAGTGAGCTCTCTTCAAGCGCCACTGACTACGACACTTTTGATCTCGACATCATCGAGCAGAGAACCGTTCGTGCAGCTTTAAAGCATTTTCAAGGGAATGTGAGTCATGCAGCTAAAGCCCTCGGCCTAACACGCGGAGCCATGTATCGTCGTTTAGAAAAATACGGACTGTAATCGATGCGAAATTTTATTAGCTTAGCCTGCCTATTAGCTGCGCTAATTGGTTTATCAATTGCTTTGTTTTGGCAAGTAGAGCAAAGCGGGTTTTCTGCAATTTCGGCACTTTTAGTTATTTTAAATTTGGTATGTGCCGCGCAAATTTTTAATTTATTTAAACGCCAAACAAGGCGTGCAGATATGGTGTTTCGCGCTTTAGCAAATGGAGACAGCACATTAGGCTTTGGCGACCAACACCCAATGCAACAGCAATTTGAGCAGGTTAAACAGCAAATTCAGGCTGCGCGTTTTAATGCAGAGCAACAAGCCCAGTTCTTACAAGCGCTATTAATTCATATCGATTTAGCGGTATTAGTGTGTGATGAACAAGGCACTATTATTGAAAGCAATCCGGCGGTCAGCCGTTTACTTGGACAAGCTGTAAAGCACATCGATGATTTAGGTGTAATAGCCAACCTAGTCCAAGACGCAAAGCAAAATAGCCGTAATACCGTGCCATGGCAAAATGGTGAGCAGCACGATACGCTATCTGTGCAGATCAGTATTGCCGAAATACAAGGTAAAGTTCGTAAAGTGATCAGTTTGCAATCGATTCATGATCAGCTGCAATTAAAAGAGCAACAAGCTTATAAGCGCCTTACCAAAGTACTAACCCATGAAATTGCTAATTCGATTACGCCACTTTCTTCTTTAGCACAAACTTGTACGGCACTGCTGCCAACTGAGCTTAGTTTTGATGATCAGGAAGATAAACAAGACTTGCAACTCGCCCTAACAACACTCGCATCACGAACCGAGCATTTAGGGGAATTTATAGCGCAATTTAAAAAGGTTAGTAGCTTACCCGCCCCACACTTACAGCCACATATTCTGGCAGATCTTGCCAAGCAAGTTGTCGCTCTGCACTCTCAACAAGCTAAGCAGCTTAATATTACGTTGAATTTGTCGGTGCAAAGCCAACAGTTAGTAATGATAGATAGAGGCCAAGTTGAACAAGTAATAATAAACCTGCTTACCAATGCCATTGATGTCCTTAAGCAGCTAAACAATCCAGAGTCAGCAAAGTACATTGAGGTAAGCATTGCACAAAATGCTAATCAGCAACTGTATTTAGAGGTCAGTGACAATGGTACAGGTATCAGCGATCATGTGATTGAGATGATTTTTGTGCCATTTTTTACTACCAAGCAACAAGGTTCAGGAATAGGCTTAAGTTTATCGCGCCAGATCATGCTCAATCATGGCGGCGATCTGGTTTATATCAAACGCCAGCAAGGAGCCTGCTTTCGCTGCGTGTTCGGTTAGCTTACATAGTTAGCACACTTACTTACAATTTGCTAAGGCGCTGTTTGGTATCATGTACCCATTAACGTTTAATGGACTAACCAATATGCGATACCTCGCCTTAGCACTCTTTTCATCACTTGCCTTCATTCCTGCTACAAGCTTTGCTGGTATTTATGACAGCCCTAATATGAACCTGTTTGTTAAATCAGAGCATAATAGTACTGATTCAATCACCTCAGCCGGCATCGAAGTCATGGCTATAAATAACTACAGCAATTTCGGCGCAGCATTTACAACGGCACTAGGCTCAGCAGAAGTATTTACTAAAAAAGGTGATCGGGAGACATTTCTCACCTTAGATAGCGGCATCAAATTTGGTTATTTCAGTGACTTTTTTTTCTATGGCGAAGTGGGCTTAGATTTAATTGAGCTTGCTGTATACGACGACCGAGATGACCACGACTACAGCGACCGCTATGATGACGATCACAATAATATTGATGGCTATGTTGGTGTGGGCATGGGCGTTGACTCAAAGCCATTCAGAATAGAGATCTATGCCAGGGCCCGAGAAATAGACAGCCGCTATTGGGAAGCACAAAACCATGGTTATGCTGGGTTACAAGTTAGTATTTCGTTTTAATTTCAATTGGGTGAGTAAGTTAGCGAGCTGTTAATCTAATGGTCATTTTTAGCTCACCCTATGTTAAGCTTAGGCGCTTTAGTTTACCCGCACCTAAGTTAACGGAGTATTTTAATACGTGTTTTTAAATCGATTTTTAGGCCTTGTTGTTGTTTCTTTTATTGTAACAGGCTGTCAGACTGCCCCTGAGTCACTTCCCGAAAAGAAGCCCATCATCAAAGCCAATCCAGGCACTGTGGTTGCAGAAGCTAAAACAAAACAAGTAGACGCGGTGACACCGCTCAAACCAAGTGAACTTGATGACGTATGGCAGCGTATTCGCATTCAACTGCAGTTTAGCGATTCAAGTCACCCAGATGTGCAAAAGCGCATTGCTTGGTACCTTACTCATCCAAATTACATGGAAGAAATAAGCCGCCGCGCAGCGCCGTATTTGTATCATATCGTCACAGAAGTAGAAAACCGTGACTTACCAATAGAACTCGCTCTAATGCCGCTTATAGAGAGCGATTTTGATGCCAGTGCCTATTCGCACAAACATGCATCGGGTTTATGGCAACTCACCCCCTCAATCGCCAAATACTTTAAAGTAAAAATTACCCCTTGGTATGATGGTCGCCAAGATGTGATCGACAGCACCCGCGCAGCTTTGGATTTTATGGAATACCTTTATAAACGCTTTGATGGCGATTGGTATCACGCTATTGCTGCTTACAATATTGGTGAAGGGCGTGTATTACAGGCGATTGCTCGTAATAAAAAACAAGGTAAGTCGACGGACTTCTTTAGTTTAAAGCTACCATCGCAAACCAAACAATACGTGCCTAAGTTACTGGCCGCAGCACAATTATTAAAACACCAAAAAATGATATTCCCTGCGATTAAGAATGAGCAGGCTATTGCGACCTTACCAGTAACTGGTGCAGTGATCTTGGCAGACAAAGCGAAATGGCAAGAGCTAGAAGAGCTGAACCATGGCGTTATCCGATATCCCGCGGTGATTGATGCGCCACACATTGTGGTCCCAAAAGATCAGCAAGCAAGTTATCAAACTCTATTAGCTAATCAAAAGAGCAATGATTATAGCCAGTGGCAACATTACACAGTTAAACGCGGTGATAGCTTAAGTGTGATTGCAAAGAACTATAAAGTAACAGTTAGCCAACTGAAAACCTTCAATAACCTAAAAACAAACACCATTCGTATTGGTCAAAAACTGATATTACCGCAATTGGCTGATCAACAAATCGAGTATAAGGTGAAATCTGGCGATAGCCTTTGGAAGATTGCAAAGCAATACAAAGTCAGTATCACTAAACTCAAACAATGGAATAACCTTTCAAGAGATAGCTTAAGAGTGGGTGAAAAGCTCACCGTATTTATCTCAAATAGTTAATACCAAATCAGGGAGTTTTACTCCCTGTCTCTTTTATCTATCCAATTAAAGTTGTATCTTTATTAGTCTATAAAAACAACAATTAAAAATTATGGATAATCAGCAACAGGACGCAAGCTGTTCCACCGTTAAAACAGAGCAAAACTCTAACGTTGAAGAGCAAACAAAGACCACCCAGCAAAACACTCAGCGCAATGCATGGTTTACCAACGAGCGGCTAAACCTATTTCTCGCACTCTGCGCCATTATAATTTCAGCAGCCTCCTTTTATGCCACTTACTTGCAAGCCAACGCCGCAGAACGACAAGTAAAAGCCGCAACCTGGCCATGGCTCGAAGTGATGACGGGAAATTTTAATGAAGAAAAAAATCTATCTGAAATCACCTTTGTACTCTCTAATTCAGGTTCAGGACCTGCGATAGTAAAGTATGTGAAGTATCATTATAACGACCAATCATATTTAGATATCTATAAAGTAATTTCTGCATGCTGTTTTGATACACAAGCATATGAAACACAGCTACAAACTCTGCAAGATGATTCTCCCGACATAAATATTTTCGAAGCATTTGGCTGGATTATGACGAGTGCCAGTGATAACCGGTTACTGGCATCTGGCAGCAAACTTAAACTTTTTGGTTTCAAGCAAACGGGATTTAATGAAACTCAATGGGACAAGGTAAATGACCAACGCTTTAATATCAAAACCGAGATCTGCTACTGCTCGTTGCTAGAACAATGCTATCTAAGCGACGGCCGCGGCGATGTAAAAGAGATAGAGCAGTGTGAGTGACAACGAGCTATCAGCTATCAGCTTTCAGCCGATAGGTGGAGGTTCTAGGTTCTAGGTTCTAGGTTCTAGGCTCTAGGCTCTAGGCTCTAGGCAAAGTGTACTTGTAGGAATGGCTTTAGCCATGAATGCTTATGTTCTGGTCTAGATTCGGCACTGAAGTGCCTCCTACGCGGATTCTTGCTGAGGGTGACACAGTACTAAATAAACCCACCGCTCAACTGACGTCTGAGATACGCATCACGTAGGAATGGCTTTAGCCATGAATGTGTTTGTTATGGTCTGATTCGGCACTGAAGTGCCTCCTACGGGGTTTGTTGCTGAGGGAGTATCTGCACTAAACAACCCCACAGTTCAACTGATGGCTGACAGCTGACAGCTGATAGCTGAAAGCTGAAAGCTCCAGACGCAAAAAAGCCCGACTCTTTCGAATCGGGCTTTCTCTTATTTGGAGCCTGGCGATGACCTACTTTCACATAGCAGCTGCTACACTATCATCGGCGCTGTTTCGTTTCACTACTGAGTTCGGCATGGGGTCAGGTGGGTCCAAAACGCTATTGTCACCAAGCAAAAGGCGTGGAAAGGATTCTCGACAAAGCGCGTAGCGCTTACGAGTCCTTTGCGCAAGGTGAACTGATTTCGCGTTAAGCGTTGC